>NZ_AHMN02000013.1:0-150000 GCF_000243695.2 Leptospira kirschneri serovar Cynopteri str. 3522 CT | reverse complement strand
AATTATTATGAACTACGATAAAAATAAATCCTTAATATACTATTTGGAAAAGGTGTATAAGAATAATGATGGTGTTCTTAACTTAATTGAAGATGATATTTCCGGAGGGAAAATCTTAAAAGAAAGGATAAACACAATTAAATCCAACCCGCAGGCAAATACAATTCAGATCAGCGGACTACGCCAAGATACTTTTAATTATTTCGTTGAAAATTATGCATCTCAATTTGAAGCCATTTACTTTTGGAAGTGCCCATTAGTCGAAGACCTTTCCGCTTTAAGCAAACTTAAAAGTATTCAATATATATTATTCTATTGGAATCAACGTGCAATCCGATTATGGGATATGTCAAAAAACTCTTCGCTTAAAGGAGTTGCCATAGACGATTTCACGCGTATACATGAACTTACCGATTTTGCATCCTCGGAAACAATTGAAGAGATACATTTTGGGAACAAAGTATGGACAAAATTCGTTGTAGAGTCATTATCACCTTTAGTACATTGTAAAAAATTAAAATTCTTAGCTTTTAATCTAAAAAGACTAAAGGATAATGACATCTCCTATTTGGAAAAGACAAAAGAATTAAAATCTCTTCACTTTAACACTAATCTGTTTACGACTGAACAAATTGCTTGGTTGCGAGCAGTCAGACCGGATATTGAATCTTCGTCTCTAGAACCGTTTAGAAAACTTAAAAATCCTATAGTTGATAATAGAGAAAAAACCTTAGACGTAATCGTTAATGGCAAAGGGAAACCGTTACTAAACTCTGATATTGATAAAATTAAACTTGAAAAATACATTTCTACATTTAACACATTGGTTGAAGAATATCGGAGTAAAAAAAGATCTTTTTGAGACCAAAAATTTTCGCCTAACTTCTATTTATTGAAAGGAAAACATAAAGATCAATTCTTTACAAGAGATTATATTCAAATATGGAACAGATTACTGGATAAAAGTGATGATATTCTTGCGACAATAAATATTATAGAATTCAAATATTCAATTCTTTTGAAGATATAATTCAAAACAAATTACTTTGAAAAAAGTTTACAGGTTTAACTGTAATAAGGACTGGGAAGTAGAACAAGATTCAGATTATGATACTATAGAAGATGCCATTAAAAGTTATCCAAATCAATATAAAAATATTTTAATAAAATGGAAAGAATACAAATAAATAATAAATTGTGCAGCGACAGTTTCACGACCAAGAATCAGTTCTTTCTTCTTCAATGGCGACTCTGGAATTCCTTTAGATCCTCTTCTAAAGCCGCTCTAACGTTAGGGGGGATCAAAATGCTGATCTTGTTCACGTGATCAAACGCAACTTGAACCGTTTTTGCAACCGCAAAAACTTCTTTGCTATTTGTTTCTATGATTTTAGATTGAAAGTCCCAAGATTTATTTCCGATCCGAACAACCGAAGTTTGTACTTCTACTTGATGATGTATTTCTATGGATTTTTTAAGATCAATTTCGATTCTCGCTAAAATAAACGGAACTTCAAAAATCTCTTTCACATTCAAACGACGTTTGCAATAATCCACTCTTCCAATTTCAAGATAAGCCACGAAAACAGAATTACTCACATGAGCAAACGGGTCCATGTCCATCCATCGAGTCTGAATGGGTGTAGAAATCATATTAGAATTGTTTTAAGAATCTTAAGTTTCCGGATTGAAAATAACGAATATCGTGGATTCCATAACGCATCATTACGAGTCTATCAAGTCCTAGACCAAACGCAAAACCAGTCCATTCTTTTGGATCCAATCCAGCATGAGAAAGAACGTTAGGATGAATGAGTCCACAAGGCAAAAGTTCCAACCATCCGGATTGTTTACAAACAGGACAACCCTTTCCATCGCAAACAAGACAATTAATATCCAGTTCAAAACCAGGCTCCACAAAAGGAAAGTATCCTGGTCTGAGTCTAGTTTTGATTTCCTTTTCGAAAATTCTAGAAAGTAAAACCTGCATCGTATCAATTAGGTTCGCCGCGGAAATATCCTTACCTACAACCATTCCTTCGATCTGATAAAAAGTATGTTCGTGAGAGGCGTCTACTTCCTCATAACGAAAGACCCTACCGGGCGCAATGATCCTGAAAGGAGGTTTCAATTTTCTTAATGTTCTTACTTGGATCGCTGAAGTATGAGTCCGTAAAAGATTTCCATTTTCAAGATAGAACGTATCCTGCATTTCTCTCGCCGGATGATCTTCCGTAAAGTTCAAAGCTCCGAAGTTGTTGGTATCGGTTTCGATCTCCGGACCGTCCATTATGCTAAAACCCATAGAAGCAAAAATGTCCTCTATCTCGTATTGAATCTGAGTAATTGGATGTAAACTTCCGCTCGAAGATTTAGGAAGAGGACGAAGAACATCAAAAAACTCAGAAGCAGCCTGCTTTTCAAAAAGTTTTTTCTTTAAAGAAGTTTTAGTTTCAGAGACAAATGTTTCTAGTTTTTTAGAAAGTTCGTTTGCTTTTTGCCCGACTGTTTTTTTTTCTTCGATAGAAAGTGAAACAACGTTCTTTAAAACCGCAGTCAACTTTCCTTTTTTTCCGATAAAATCATTTTTATTTTTATCTAAATCTTCTTCGGATATGGAAGAACCAATTTTTTGAATCGCTTCTTTATAAATAGAATCTAGTTCTTCAGATAAGTTCATACGTGTTTCCGAGCCAACTCAACAAGCCCTGGATAAATACCTCCGAAAGATCCGTTGGACATGGCTAAGATTAGAATTTTTTGACCCGTAAATTGTGAAATCATTTTCTCAAGTTTAACGAGCAACTCCTTAGGATCCTTCGCATAAACCGGAATCGTTTTGGAATTTTTTAAAAGCTTTTGAACTAACTTTTTTACATCCAGACGAATATCCTTTGATACTTTTTTAAGATTATGGATTTCAGTAAGAATGGTTAAATCGGAACCTATAAAAGAATATGAATATTCTTTTTGAAATACATTTCTATGAGAGGTAGCACTTCTAGGCTCGAACAAAGAAATGATCTTATAACCGTGAAATCTTTTTTTAACTGCATGAATTGTTTCGTGTACTGCTACCGGATGATGTGCAAAATCTTCCATTACGATCGAGTTCGGAGATTGGAAAAGTATATCCTGTCTCCTTTTAACACCCGGAAAAGAATCGATCGCCTTTGCAATTCCTTCTTTATAACCAGAAGGGTTTTGAATTTTCAAAATTTCGGAACAAACTCGAATTGCAACTTCCATGTTTCTATAATTATGATCTCCGAATAAAGACGGATTTAACTTTTGATCTCCCCAAAAAAGTTCGTGTTTTTTCCAAGTAAGAAAAGAATCCTTACGATTCCATTCAAATCCTTCTACCTTTGTAAACGAAACGTGTTGAACTAATTTTTTAAGAGAACCGGAACCACTCCAATAAAAAATTTTTCCGTTTCCAGGAACTAAATTTATCAGACGTTTGAACATGGTTTCGATCGCCGTAATATCCGGAAAAATATCTGCATGATCAAAATCTAATGCGTTTAACACTGCATAGGTGGGTTTATAATGTAAAAACTTAGAAGACTTATCAAAAAACGCAGTGTCGTATTCATCTCCTTCTATCACAAAATAAGACCCGTTTCCCAATTCAAATCCGGGTAGACCATCTTTTCGAATTCCTCCCACAAACAACCCCGGCTCGACCCCATTCTCTTTTAGTATATGATGAATTAAGAATGTAGTCGTGGTCTTGCCGTGGGTTCCAGCGACTACGATTACTTTTTTTCCTTTGAGAAAAAACTTTCCAATTGCTGCAGGCATGGAAATATAATCCATTCCTGAATTGAGCATCTCTTCTACTTCCGGATTTCCTCTTGAAATCGCGTTTCCTACTACGACCAGATCCTGACCTTTGAGATTCTCCGTTTTAAAACCTTCAAAATACCGGATTCCCCATTCTTTCAACTTATCCGACATAGGAGGATAAATTCCCGCATCCGAACCAGAAACCTCGTACCCGCTTTTTTGAAGCATATAAGCGAGGTTACCCATCGCAATACCACCAATTCCGATTAAATAAATCTTCAATTGAGAATTGTCCTGATTAAATTATAGATAACGGTTAAAAATAATACCCCTGTCAAAAAATAAGCAGATCCGGATAAAAAGAATATTAGAATTTCCTTATTTTCCCAACTCAATTTTTTTTTCAAACTGCGAACAGAAAACACACAAGATAGAAAAAACGAAATCGAGATCAATACGGCTTGTAACGGTGAAGGTAAAATCCAGAATACCGAAGAAGCGCTAAATGGGAGAAACGAAACGAGTAGTATATTTGCGGGCGGGAGAGTTTCCCCTTTGGTTCGATCTACTTTTTTCATAAAAACCCGAAACACATCAAACTGGGCGACCAAAAACAAAACCACGGGATACATCACAAAAGAAAATAGAACCCCCGAAAACAAACTCCATTCGCCTTCTTCATATCGAACAAAAGAAAGGATCGAAAAAATGAAATTAGATAGTATTTTTGCGACTGGCGCCAAGATCCAAAGTAGAAAATGAGTTCTTAAAATTTCAAAATAACCAAACCCTTCCGTCTTCTGATAAAGATCAAAAGCGTCTTCAGGAAACCGAAAAACTTTTTGAAGTAATTCGGTTCTTACGTCTGAGAAATCTTGTTCTTTATCTATAATCATTTTTGGGGATTCAATTTTTTAGGAAGCCCGTTTTTGTTTTGATTGTTCTGATTTACGGGTTCTTTTTTCTGTTCCGCTTTTTCCAAATTCCCCACAACTTCTTTTAATCGCAAGAAACTATCTTCTCGAATATAAAAAGGAGGTTCTGAAAATTTACCATTTACGATTCGAATCGCAGGTCTATATTCGATTGAATTGATATTCGTTTTTGGATAGTAACGTAACGTAATCCAATCCCCATTGGAGACTCGAATTTTAAGCGAAACTTCCGCCGGAACTTCAGTCAAACGTTTAGCTACCGCATAACCGGCTCCATTCGGATCATCTGGATACAATTCCACGAGTTGACCTACAACCTGGTTGTTCCAAGAATCTCCCAAAGTTTGTTCTAACGTTATGAGTTTACCGGAAAGTCTTCTCCAAAAATTTTTCTTTATCGTCTTTTCCTTAAACGGATGATTATCCAGACGAATGGTTTTTCCTTCTTCTTCCCAAATCGTTTCAACAACTGATTCGTCTTTTAAATTGATGAGTTGTTTTTGTCTAAATTCTCCGATTCCTCTTGTAAAACGATCTGCAGTATTTGCTTGAATGATTAAAATTTCGTTTCCTTCTTTTATGATTCTAGTGGAATCTCCGGTTTTCTTTTTTCCGATCCAAATTGTTTTCAGAGTCTTACCGGAAGACTTTAAAAAAATCTTCGGGGAATTGTCGTTTAATTGGAGTGAGGTGGAAATTTTCTCTCCTTGAACCGGTTCCATTCCCTTTACTTTCAAAACCGAAAGTTCTCTGAAAATATTTTCAGAATTATAACCGCCTTCAAATATAATTGTATCTCCAGTTTCTAAATCCTTGGATTCGACCGTAAGAAAGTTGCCGCTTTCACTGATTCCTTTTCTTTTTTTAAGAAAAATAGGAGACTTATAAAACATGGAAACATCGTCTCCATTCCAAGAATTCGTAGGCGGTTGATATTCAATTTCATCTATGTCGATTTCCCAAAAAGAAACCTCTGAACGTTCTTCTTTTTTTTCCTCTAAAAAGAAAAAACTGAGCACAAGAGCGACTAACGCAAAAATTAAAAAAAGCCAACGTTTCAAGATTCTTGCCCTTCTTTTCTACGTTTTTGAATGAGCATCGCCGAGGAAACAAACGCGATCAATCCCGGAAAAATAAACATCCCTAAAATCCAAACGACTCGTTTTTGAACATCCGTCAAAGAAACCGTGTTTACTTCCTCTTTTTTCGGTTGAATGGAAGACAGAGAAAGATCTTGGTACATCCAAGTGATCGAAGAAGTTGCAAGTTCATAATTCACTCCGTAAGAAATGAATTGATCTGTGATCCAAGAAGTACCCGAAAAGATCACTACCCTTCCTTCCTCCTTTGAATCTACATTCGTATTTTGAGAAGTATCTTTTTGGATTTCGGAGTTTTGAGAAATAGTTTCTTGCTCGGAGTTTAACCCTGTAGAACTCAAATCTTTTTGTGGATCTAGTTTAGATTCGCCCGCTTTTGGATTTGCCTCGGCCGGTTCTTTTTGAACCTTCAAAACCGTTTTTAAAACCATCCCTAAAATTACGTTTCTTCTTTCCTCTCCTGCGTCTAACTTTCCATTATTATTTTTATCTAATATAGCGTCTCCTCCGGATTCCATCAAAGGATACGCTTCCAGATTTTTTCCGTCCGGCCCTTGATCTGTCTGCGAAACAAAATAACCTGCAAACGGAAACATGGCGCCCGTGTCTTTTCTAGTTAACGCCTCTTCAATCGGATGTTTTCTAAAAGACTTTGCAAGTACCATCCCCGCTTGTCCCTGTACTTGAGAAAGCGGGCCTCTTACAAACTCATATCCAGATTTTTCCAAAAGCCATCCAAAGTTTTCAGTTCCTTTTGGATCAACCGTGATAAAAACTTTTCCCTTTTTCTTTTCTATAAAATCGGTGAGAGAACTCTGAGCCTCTTTCGAAAAAGCAACCGTAGGTCCGGCAATTATCAGAACGTCCGCATCCTCCGGAATCCTAGACGGCCAACCTTCTGCAATTCCAAGCCCTTTTACTTTAAAGTTTAAAAAACTCAAAGAGTTAGATAAAATTCCGACTTTTTCATTTGGAAGATTTTGAAAGATAGGTGAAAATCTTTCTCCGTTCGATTGGGTAAAATAAATATTTTTCTCTTCGGTCGTTATATTGACTACCGCTTGTACAATCTTACGTTCTAAATCCTCCAGATCATTTTTCTCTCGGATGGAAAGCCTTTGTTCCGCGTATTGTTTTCCGGTCACCTCCGCCAAAAGTTTTTTGGTTCTTAGTAAAATGACTCCATTAGAAACCTGACCAAATTCAGAGAGCTCGTCCAACTCTACGTCTGCATTGATAAAACGAACCTTAAACTGAGGGCTCAAAGACTTCAGTTGATCCAAATAGATCTCTAAATCGGGCCGAATTCTTCTTAAAGAAAAAGAATTTGCTTTTTCACTTGAGGGGGAATTTTCCAAAGGTCTTGGATAAAAAGCGACTACATCCACTTCTTTATTTACGTTCTTTAGAATTTTAATCGCGGTTGGACTAAAGGAATACTGTCCTTTAGAACTCAGATCGAAGTTGTGATTGCGCATTACAGAAATGTAATTTACAATTACAAGAACTACGAAAACGATCGCCAAGTTCATGATAAAATATCTGACCAACGCTTGTTTTGAGGTTTTTAAAACGCTCTGCGCACCAGCGGAATCTTTCCCTAACTCCTTTAACAAAGTCAGAATTAAAAATCCTATCAGAGAAAATATTAAAAGTACTAAAAGAATTTCTCGGAGTCTTTCGTTTCCGGATCCGATCGAATTGGACTTCAGCGCAAGCTCTTCTAAAAATACTCTAAGGTGATAAATTCCGAAGGCCACAAGCCCCAAACCCGCGGCTATATAAGAATTCCATTCTTCTTGAATGTTCTTTTTCTGAAACCATCTATAGGCCGGTTCTAATATTAAAACCGCCAACACAAAACCCAACCAAAGCCAACGACCAGAGGGTAATTGTATGCTGTCCCTAACCGGAAAATAGAGAAATAAAGAAGCGAGTGAAACCCAAGGAAAAATTCTTAACAATACGGTTTTCATCCTCTCCATCTCCTAGATTCTAAAACTTTTACGGTTAGATAAAGAAAGAATAACGCACCGCTTACAAAGAATACGATTCCATTCAAAGGTAGAACTCCTTTACAAAACGCGATAAAATGTGAAAATATATGAAGGTGATAAAGAATTTTTCTAGTCACCGAATCGAATAGATACGAAAAATATCCCGAAACCCAGAGGGTTAAAATGATCACGATAGAAATCAATAAAGAGATCATTTGATTTTTACCGAGGCTACTTCCAAAAAGTCCAACTGCAAAAGAAAAAATCCCCAAAAGAAAAACTCCTATTGTTCCCGATACAACGATATAAAGTGGAGCCTTCCAAAAAGAATAAAGAAAAATCGGAAACAATCCGTTTACAAAAACGGAAATTAAAAAACAGATCAAAGTCCCGAACGCGAACTTACCCGCCACAATTTCCAAATCGGTAATCGGAGCCGTAAAAAGAAACTCAAGTGTGCCTCGGTTTCTTTCTTCCGTGATACTTCCCATTGCAAGTATCAACATTGAAATGATAATCGTCGACATAAAGGAAAGAAAGGTAATGACCGTTGTATCGACGTAGTTCGTACCCGAATTAAAATTTAAAATTAATACGAAAAGCGAATTTAAAAAGGCGGTTCCGCCGAAAACCAAAGGAGCCATAAAGGTTCCGAAAAATACTTTTACTTCTTTGAAAAAAATCCATTTAATATTTTGAAACATAACTTTTTAAACCTGATTCATAAAAATCTGTTCTAAGGTGACTTCTTGTTTACGAATGTATTCCAAACGAGGAGAAGAAGAAGCGGATGCAAAAAGTTTTTCCTTAAACTCCCTTTCAGTAGAAGTGGAAACTAAAAACGTGTTTCCTCTAGAATCTTCTCCGATGGATTGAATTTTATCCGAGTTCACTCCTGGAAAAGATGAAAGATATTTCTTACCAGATTCCGAATCCGCTCCCGAAAGAGTCACTTCAAGACCCGAAACTTTTTCCATCTCTTCTTCGAGTTGTTTTCTATCTCTTTGATATACCATTCTACCTTGGTGCAAAAACAGGAAACGGTTGCAGGTTTTATAAACTTCGGGAAGGATATGACTCGAAAGTAAAATCGTATGTCCGTCCTTCAAAGAATGAATTAAATTTCTAATTTCAACAATCTGTTTTGGATCCAGTCCGGAAACAGGTTCGTCTAAAATAACGATTCTAGGATTTCCGAGTAAGGCTTGTGCGATTCCTACTCTTTTTCGATATCCGAGTGAAAGAGTTTCAATGTCATTCTTACGAACATCGGTTAGAAAAGTTCTTTCACAAACTCTATCAATCTCGGAATCGATTAATTCGGAAGAAACTTGTTTGATTCTCGCAGCAAACTTTAGATAATCTTGAACCGAAAGTTCAGGATAAAGAGGAGGGGTTTCGGGCAAATAACCGATTTTCTTTTTTACTTCGAGTGGATTCTCAAACGTGTTGATTCCATCGATCTCGCAGATCCCGTCAGACGCGATCAAATATCCGGTGAGAATTCGGATCGTAGTCGTTTTTCCGGCTCCGTTCAAACCGAGAAGGCCTACGATTTCTCCTTCTCCCAACTCAAAATTCAGACGGTCTATAGCCAGTTTTTTGCCATAGAATTTAGATAGGTTTTTAACTTTGATCATCTTTTATTCAAACTGTTTATCGGTGTGTTTCCATTACTCAGGAGGTCCGATCTTGATGGAATTTCTAAATCTTACTTTTAGTAGGATTCAGAAAAAAATAGAAAAAGCTTTGGGAGATAGGGTCAACCTATTTTCTTACAAAAGAACTTTTCCAAACTTGCAAAAAACGGAATTAACCTGGAATAAATGTTTGGACCAAAACAAATGGTGGATTCGTTCCCAAAAATTTCTATAGAAATGGAAAACCCTCATCTTAAAAAATTAGGATTTTATAATTATAGAACAAAAGTGCTTCGTTAAATCCTTGTTCAGCAAGACGAACAAAATTATCTCTTATTGAAAGTGAATTTGTGAGAAAGTTTGAACACTTTGTCAGCAAACGCCAATTGATTCTTCTCAATGAATAAGGATCTATATTTTCCAGAGCTCTCTTCTGTGCCCTGTATGAATTTTGGAAAAGTCTGAGAATCAATCGAAGTCTAGATTGATATGAATCATTTGATCTTTCTAAATGACTTTGGATCCATCCTAGATACAATTGACATTTTTAAAAAACCGGAATGTCTTGTAGGTGTCGCTTTAGAAAGTGCCTCTTTCAATTTTTTTCCATTTTGATTCGGAAAATGTTGTTACTCACATACTATCAAAAATCGATCCTATTTCCATGCCACAGTAAAATATCCATTAGTTTTTGGAGATAAAAAAGAATTGCGAATCCGTCTATAAAACGAGATCCATCCTTAAACACCTAAGGAAAACAAAAGTCCATGGCAATCGCAAATTTTTTGAATCAAGTCAAAGCAAGCGGAGGTAAACTCTTTTTGCAATTTGGAGGACAAGGTTCTCCCTTTTTAAAAGAAATCTCTAAACTTTACGAATCCGAACCTTCTCTTAAAGAATTCTTTGATACCTCTTTTAAAGCTATCGCAGAAGAAGTTCCTAAACTCGATAAAAAAATCATCTACGGCGGTTACGATTTTGAAAGTTGGGTTAAAAATCCAGATTCTGCACCGGATGAGAACTATCTCTGTAGTGCTCCGGTTTCTATCGTAGGAATTTTTCTGGCTCAAATGGGGAATTACGTAGCGTTCACAAACAAAGGTTTTCCAGTTTCCGAATTGATTTCTAATTCGATCGGAGCCACCGGACATAGCCAAGGAGTGATCTCTTCCGCGTTAACCGCGCTTGGTAAGGAAGGTTCGGATTTTTATTCTGCATTTTCCAAATTCTTAAAGTTCGTTTTGTATATCGGTTATAGAGCGCAAGAACTCGTAGGCGCTTACAATCCTTCCGAAGCACTTCTCAAAGCAAATGAAGAAGTAGGCGATAAACAACCTGCTCCTATGGTTGCAGTGATCGGTTACTCTCAAAAAGAACTGGAAGACAGAGTCAAAAAAACGAACGATTCTTTGGGTTTAAGTGGAAGTAAAGCGATCTATGTGAGTCTTTATAATACTCCCGATTCCAATATCGTTTCCGGAAACCCAGAAACTCTATTAGAATTTCGTAAACAATTTAAATCAGAAATGGACGAAAAAAAAGTGAAGTTCGTTTATCTGAGAACTACCGCCCCTTTTCATTCTCCTCATATGGAAGATACAAACAAAACAATTCCGTCGGATATGGAAAGAATCGGTTTTGATTTTAAAGGTTCCGATTTGAAAATTCCAGTTTATTCTATTTTTGACGGAAGAAACATGCAATCTGATTCTGAACTTGGGATTCCACTTTTTAGAGAGATGTTGATTAAAACACTTTATTGGGATAAGGCGGTTAAACCTTTTGTTACCGCAACAAACGTTACCGGTATCGATTTCGGACCGAGTGTGGTAAGTCAGAAACTGACTCAGGCGAATATGGGAACTTCTGAGAATAAAATCTATGCCGTTTCCAGTCCCAAGGACATCAAGGTTCTATTGGCCTGAAAAACCGGGCAGTTTTAATTCTAAAATGGATTTACTCATTTCGGAAATTTTTTTCGGAATGGGTAAATTTTCCTCTCAAAAGATCCAAAGAAGAAATTCCAAAACTAACCAAATCGGATTTTATAACAGGACTTCAATGTGAATATCTTCTTTGGTTAAATAAGTATCAACCTCATCCTGATTTCGATCCTTTTGAACATCAATACATTTCCCCAAAACAAAAATCGCTTTTAAGAGATCTTTCTTATTCCTTTTTTCCCAAATCTAAAAACGTCCGTTATTCCGATTCAGAAACCAGAAAATTTTTAAAATCCGGAAAAAGTGTCAGATCCGCTTGTCTGGAAACCGAAAAGTTCATAATGAAAACGGAATATATCCTTCCGAACAAAGGAATACCCGGAACTTTTGAAATTGTAGTCCTCAAAGCCTCGAGTTCATTCAAAAAACAACATATTCCGGAAATTGCATTTCAAAAATTCGTAGCGGAGGAATCCGGCTTTCCGATCTCTAAATGTTCTCTTCTTTTTGTAAATTCCAAATTTCAATTCGTGGACGAGATCCATATCGATTCCTTTTTCGTTTATAAAGATGTTACAAACGAAGTTTTTCTTAAAGAAAAAGAAACGAAAGAATACGCTTATTCTTTATTTGATCTTGTTTCGAGAAAAAATCTTCCTCCTCGTTTCGCGAGTAATCTATGTTCTCACCCTAGAGATTGTTCGTATCCGGAAATTTGTCTGACGCGGAAAATTCCGGGAGACATTTTCACACTTCGGGAAGGAAAGGCAGAGTCCTTAAAATTTTACAAACAAGGAATCCTTTATCTAAAAGACATTCAAGAAACTGAAAGTTTAACCGCCCGTCAGAAAACCCAGGTTCAAACGATGCAGACTGGAAAGCCGTTCATAAATCAAAAAGTTTTTAATGAACTTTTCGAAAAAATACGTTATCCAATCCATTTTTTAGATTTCGAATCGATTAATCCTCCAATTCCGGTTTATCCTAAAACGTATCCGTTTCAACACATTCCTTTTTTATTTTCGTTACACGTAGTTCGTAAGGACCTCTTCCAAGAACCGGAAAGTTTTCATTACATAGACGACAGAATTATAGATCCAAGAAAAGGAATATTAGAAAAATTGCAAGAATGGATTTCACCAGAAGGATCCATTATTTGTTTTAATGATAAGTTTGAAAAAAGATGTTTAGACGAATCGGCAGCGATTTTTCCAGAATATAAGGATTGGCTTAAGTCGATCCAAGATAATTTTCTCGATTTGGCTACGCCGTTTTGGGGATATGAATACTATCATCCGAATCAAAAAGGAAGCACCTCTTTAAAAACAATTCTTCCAATCATCACGGGTAAAAATTACAAAAATTTAGAAATTCAATCCGGTCAAATAGCAAACTCTGAATTTTTAAGAGTCAAAACGGAATCTATGTCCGAAAGCCAAAAAAAAGAAATAGAAAAAAATCTAATCGAATACTGTAAATTAGATACGTATGCTATGATTTTAATTCTCCGTAAAATTTGGGAATGGATCGAAACAATATAGATTGAGAACTCAGTAAACTAATATCTTCATAAAAGAAAATACCCGCTTGTTTCCAATAGGTTTCAAAACTAATGGTATTTGATTTCAATTTTACTAAAGTAAAGTGAGTTTAACGTAAGAAATCTATTTTTCCGTAAAAGATAAAATGTGGGTATAAATTCCGATTTTAAACAAACAACCGACCCAAATGCTTTTGCATCTGAGCCGACTGTGAAATTCTTTTTGTGAAATTGAAGCTTAAAGATGGAAACTAGTTATAGTAATCTTATAGTCTTCCACTTCCCCTTCAACGAAAACTTCATCCGAATACGGATAAGTTTCTACAAAGTCACGAGCAGCTTTCATAGAAACTCTCATTTTCGTGTCTCCCGTTAGAGCGTTTGTTGGAATTACGAACGAATTTTGAATCGTTTCGCCATAGGAAGCGCTGGAATCCTGAACTACCATTTCTGAAGATTCAAAAGTACCATTTCGATTAAAATCGATCCACACTCTCCACCGATGTGTTCTAGTAGGAAAACCATCTGTAACCCCCTCGCTGGACAACGTCATATTGTAAGTAAGTCCTTTCACTACTGTAGGATGCAAATAAGAGTTATCCTTATATCCGCAATTATTTCCCGAATACCTTTCCATATCCGAAAGTTTTACACGAGTGATATAATGTTTCGGTTTGATCGCTCCTTCTGAACCTCCTCCTCGAGAATTCGTCTCTGCGGGAACTCCTACTGCATCCCAAGCTTCGATCGTGCTTTTTACTTCTGATGAAAATTTTCCGTGCAAAATTTTTGCTGCAGCGATTGCAGCGGTTCTAGCCGCCTTATATCCAGATGTAGGAGTGAGATAGTTAATGGCCAAATAGGCAATTTTCTCCGCTTTTTCAATGGTCAATCCGGATGCGTTATAGGAACACGAATTATCATTACTTCCTTGTTTTCCATTGGAAAGGATATAAAACCAATGACTGAGAACTAGACTATTCGTGTGAGCTTCCTCACCCTCATCCCAAAGATCTCCATGATAAGTATCCGGTCCCGGAGTCAGAACCGTGGTCGAATTCGGATTTTCGGCAGAACGAAACCCCCTTCCCGGAGCGGTTTCATCCCCCATTAACCATACATTTTTTTGCATTCCTTGAGTTTTATTTACAAAATGATTCACTCCGAAATTCCAAATATCGCTGAATCCTTCATTTAAAGCACTCGGTTCCGGATCAAAATTGAAACCCGCAGTGTACTGATTTACACCATGTCCAAATTCATGAGAAGCCACATCCAAAGAAGTAAAATCCTCGAATCTTGGATCCAAAAGCGCAGGTAAATTAGTGCCCCAAGATTTACATATACTGCTACCATGAGGGCAATACATATAGTAGATTTCTTCCGTAGCGGAATCCCAGGCTGCATTATTGGGGAAAAATAAATCGAAGTAATGTACGTTATTCACCACCTTACTATCCTCTCTGTCATAACTTAACCGGTTGTGAACAGATTTAAAATAGTCGTAGGTTTTTTCGATTCCCCAGTGTGCATCTAATACGGCATCATGATTGTAATCGTCGTGATATTCCCAGCTCGCCCAAAAATTATTGGAATCAACGAGCGGAACAATTACATTTTTCCATGAGTCCTCTCCGTCCGGTACAAATTCCCAAGAATAAGTAACGATCCCCTTGCCTCTGGAATAATCTTTCAGTTCGAAATAATTCTCAGCTTCCGTAAACCAAGTTATAATCGACTGTAAACCACTAAATCGGGTCGACGCAGTTCCTTGTCTGATGCAAGGCGTTTTATCAGGAAAACAAATTCCATAATGTGTATCTGGGGGAGTTTGTGGAGTTGTTGGAATCGGAGTTCCACCACCGATTTCATATCTTCGAACGTCCTTATTTGCTAAAATTTCACCCGAATGAGAATCCACATAGACATGTCTCGAAGTAGTAGGCTCGACGGCACTAATCTTAAACTTATACGCCAAACGAAATTCTTTTTTAAAATTAGATTTGGAAGCAGAATGTTGATAAATCAAAAGCTCACCTTTAGGAAAATAAGTCGCTTTCGAATCATCTTTTTTAAGCTTCAACGCTGCTTCTCTCTCAGGCGATTCCCAAAGATACTTCTTTGCTCCAATATCTTTCAACGCTTTAGAAAGAGCTTCCCCTTCCGACAAGTTGGGAGATGCGTTCAAACTTTCAGGAACAGAATAAAATTCTCCCAACATTGATTCGATTGTATTCTCTTTCGAGACTACGGTATAAATTCCATCTTCTACTGTAATCCCTTTGTACTTTTGTTGAAATCGATCATGATCGTAAGTTCCAATACGATTCGAACGAATAAAAGACGCCTGCGCATTTAAAGGTAATTGCAAATACGTTTTCAAAACTTCGGAACCTTGACTACGATTATAGGGAACAAGATCCGAATTGAACGTCGCATACGTTATCGATCCATTAGAAGAATATGATCTTTCTGAGATCGCCTTGTCATCCCACTTCACGGAATTTAAAATTCCCAACCACGATTGAATCCCAGATTCTTGTCCTTCCTTACAAGAATTCAAAAATAAAATCGGTATCATACACATTCCTATGAGAAACTTTCTCATAGATCCTCTCATTAACCTCACAATACATTTCATACCAATTCTCCGTTTTAATTTTTAGTTTTATTCTCTACAAAATCTCAAACCTTAGTTTAGGACGCGTTTGTAATGATTTAAAACCTTACGCTTTAAAAGCAGTGGTCCAAAAAACGCGTGCCCCAAACCAAAAATCAAAGAAACGAATTAGTAAAATAATATATTAGAAAAATAAAGTATTTTTTAGTATAGATCTTAAAAATTACAAAATATAGTTACAACTTTTAAGTAATAAAAGGGAATTTTATAAAATCAAAAGACAACGGTCCCAAAATCAAATCCATCTATTTAAATCACTGCTTAGAAATTTATATTCAATGAAAAATGAACTCGCCGACTTCAGATCAAATCAGAATCTTGAACCATTTTCATTCATCTTCTAATCTTTTGGGAATAAATTATATTCTAAGAACATTCAGTAAATTGAATTTATAATTCTCTCAAATAGAACTTTAGAATAAAATTTCTTACGTGCAAAAGATAGATAATTTTGCAAAAATGGGCTCAACGTTTTTACATCGAGCCCATTTGGAAACTATTCGTAGTTGTTTTATAGATTTTTAGAGACGGAAACTATGAATACTTATTGTATAATCCTCTACTTCCCCATCGTAAAACTTTTCGTCAGCACTCGGATATGTTTCCCAAGAATCCGCCGCTTTCATAGAAACTCGCATCTTCGTATCTCCAGTTAAAGCGGTCGCTGGAATTACGATCGATCTTTGAAGAGTCCCTCCTCCCCAAAGTTGATTTGAAGTCTGAAGTATTATCTCAGACGAATCAAAAATCCCATTTCGATTTAAGTCGATCCACACACTCCACTTATGAGTTTTCAAAGGAACCTGGGAGCCCTCGCTTGACAACACCAGCTGATACGTCCCACCCCTCAATACCCAAGGATGAAGGTACGTATTATCTTTGTATCCACAATCGTTTCCGGAATTATTTTCCATGCTCGAAAGTTTTACAGAAGTGATGTAATTTCCAACCTTTCTCATTCCATCTCCTCCACGAGAAGTTGTTTCCGCAGGAACACCTACTGCATCCCAAGCATCAATCGTACTTTCCACTTCCAACGAAAACTTCCCATACAGATTTTTAGCGGCAAGAATGGCTGCGCTCCTTGTTGCTACATATCCAGAAGTAGGAGAAAGATAGTGAATCGCAGAATAAGCTATTTTCTCCGCTTTTTCGATACTGATCCCAGTTGTATTGTATTCACACGAGTGATCATTAACCCCACTCTTTCCACTGGAAAGAATATAGAACCAATGACCGAGAACCAGGCCGTTTTCATGAGTCTTCTTATTTGTAAAATCCCAAAGGTCTCCGTAATACGTATCCGGTCCCGAACTGATTGTCGTAGTAGAATTCGGATATAGTAGGGAACGCATTCCTCCATTGGGAACGGTTTCGTCACCAAATCGCCAGATGCTCTTTTGAATTCCTAAAATTTTATTCACATAGTTATTCACACCAACATTCCAAATATCACCGAATCCTTCATCAAGAGCCGCAGACTCTGCGTTATAGTAGAAACCAGCGGCGTATGCATTTACCGCGTGCCCAAATTCATGAGAAACAATATCCAAAGATGTAAAGTCTTCATATGTAGGATCTAAAAGAATCTCATCATTAATGCCATGACAAAGACTACTACCGTGAGGACAGTACGTATATTCTAATTCTTCTGTAATAGGATTCCAGTGTGCATTATTAAAATTGAGTACCTTTGTGTAGTGTACATTATTTACTATCTTGGCATCCTCTCCATCAAAGCTAGAACGATTGTGAACGGATTTGAAATAGTCGTAGGTATGTTCAATTCCCCAATGTGCATCCAAAACTGCATCGTGATTGTAATCATCGTGATGTTCAGCCTTCGTCCAATTATTATCAGTATCAATCAGAGGAATTTTTACAGTTTCTAATGCCGATGGAGCGACTCTCACTAATTCCCAAGAATAACTGACAATTCCCTTACCTCTTGAATAATCTTTGAGTTCGAAACGATCTGCCTCCGTAGTCCAAGTTATAATCGACTGGATTCCGCTAAAACGTGTCGCAGCCATACCTTGTTTAATACAAGGGGTCTTGTCAGGAAAACAAATTCCGTAATTCGTATCTGACGGAGTTTGTGGAGTTGTTGGAATCGGACTTCCACCACCGGCTTCATAACGATTAGCATCAATATTTGCTAAAATCTCGCCAGAATGGGAATCTACGTACACATATCTCGAAGAAGAAGGTTCGATCGATACAATTCCAAACTTGTAAACCAATCGAAATTCTTTTTGAGAATTCAATTTACCTAATGAATGTTGATAAACTAAAAGTTCACCTTTCGGAAAATTAGTCGCATTAGGATCATCTTGTTTTTTCTTTAACGCTTCTTCTCTTTCCAGAGATTCCCAAATATATTTTTTAGCTCCAAAATGTTTTAACGCTTTTGAAAATGCTTCTGATTCTGACAATTTAGGAGAAAAATTAAAATTGTCCGGAACTTGATAAAATTCACCCATCATAGATTCGATGGTGTTTCCTTTTGAGACTACCGTATAAGTTCCATTTTCGACTTTAATTCCTTTGTATCTCTGCTGGAATCGATCATGATCATAATCTCCAATATGATTCGAACGCAAAAAAACTGGTTCCGAATTTAAAGGTAACTGCAAATACGTTTTCAAAACTTCCGGCGCTTGTTTGCGATTATAGGGAACAAGATCCGAATTGAACGTGGCAAACGTAAGTGTTCCATTTGATGAATAATGACGATCTGAAATCGCCTTCTCATCAACTTTAACTGGACTTAAAATTCCAAACCAAGACTCGATCCCCTGTCCCTGTTTATCTTTACAATGATACAATTGCAATACGAGAAAAATTCCCATAAATATCTTTGTAATAGCTTTGCTACCTAACAACTCTCTAAAAAACTTCATCCATTTCCTCTGTTTTAATCTAATTCTTAAGTTTATTCCTATAAAATCTCAAATTCATGATCTCAATACATCCATAAAACAAAATGTTCTAAACTAGAAAAATACGCCAAAATTGAAAACCAAAGAAGAAAGCATAAGTAAAATTATATATTCAAAAAGTAAACTATATTTACATTAAAAAATTTATTTCAAATAATATTATAATATGTAAATTCATACTAGAACGCAACAATTGAACCTGCTTTAAGTTGCTCAAAAATCAGTCTATCTGGAAAAAATCCTGTGTCTTTTAAACTCCGAACCTCCCTAATGACGGATTATTGATGAAGTCAATGATCCAAAAATTTGAGAGCTTCTTTAAAAACTTGATAAATTAATTTGTGAAAAATCCACGGCACTATTTCATCGAGGTTTTGGAACAAGTCCTAAATGAAAAAATTCACATTCTATTTGTGGAACATGAAGGTAGAGAAAACTCAAGGTCTTACTTCTACACATAATCTTACCCACAAGTTAAAAAGGTTTTAGAATCAAAATTGAACTCAGCTGAACGCGTCCTATCATAACCTTACCCACAAGTTGAATAGGATTTTAGAATCATAAAGCTCAAAAACGCACATTTTTCAAGTGTTCCGACAAGAATGAGTCTTTTTACTTGCAAAAAGCATGTTTTTCTGATAGAGAAAAGTCTTCCGAATTTCTCCACCTCCGCCCCCACCCAAAAATAAGGGTGGGAACTCAGTTTTACAGAGGATTTGTCGTAATTCCCACAGATTTAATATTGAAATCTAAATACTTGTGGGTAAGGTTATGGCTTCCTATGGATCGCGTTGGAAAACTCAAATTTTTTAAGTGTTCCGATAAGAATGAAGTTTTTCATTTGCAAAAAGTATAATTTTCTAATAAAAGAAAATCTCCCGGGTCTTTCATTCACAATCAGATAATGGACGCAAATTTCACAAAGGATTTGTCGTAATTTTGGTAACTCCATCTTCAAATCCAAATAGTTGTGGGTCACAACATAAGATTCACTTTCGCATTGGTTAACCCACGTTAACTTTATACAGAAATTTGATTTGAAAATAGCTTTTTTAGATTTCAAGACAAACTCAAATTTTAAACTACGAAAAGATTCTAAAATTGATTAATCCTATCTAATCCAATTTTGAAACTTCTCGCAGTTATTTTAGAGATTTCTAAAGACTAAAATCTATAATCGAAACTATGTAATCCTCCACTTCTCCTTCTACAAAGGATTCATCAAAACGTTGATAAGCTTCTCCACTTTGAGCAGCCTTCATAGAAACTCTCATCTTTGCATATCCAGTAAGCGCGTTCGCTGGAATCTGAATCGATTTTTGTAATGTTCCTCCATACGAAGAATTGACAGTATCCTGAACTACCATTTCCGACGATTCAAAACTACCATCCCGATTGAAATCGATCCATACTCTCCATTTGTGAACTTTTGGCGGATTACTTGCCGAGCCTTGACTCAATAACACCATGTTATACGTTGCTCCCCTCAAGACCGTCGGATGTAAGTATGAATTATCCTTGTACCCACAATCGTTTCCGGAATCATTTTTTACATTAGAAAGTTTTACAGAAGCGATATAATGATGAGGTCTTACCATCCCTTGTCCTCCACGAGAAGTTGTATCAGCCGGAACAGCCACTGCATCCCAAGCATCGATTGTACTTTTTACTTCCGAAGAAAACAGACCATACAATGTTTTAGCCGCAATAATTGCTGCGGTCCTTGCAGAAGTATAACCGGACGTAGAAGAAAGAAAAAGAAGGGCAACATAAGCAATTCTTTCAGCCTTTTCAATACCAATTCCAGAAACGTTATACGTGCATTCGTAATCATTAAATCCTAGTTTTCCTTTGGATAATGTATAAAACCAATGGCTCAAGACTAGACTATTTGTATGTGGTTCGTTATCCTCGAAATCCCAAAGATCTCCATGATACGTATTTGGTCCCGGACCCAATACTGTAGTAGATTTTGGATTTGACACAGAACGCATTCCTCCTCCCGGAACCGTTTCATCTCCTACCAACCAGATGTTCTTTTGCATTCCTAAAACTTTATTCACGTAGTTATTTACACCAACATTCCAAATATCACTGAATCCCTCATCGAGTGCACCAGGCTCCATATCAAGATTGAAACCTGCAAGGTCCCCATTGACACCGTGTCCAAATTCATGAGAAACAATATCCAAAGATGTAAAGTCTTCATATGTAGGATCTAAAAGAATTGGTAAATTAAAACCTTTGCATATACTATTATTATGAGGACAATATACATAATAGATTTCTTCTGTCATAGGATCCCAATATGCGTTATTCGCTACAAATGCACTAAAATAGTGTACATTATTAAATACTCTACTATCATTTCCATCATAACTCAACCGATTATGAACGGATTTGAAGTAGTCATACGTCATTCCAATTCCCCAATGTGCATCCAATAACGCATCGCGATTGTAATCGTCATGATATTCAGATTTTGTCCAACTATTGTCAGTATCAATTATTGGAATATTCAAAAGTTGAATATCCAATATCGGATCTTTTACAAACTCCCAAGAGTATGTATAAATCCCGTTGCCTCTCGAATTATCTTTTAGTTCAAAATGGTTAGTCTTTCCTGCCGTCCAAGTTGTAATCGATTGTAACCCGCTAAAACGAGTCATTGCCGTTCCTTGTTCGATACAATATTCTCTATCTATTATACAACGACTATAATCGACATCTATTTCTATAGGAGGTTTTGGACTTGGAAATGAAATTCCCTCGTATCTTCTAGCGTCTCTACTCGATAAAATTTCTCCAGAGTTAGAATCTACATACACGTATCGAGATGAAGGGGGATCTATAGAGGTTATACCAAATTTATACGCTAATCGAAACTCTTTTGGAAAATTAGATTTTGGCAAAGAATGTTGATAAATTAATAATTCTCCCTTCGGAAAATAACTTGCATTTGGATCATTCTTCTTACGTTTCAATGCTGCTTCTCGTTCAGAAACTTCCCACAAATACTTCTTAGCTCCAATATGTTTTAGCGTTTTTGCAAGTGCTTCTGCCTCAGATAGTTTAGGAGATGAACTCAACTCCTCCGGAACTTGATAAAATTCACCAATCATGAGTTCTATCGTATTCTCTTTTGAGACAACTGTGTAAATTCCATTCTCTACTTTAATACCTTTGTATCTCTGTTGAAAACGATCGTGATCAAAATCTCCTACACGAGTCGAACGCAAGAATGTAGCTTGAGAAGTTAAGGGTAATTGTAAATACGTCTTAAGAACTTCGGAAGCTTGTTTACGTGAATAAGGAACAAGATCCGAATTGAACTTCGCAAATGTAAGTGTTCCATTTGATGAATGGTGACGCTCCGAAATCGCCTTACTATCCGATTGGACAGGATTTAAAACCACAAACCAAGATTCTATACCTGATCCATGTTTATCTTTACAAGAAAATAAAATCGAAATCATAAAGATACTTAAGAGTATTTTTATATTCGAATTGATCTTTAACAACCTAAAAAGTCTCATTCAATCCCTCTGTTTTAATTTTAAAACTGTCTTATGCGAGATCCTTAAACATAAACTACGATATATAAATAATCACTTAAAAAGTGTTACCCTTAAAATAACATTTCAAAAAAAGAATATTCACAAAGATTAAATTTAAGGAAATTGAACTAGAAAAAAATTTACTCTAAAAGTAAATAATTTTTTTACACAGGACATAAAAAATTAACAAATATCATCTTTCTAAATAAGAATATTCTACAAAACGAATTTTATTTCGTCACCAAACCCAAGTTAGATTATTTTTTAGAATTTAAACATACAATCGTTCGAAAAAAAGGGATCCAAAAATTTGAGAAAAGCTTTTTATAAAAATACTCTCAAAAAAGAAATACGATATGTGTTATTTAAGACTTCTATTTTTATACGATACATATTGTAAATCTCGTATTTAAACCGTATCATTTTTAGATATTCTACTAACGCAAGTTCTGTGCAGGGAATCTATAATTTCTGAAAAAAGTTGGATCTGAGCTTTACAGATCGATTTCTAAAATGTAGGAACTACCACAATTTAAAAAATAGAAGTTTATAACGATTGAATCTGTACTATTCAAGTGTGGGACTCATACAGAAATTATAGTAATAAAAGAATGTTAAAAAACTATAAATCATTCAATACAACCACTTTTGTGGGAACTACCGCAAATCACGATTTCACGAACAAATTCTAAAATTGTAGGAACTTATACTTTTAGAAAATTCTTTCTCATTTTCTTTATGGCCAAACTTACATTCTATTCAGTAGCGAAAGAAAGTATAAGAGCCAAAACTAAAACTCTCCAAATCCCGACGTAAAATCGGGAAAATCCGGTTGTCTAGAGACCCGTACCAATTTTCAGTGTTCTCAGAATGGCGCAAAACAAACCTGTCAAAAAAATCGTTCTCGCTTATTCCGGTGGATTGGATACGTCCGTAATTCTCACCTGGTTGAAAGATACATACGATTGCGAAGTAATCGCTTTTACTGCAGATATAGGTCAAAAGGAAGAACTTTCCGGACTAGAAGAAAAAGGAATTAAAACAGGGGCTTCTAAAGTTTATATCCAAGACTTACGTTTAGAGTTTGCTAGAGATTTTATTTTCCCAGCCATTCAAGGAAACGCAATTTATGAAATGCGGTATCTTCTTGGAACTTCTCTGGCTCGACCTCTCATTGCCAAGGCGATGGTGGAAGTCGCCGCAAAAGAAGGTGCGGATGCATTTGCACACGGAGCCACCGGTAAAGGAAATGATCAGGTTCGTTTCGAACTCGGTGTGAAATCCTTGGCTCCAGAAAAAACGATCATCGCTCCTTGGAGAATCTGGAACTTCGGCGGTAGATCGGATCTAATCGAATACGCAAAATCCAAAGGAATTCCGGTTCCGGTAACCACGGAAAAGCCGTATTCCATGGACCGCAACCTAATGCATATATCTTATGAAGGTGGAATATTAGAAGATCCTTATAAAGAACCTGACGAAAAAATGTTTCTATTAACAACTTCTCCCGAAAAAGCTCCCGATGCTCCCGAATATTTGGAACTCGATTTCGAGGAAGGAAACTGTATAGCGATCAACGGTAAGAAGATGAATCCTCTTGAAATCATGGAGACCCTCAATACGATTGCGGGTAAACACGGAGTAGGAAGAGTAGACATCGTTGAAAATAGACTCGTAGGAATCAAATCCAGAGGAGTTTATGAAACTCCGGGCGGAACTATATTATTTTTAGCTCATAGAGATTTAGAATCGATCACGATCGACCGGGACACACAACATCATAAAGATAAACTTTCAATCGAATTCGCAGAACTCATTTATAACGGCCACTGGTTTTCTTCCAGAATGAAGGCTGTCCGAGCTTTTATTACAGAAACACAAAGATACGTTAGCGGAACCGTAAGGATAAAACTCTACAAAG
Organism: Leptospira kirschneri serovar Cynopteri str. 3522 CT; assembly: GCF_000243695.2. Classification (NCBI taxonomy): domain Bacteria; kingdom Pseudomonadati; phylum Spirochaetota; class Leptospiria; order Leptospirales; family Leptospiraceae; genus Leptospira; species Leptospira kirschneri. The sequence goes on along the minus strand of NZ_AHMN02000013.1, from coordinate 125,953 downwards.
GAATTTGTTCCGTTGTGGGAAGAAAATCTTCAGTCTCTCTTTATAATCCAGAAATGGCAACTTTCGAAAAAGAGGAATTATATAATCAAAAAGACGCGGAAGGTTTTATAAACATCTACGGTTTACCCGCTCAAGAAACGGCAAGGCTTCGTAAAAAATGAAACACCTGGCGATTTATCCCGGTTCCTTCGATCCGTTGACAAAAGGACATTTGGACATTCTCCAAAGGTCTTTGGGACTTTTCGACAAAGTAATCATTGCGATTGCCGTCAATTCGAACAAGTCCACTTTATTTTCGATCGAAGAAAGACTCGGATTTATCCGCGAAGTCACAAAAGGTATGAAAGGTTTGGAAATCGACACCTTTCAAGGTCTTACAGTCGATTACTGTAATAAAGTCGGTGCCAACAGTATCATTCGGGGACTTAGAGCCGTTACGGACTTTGATTATGAATATGCAATTTCTTTAATGAATAAAAAATTGGCTCCAAATGTAGAAACCGTTTTTTTAATGTCTTCCGGAGAATATTCATTCATTTCTTCTACGATCGTAAAAGAAGTAGCAAGACATGGAAGGGACGTAAGTAACCAAGTTCCCGAAATTGTAAGCAAAGCATTACTTAAAAAACTCTCTCAATAAGGAAAAAAAATGTCCAGAACGTTTATCATGATAAAACCAGACGGAGTTAAAAACAAACACGTCGGAAACATTCTCTCTAGAATTGAAAAAGAAGGATTCAAAATCCTAGGTTTAAAATACCTAAAGTTATCTCTCGAAGATGCAAAACAATTTTATAAAGTGCATTCTGCTCGTCCATTTTACAACGACTTATGCAACTACATGTCCTCCGGTCCGATCGTCGCCGCTGCTCTTGAAAGAGACAACGCAGTTCTTCATTGGAGAGAAGTAATCGGAGCCACCGATCCAAAAGAAGCCGCCGCTGGAACCATTCGAGCTCTTTATGCGGAAAGTAAGGAAGCCAATGCAGTCCACGGTTCGGATTCGGATGACAATGCCGCGTTGGAAATTTCTTTCTTTTTTAAAGGAAACGAATTATTCTAAAACGAACCACATAAATCAAAGAGGGGTTTTCAAAAGCTCCTCTTTGTATAATAGAGTTTATCAATCTAATACTACTTAGAACTACATAATAAAAAATCAATCCAAACGTTTACGCTTCAATCCTGTGAATTCAGCGAAAGAAAGTTTTTAAACAACTTCCATATCTCTTAAATTTTTATGACGATAGATTTTGATTAAAATTTAGAATATTTTAAAATGAATCGATTTTTTAGTTGTACTTTTTTGGAAAGAAATTATTAATTATTTTCTAAAATCTGTTATGAAAGGATTTTTTAAACCGACAATTTGAATATGAACGCAAGCACAAGGGAACAACTTCAAAAACACAGTGAAATCATGAAACAATACAGAAAAAACGATCCTTTCGGAGATCCAAATCACGGCACTCCAGATTGGATGGACGATGTTATGGAACTAATCTATTCTAAAGAGGAGTTTTTAATAGATTCAGAAACCGATTTTGAAATCGAATAATTTCTTTTATCGATAAGAAGCTGTTTGATTCGGTTTAAATTTTAAACTTATCTTAAAATCTTAAATTAAATCACCTTACACAAAACTTACGTTAAATACTTCCCATAAATAGATTCTATTTGTATTTTTCCTATTTTAAAACCATTAGAGTTATTGAAAAATCGATTCTCCATCTGTTTCACGGAAACGTCGATTGAAGCAGTTTGGTTAATTTGAAGTTTCGGCAACTCTATTAAATATTTTTTATAAAAACTTCTTTCGATTCATACTTTTTCAAAATTTCACCTAATAACTCTTAGAGTTCGTTCTATTGATAACCATAAAATAAATTACATTTAATTTTAAAGACTGATTCTAATCAAAATTAAAAATATTCTATTTTTTTGATGTAAGAGAATTGACCATACTCTACGTTTCAGATCTTATAGAAGTATTAGGAGAATAGAATGTCCGAAAAAACTAAAATTGCAATTGCACACGGTGATGGAATCGGTCCTGAAATTATGGACGCGACTCTCAAAATTTTAAACGCAGCCGGGGCAAAGATCGAACCGATTGAAATCGAAATCGGCGAAAAAGTTTATAAGGAAGGACATTCTTCGGGAATTAAGCCGAAAGCTTGGGATATTCTTAGACAAACTAAAGTATTCCTAAAAGCGCCTATTACAACTCCCCAAGGAAGCGGCTATAAAAGTTTAAACGTCACCGTCAGAACTACTCTCGGTTTATTTGCAAACGTTAGACCCTGTTTCTCACTTTATCCATACGTAGAAACTAAACATCCTTCCCTAGATATTGTAATCATCCGTGAAAACGAAGAAGACCTTTATACCGGAATAGAACACAGGCAAACCAACGATACAGTTCAATGTCTTAAATTAATTTCTCGCCCAGGATCCGAAAAAATCATCCGTTACGCATTCGAATATGCAAGAGCTTACGGAAGAAAAAAAGTAACTGCGATGGTAAAGGATAATATTATGAAACAAACAGACGGTCTATTTCATGACATCTTTAAAGAAGTAGCGAAAGAATATCCAGAACTAGAAACAAATTCTCAAATTATAGATATAGGTGCAGCTAACCTAGCGGACAGACCTCAAAATTTCGACGTAGTAGTCACTTTAAATTTATACGGAGATATTATTTCTGATATAGTCGCTCAAATCGCGGGTTCAGTAGGAATGGCGGGTTCTTCTAATATCGGAGAAATCGTTTCCATGTTCGAAGCAATCCACGGTTCCGCTCCGGACATAGCAGGAAAAAATCTGGCAAATCCATCCGGCTTACTCAATGCCTCGGTGATGATGCTCGTTCATATTGGACAACCGGATATCGCCGCAAAAATTAATAACGCATGGCTATTGACCATTGAAGAAGGAATTCATACTGGAGACATTTTTAAACCGGGAGTAAGCAGAATCAAAGTGGGAACCAAAGAATTTGCCGACGCGGTAATCGGAAATTTAGGACATCTTCCCGAAAAGTTCAAACCGGTTTCCTTCGGAAAAGCTAAGAAAATTACAATTCCTGAATATAATAGAATCGTTCAAAAGAAAGATTTAGTAGGAGTGGATATTTTTCTGGATTGGGTCGGAAATGATCCGAACGAACTCGGCAATAAACTCAAATCGATTTCAGATGATCTTATGTTAAAAATTATCACCAACCGAGGAGTCAAAGTTTATCCAGACGGTCAACCGGAAACTTTTTTGATCGATCACTGGAGATGTAGATTTGTCAGCAAAGATGCGTTGATTAAACAAGAAGATCCTTCTTATCATCCAATTTCTCACAAACAAGTGGCGGAGCTTCTTTTAAAGTTGGACCTGGCCGGTTTTGATACAATCAAAACGGAAAACCTTTATTACTTTAACGGAAAAAGAGCCTTTTCCTTAGGACAAGGAGAATGAAAATAAAATATCAATCCCTACGTGAATTTCAAAATAACCGGTTTAGAAACAAAATTTTGGACACTTGATTATATAATTCTGAGTAGGAATCATTCTAAAATTGATTTTTAATTTTGTAGAAACCTTATGTATATAAGTAAAAAATTTTTTGAGGAAACTTATATAAAATGAGCTTAATATTAGCAATAATCTGTCCAATTATAGGATTGATCGTAGGAATCATAATCACATTGACCGCAACTGGAGATTATAAAACTTTTCCTATTTTTTCTGCCTTGGCGGGATTTTCTGCATCTTACGTGATTTGGAAATTTTTTGTAGAAAAGAGTCAAAATTACGGAATTACAAAAGGAATAATTCTGGGAATTGTAATCGTGATCATTTCCCACCATTTGACATTTTATTATTTCATTCTATTCTCAAATATTGAATATTGGATTTTGAATATTAGAAATCCAGATAATATACCTCCTCTAAATATTTTTTCAGGTTTTTTTGTTGTTTCAATAGGCACTTTGTGGAGTCTAATTTTCTACGGTTGGATCACTTTACCGATCGGCGCTTTTTTAGGATGGTTTTTCTCAAAATACAAAACATAAGCGTTTTATAATAATAGAAATTCAGCATGAGAAAGTTTTTTCTAAAAGAATAAGTTCCTACATCCATTTTTTCACGGTAAAACGAAATTTTAGGAAATAAATTCCTTATACCGAACTCACCTTATTTAAACAAGTTGGTTATAAAGTTTTTGAATGTGATCTTGAGTCAAAGGTTTAGAAAGATAACCTTTGACTTCTGGAAAGGAATTCGCCTTTACAATATCTCTTTCGTCTACAGATGAACTTACCATAAAGATGGTAATTTTTTTAGCCAAAGCCCCTTGAATTTTCTTGAACTCGTCTAAAAACTGCCAACCGTCCATAAAAGGCATATTAATATCTAAAAGGATTGCATCTGGAAGTTCTTCTCGATCCGAACTCAGTGTTTGAAGTTCCTGAAGGGCTAATTCACCGTCTTGGAAATCGCGTAGTTTCGTGACCCTACCGTCTTTTTCTAAAAAACGTCTAGCAATCATAATATAGATGGAATCATCATCCACCAACCAGAAGTTCATATTAATATTGTTCGAAATCATTGTATTTATTGAAATTAATGAGGAAAGATGTACCTTTACCGGGAGAACTTTCAACCGTTATTTCGCCCCCAAGAGATTCTATTTGATTTTTCGTCATAAATAACCCGATACCCTGGCCTTCTCTTTCTCGATGGAACGTTTTGTTCATTTTAAAGATTTGGTGGCCATATTTTCTAAGATCGATTCCTAGGCCGTTGTCCCGTACAACTAAAAAGATCTTTTTATCTTCAATAAATGAGACGAAAGAAATTTCCGATTTTTTATTCGGGTCGGAGTATTTTAAGGCATTGCTCAATAAATTCAATAATATACTTTCCAGATATACTTTCGAATAAAAAATTTCAGGGGCCGCATTAAAATCAGTTCGAATATCCGCATTCATTTCCTGAATCTGAGTAGAAAGAAGATTTTGAACCTTATAAAATGCATCTTTAAACAGAATCGTCTGTTTATCTACATTTCGATTTTTTCGAATTTTGATTACTTCCACTATATCGTTCAACGTGGTCATTAAATCTTTTACGCTCGTTTCCAAAGATTGAAAAAGCTGATCTTTGTCCGTGCCGTATTTCTCACAGAGCATTGTAGTAAGAGTAAATATATTTCCAATAGGAGAACGCAGATTGTGAGAAACGATCTGGTTAAATTCTTCCAATTGAGAATTTCTTTCCGTCAAGTGATTGCTGAGAGCTTGGAGTGTTTCATTCTTTTCTATCAACGCGGAAAGCATATTTTTACGATCACTAATATCTTGGATCTGAGAAATGAAAAATAACGGATTCTTTTGTGAATCTCTTACAATAGACACCACCAATAAAACCCAGATAACATTTCCGTTTTTATGAAAGTATCTCTTCTCCATTCTATAACTATCTCGTTTACCTTCTAGTGTTTCTTGTAAAAGACTTAAATCTGTGGTAAGATCATCCGGATGTGTTATATCTTGAAACATAAGTTTCAAAATTTCTTCTCTGGAATAACCGATTATATCTAAAAGACTCGAATTTACTTCCAACCATTTTCCTTCTAAAGAAACAAGCGCCATACCGATGCTGGAATAATAAAACGCGTTGAAAAATTTTTCTTCGGAAAGACGAACCTCTTCTAGGGCCTGCTTATTTTTTGAAGCTTCTAATATTGTATTCAATCCAGAGTATTCTCGAGTAGTTGCAAGAAGAGCGGTCACATTTCCATGATCGTCAAAAATCGGTTGAGTGATGGTCTGTAACCAAACGTATTTTCCATCTTTTCTAAGAAATTGGTATTCTACTTGTTCTCGTTTTTTCCCTTCCAAAACCGGTTGATGAGAATTTGTAAAAATCCTTTTTTTATCAAGAGGATTAAAGTAATCGTATGGATTCTTACCGATCAATTCCTCCGGTTGATAACCTAACATAGAAGTTACGGAGGGGCTGACATAAAGAAAAACTCCGTTCGGATCATGAAAACAAATTAACTCCGGACTTCTTTCAATTAAAAATTTATAAAAATCAGCCGACTGAATTTTAAATTCACTCAATTTATATACCGTCGATTTTCTCAAATTGGGTACTATTTTATAAAAGACAATTCATTACGGAAATGAAACGCATATTTTTGCGTTTTTATTTTCATCGAATTCGTAAATTTTTAATTCGAGTTGGTTTGTTATCGGGTTTTTTATTCGTAAAGGTTTTTAAAGTTAGAAAAGAAACAAAAATTTTACTTCTGATTTTTCCTACATAACAGATGTCTTAAACTTTATGTATAAATCTACTGTTTTAGACGCATTGAAATGGGACGTAATTTGTGAAAATTACTTCATTTTGGAAGAACCGTAAATCATTTAAAGACGGCTGGCTATAAGTTTAATTTAATTCTGTATTTTTCTTAAATTTTATAATCAATTGAGGATTAGAAATTTTTAAAAGATGAAGAACTGATATTCTTATCGAATCTGAAATAATAATTTATTCCCCGTCATCTCCGAGGGCTTCGACAGGACAAATTTCCATGGCTTTTCTAGCTGCGATTTCTTCTTCGGGAGTCACCGGCTGTCTATGAAAATAAACTTTAGATTCATCTTCTGTATATTTAAGAAGCATAGGAGCTTCTTCTAAACAATCATTACAAGGAACACAACTATTATCGATATAATATTTTCCCGGTGCGTTCTGCTTCACCTTATCGTTTTTATCAGCCATGTTTGACAAAAGTTTATGGAACGATCGTCTCGTCAATCTCCTTTTCAGAATTGACATTCATACTAATTCAAGAATCATCACCGAAGTTATGAACTTATGGACAGAAAAAATATCCAGACGAAAACTATTTGGTTTTGGTCTTGGAGGGTTGTTGAGTCTTTGTATCGGTGTGTTCCTTTTTAATCGTTTTAAACGATCTTCGTATAAGACCTTATTTTTTTCATCTTCCGAAGTTGAATTTTTACTGGCTTACTCTCAAACTCTTTTACCTCCGGCACCAGGTTTTCCTGATCTTGAAAAGGCAGAAGTGATTCGAAGGTTAGATGAAGAATTTTTTTTCGTAGATCCAAGTATCTCCGATGATTTCAAATCTCTCATTCTAATTTTAGAGTATCTTCCTTTGATAAGCGGATACTGGAGTCGTTTTTCTAAGTTAGGCGAAGAAGATCGAAAGAATTTTCTACTTTCTCAGGAAACGACCGAATCCGATACGATCCGGGCGGCATTAGCAAATCTTAAATTACCCGTTTATCTGGTTTATTACGGTCATGAATCTTCTTTCAAAGCTATTTCGTATGACGGACCTTTTGGAAATCCTCCGGAAAAATTAAGTGAATCCAGAATTTATTATAAAAAAATCCTGAGGGAATTATGAGCGGCCGCGTTTACGAATGGAAGAACCTAGGAGATTCCAGAACCGTAAAAGCGGATGTAATCATCGTAGGAACTGGATGTGGTGGTGCAACTTTAGCTTATGAACTTTCTAAAAACGGAAAGAAGGTGGTAATGATTGAAGAAGGCGGCTACTATCACACAGGAACGTTCGACAATCATGAACTCAACATGGCCGGAAAAGTTTCCGCAGAAAGAAATATGGCTACTGATGCAACTGGTACGATCAATCTAGTTTACGGAAAAAATGTAGGTGGAGCTTCCGTTCACTACTGGGCAGACAGCTACAGAACCCCGGACGATAGACTCAAACTTTGGAAAGAAATATATGGAGTTCAAAGTCATTCTCCCGAAGACTTAAATCCTCATTGGAAAGAATTAGATGAAACCCTAAACGTTCACCCTGCTAAAGAAGAATATTATAATAAAATGAATCAGCTTGTGCAGAAGGCTTGCAAATCTCTCAGTTGGGAAGGCAACCCGGTTCCACAAGCCAGAAAGAACTGCCAGAAATCCGGTCATTGTATGCAAGGTTGTATGTATGGGGCTAAACAAAGTCAGCTAGTCACACACATCCCAAAAGCGATGTCTTTAGGAGCAGACATCTACGCGGATTGTAAAGCAGTTCGTTTGGAACTGAAGGGTGATCAAGTAGAATTTTTAGAAGCGGTAATGATAGATCGTCCTTCTGGAAAAGAATCGAGTATCACTTTAAAATTTGAAGCTCCCGTTTTTGCAATTGCTGCCGGTGGTTTCGGTAGTTCCACATTCTTACTTAGAAACGGATGGAAGAAAAAACTTCCGGCGCTTGGAGAACATCTCGCCATCAATCCTTCTCCTTTTGTTCACGCTTTTTACGAAGAGCCCATCGTTCAATGGAGAAACATTCCTTCCGCGTTTGGCGTGGAAGAATTTCGTTTAGCCCGTTTTAAAGAAGACGGAAGTTATATCGAAGGCGGTTTTTTAATCATGGCTAATCAACTTCAACCCGGAAGTCTTGCGGCTTTGGTTCCTGGTTTTGGTATTGAACATAGAGAAATCATGAAACAACTTCCTTATTTAGGAGGTACGATCGGGTGGATAGACGACGTTCCTTCAGAATTAGGAAATATTTCCGTAAGTTCTTCTGGTAAACGTACTGTTACGTATAACTTTGGAAAGTTGACAAAAGAATTTTTAAAAGATTGTATTCGTAAACAAGTTCAATTGAATTTCAGCGCCGGAGCCAAATGGGTTCTTCTTCCGGATTTGAAACGTACAAAAATTCTTTCCGAAAAAGAAATAGATAAAATCAACTCACTTGAACTGAGTCCCGCTTCTATGATGATGGCCGCACCTCATCCCGCAGGAGGATGTAGGATGGGACAAGATCCATCTAGATCCGTAGTCAATTGGAAACACAAAGTTCACGGTTTAAAAAATTTATATGTTTCCGATTCCAGCGTATTTCCCACGGGTGTTTCCGTAGATCCAAGTTATACGATTATGGCATTCAGCAAACAAGCAGCAAAATTCATTCTCGAAGATTCTAAATAAAATTATAATTTTATAAAATTCTATTATTTTTGGATTTTATAGAGATTTCTTGCTGAGTTCTACAAAATCGAATATCATAAATTTTTACTGAAAAATCCCGTTTCAACGCAACATACTGATACTTTCTTACATAACTCGAGCAGAATTACTACTCGGACTCATAAAAATAATACTTTGTTTAAAGTAAGTTCGGCGTAAAAAAATCAGGGCGAATCCGGCTGCCACGGGCAAGTCGGACCGGGCTCTTTAACTCTGGTCAATAAAGTGTATGCAGGAAACGTTATGCAATATATTTTCTTTAGGTTCAATTTAGAACGCGATCCGTAGAAAGAGTTCTGCTGAATTTTTCTCGCATCGATCCCTTTCGCATTATGTCGAATTCTCGAATGATTCTTGACTTTGAAAGTATAAAGATTATAATTAAAATCGTTGATGGAAAATTTTGCAAAAACGTTTTTAATTTTAGGCGTCTTATTTTTGTTAGTCGGTCTTTTTATTCTTTACGGAAATAAATTTCCTTTCCTAAACTACTTAGGAAAACTTCCGGGTGATATTCGTATTGAAAGGGAAAATTTTAAATTCTACTTTCCATTGACTACTTCTATTTTAGTTAGTATTCTAATTTCTTTAATCCTTTTTCTAATTCAAAAATTCAAAAACGGCTCCCCATGAAAGAATCGTTTCGTTTTAGTTCTCGATTTTCATTTCAAGAAGGAGAAAATGAATTTTCTGAAATTTTATCCGAGTATAAGAAAAATCGAATTTATTATTCCGATCTAACCGTTTCCAACCCTACACAGACCGATTTTCAATACCCTACAGAGGCAATCCGGCATAGTTTTGCAACTTCGGATTTAATTACCTATCATCCAAATCCTCAGGGAAACTTAGAAACTCGAAAAAAAATTCAGGAATACTACAATTCGAAAGGATTGGATATAGACCCGGATGATTTATTTTTAACCTCCTCTTCTTCGGAAGCATATTCATTTTTGTTTAAGCTATTTTGCAATCCAGGAGATTCTATTCTAATTCCGGCACCCGGTTATCCTTTGTTTGAATTTCTTTCCGTGATGGAAGGTGTTCGAACCATTTCTTATTTTACTAAAAAAGAAAACGGATGGAAATTAAAAAACTCAGACTTAGATCCAAAAGATTTAGAAAAATGTAAACTTATTTTATCGGTCAGCCCGAATAATCCTACAGGTTCCATTTTAAACCAATCCGACTTTTACTCTATAAAAAATACTTTAAAATATTATAATTTACCTCTGATCGTAGACGAAGTTTTTTCTGATTACACATACGAAACAGAGTCTTATAATACTTTGGTCGATCCGGATATACCGGTTATAAACGTAAACGGTCTTTCTAAAATGCTCGGTCTTCCAGGCATGAAATTATCTTGGATTTTACTCAGCGGACCAAAAGTTTGGAAACAAAAATCGAAAGAATATTTGGAACTAATATCCGATACTTATCTTTCTGTAAATACTCCCGTTCAAAATGTACTCGCAGATCTTTTTCAGTGGAAAAATTTCATCCAATCCCAAATCAAAAAACGCATCCAAAGGAATCTTTTATTTTTAAAACGAAGTCTGAACGACAACGACATTTCTAAAAAAATCAGATGTGATTTTCCAAACGCAGGTTGGTACTGTGTTTTAGAAAGTGAAGAATTTTTTCCCGAAGAGAAATACGCACTTCGCTTATTAAAAGAAAAAAAAATATACGTTCACCCCGGAGAAATGTTCGGTTTCCCGGAAGAAAAAGATCTAGGAAGAATCGTTCTCAGTCTTTTAACGCCAACGGAAATATTTGAGTTCGGCATCAAAGAAATTCTTTAGTAATTTTATTGAAGAAACATTTTTATTTTTACGCAGTTTCAACTGCTTTTCTATTAACCCACAAACTTAAAACTCGCTTTCATAATACACTCTGGCAAGAGCCGCCCAAAGTCGAACGAACATTATGTAAATTCGTATTATATTACGTTTCTTGTATGCAATTTATTGACCAGAGCTAAAGAGCTCGATCTGGTTTTCTTACGCCCTGCTCACGTTAATTAAACTTTTCAAAAACAACAGAATGAATTTTTGAAACTACCACATATCTTTCGGTTTCATAGATCCCAAACGAACAAAGTCCCGGAGAAAACCTCTATATCTTCCTATCGTTTCAATTTTGTTAAACGAAGCCGGATTAAAAATCCCTCGTTTACGAAACAGCTTAGAAGGATCTTCTCTAAGATCCGACCAAGTTCCCACTTCCAAGGTCAAAGGAAGAAATTTAGAATTCCAGTTCAAAGAATTTTTGTGATAGTCCCTATATTGGTCATAGAGTTTATCCCAAAGATCTCCATGTGTAGTGTAGGTTTCACTTTGAGGGCCGTATTGAAAATGAATATGTCCACAATGATGTCTTAAATGTTCTCCGATGTTTTGATACAAAGAAGTATCTGGACAAGGATATTTTGTATATGCGTAAGGCCACCACACGTTATCGATCGTTCCAAAACCAGAATGTAAATCTAAAATCGGAAGTATCGCATTTTTTACTTCGAAAAAAAATTCATGAACCAGTCGTATCAAAGCCCTGGATTCCGGCTCCAATCCGTTTCCGCGAAAGTAAGGCAAACGTTTGGAAATTTTTTGTCCGCCAAAAAAAGGAATCGGTTTTACCGCTTCAATCCCAGAGTTCCTCATCAAGTCTACTCCCGCGGGATTGGATCTTTGTTTTAACGCAACTCCTCCTGGATTCAAAATTGGTAATACAATAATTCCTAATTTACCTTTTTTTAATTCTGGAAGATACCCGGTCGAATTGGGGTGTAGAATGTATTCTAAAAAATCGAGAAGGATCAAAATACCAATCGTCTCTAAACCATGAACTCCCGCAACGATCCCAACCGGATGTTCTTTGATTCCTTTTTCAGTTCCAATTTTCAACGCATGAATCGGAAACCGAAATCCTTCCAAAGTTTTTCTGGAAAACCCAATTTGACTAAAAGAAGCGAGTTTGCCTCCTAATTTCAAAATCTTTAATATTTTCTTATCGTATCGGTTGAGCCTTTTAAGACCGCGTAACATATGTTATTTGGACTGAATCGCTTGAAGCAGCTTACAATCTTCGGAAAGGTCTAGAATTCCTTTTTGAATTTTATCGCAACTTTCTTTAATTACGGTTTGAAAGCACCCTCTTACCGTTTTTTTTACGGTTTCTGGATCTTCATTTGCAAGCAAATACGCGTTTGACTTACGAAATTTTTCCGCACAATTGGCCGGATTTAATCTTTCCTGAATCAACGTTTTCGAAGATTCTTTCAATTCTTTCAAAGACGGTTTCGCACAAATTGAAATTTTTTGGCAATAAACGGAAACCAGTTCGGAAGATTCTTCCCTCCATACTTCGTCTTGTATTCCTTGCGGGAGAGTTTTTTTCTTACAGCCCGATACATTCAAAAATAAGAATATTCCAAAAATTAAAAACAATTTGTTTCGTTCCATAACTTTTCTGATCAGTGTCCCGATTTTTTACGAATAAAAATTTCCACCCTTTCGCCGGAAGCCTTTCCTTCCGGAGTAGAAGAGGAATTCTCCACCGGCTTATACAAACTAGAAGCTTGGATGGAAATTTTTTCCTTGGGAATTTTATAATTTTTAGACAATAAATCCGCAATAAGTTCGGCTCTATAAGAATTGTATTCCCAAACGTTTCTAAATCCTTTTCGAGAGGCTTCGTTTTCATATGGGATTTGTACTTTTAGAATGATGTCCACATCCATCGCAGATGACAATTCAGAGATTCTTTGAAACGCAAATATCATGTCTTCATCCGGTTGGAACCGACCCTCTCCCAAAGAAGAGCCGAACAGTACAATTTTAATTTCTTCCGTTTCTTGTATTCCGATGTTGAGTTTTGCTTTTTCTTTTAACTTTTTTAAAGTATAACTGATACGTTCCCAAAAACGATAAAGCTGAGTTCTAGGTTGGAGCAAAGGATCATTTTCTAATGCAGCCGTACTTCCTTGAAAAAAAGATTCTCCTAAACCAAAACCTCCTCGGATTACATCCGCCACCTGTTTGAGTTTTGTCTGATCTACTTGAGAAATTGAATACATGATGATGAACAAACCCAAAAGAAGGGTAATCATATCAGCATAAGTCAAAAGCCAACGTTCTCTGTTCTCATGTGACTCTTCCTTGCGATGTCCTTTCTCCAAAAGTTGTCTGCGAAGTCGGCTCATGCTTCTTTTCTACTTTCTCCGAGTAACGTTTGAATATATTCCGTTTCCCTTTTTTTCACTTCTTCATAAAAAGAATTGAATATATTGGACGAAACAGGAAGAGTCGCGTTATACGCCTCTTCCACACTTTGAAATAAAGCAGAAACTCCTAACAAAGAAGCCATAAATTTCGCCGGTTTGATCAAATACGCGCTGATGGGTTTATGAGCCAATTCGTAAAAAACTTTCAAATTTCTTAAAACGATTTCCAATTGCCTCATCCTTTCTTCATAATGACCCATTTGACCGTAATAAAAATCGTATTCTTCTCTACTGAGTCTTTTACCGTCCCAACCTCCGTCTACAAGATGTTTGGCGAAAATCGTATCCATTTCCTCAGTAAGATTATTGAGTTCGATCAAATATTCTATGTTTTCTCGTGAAGTCTCCTTCAACATACCTTTCACCTTTTGGTATGTGTCCATCGCAAGATGAAGCCAGACTTCTCTTCCTTCTAAGTTATAAATTTTTTCAAAAAAATATTCCACCATCGGAATCGTTTCTTCCAAATGAAAATAACTCGCATAAAAAACACGGAACCGTTCTACTTGAGCCCGAACGACTTCCGCTCTTGCAGCTTTTAGTTTTTTATTGCCGAGATCGCTCATTCTTGCTTGGAAACCAAACCCAATTTGTAAGAAACGAATCCTTGTTGATCCGTCTGTTTTTGAATCGATCCAAACTGATTTGGAAGATTGACCACTTCTCTTCCCATTCGAGTCGAAGAACGAAATAATACGCTAGGAATTCCATCCTTATCCGGAGTTAAAGTAAATCGAATTCCATATTTATGATTTCTTCCCCAACCTTCCTTTGTAATTTCAACAAGAGGAACCGTAGAACTGATATATTTACCAGAAGATGAAAACACACTCGAACCGGGAGAATACATTCTCTGCCCTTCTTTAGTAGTATCTATGTTTATCTTTCCTCCGTCCGGAAACGAAATCGAAAGATACGTGACCGCAGAATAAGAGCCTCTATTTTTAAACCAAATTACCACTTCTCCCGGAACTCCTTTTTTCCATTCTTTAGGAGCTTCTAAAGAAAGAAGAGAAGGCACAGCCACTCTTGCAATATCCGGAACCATTTCCCAGCCGTTAAAAATAAAGTTTTGCGCATAATTTCTGTTAGATGGAAAGATCGTAATATTTTTTTCGGTTTTATTATATTCAAAATCGATCCGCTTGGACTTAATTAGAAATTCGTGATCTTTTAAAGCCATAAGTCCGTCTAAAATTTTGTGGTCCTTACGAATCACATAAGGCACAGAAAAAAGTCCAAGAGGAGGTTCTTCGCTTAACACTTCCAAAAATAGGGAATTGAATCCGTCTCCCGGAAGTTCATCCATTAGAATTCTCTTAACTATAAAACCAGCTTCTTTTTTTTGGGAATCGGGTTCCCCGGGAAGCCAAGAAGATTTAGAAACATCGTAATGAAGCGGACCTATGTTCAATAAAGAAAAGGAAAATTTTCCGAGTAAATGCCATTCTCCTTTTTGCTTTTTAAATATTCCAAGAACCTCTTCCGTTCCGTTTCTTACCAACGAAAAAGATTCAAGCTCCGGATCTTCATCCAGATTTCCAGCCTTTTTTAATAGAACATCTGGATTCTTTTTTTCATCGGCTGAAAATAAAAGTTCAATGATTTTAGAATCGGGAGGTATTTTAGAAGAACAAACAACAAATAGCGTCTGTATCAAAACGAATATAAGGAAACGTGCTAAAAATGTTGTGTGGAATCGATCAAGTTTAAGCCGAGAAATTTGGACTTTGAAACCAACAACAAAAGAGCCGGGAAAGATCTCCCTTAACAGAAATAAAAGTGGATTCATGATTCAATAACAGAATTCGAGACTGAAAAAAGTTGTCTATGATTTTCCTACACTCTTACTATACAACAAAGTAACTAATATTTTGCGTTCAAACCGTGTTTTCTGACAAACATGGCAGAAAACGGAGAACAGATGAACTTCATTTTGCTCCTTCCTAGTCAAAAGAAACGGCTTTCTTGTGGGAAAAACATGAGGAAAGAATCTTAATCATATTTTTTAGAAATACAATTCAATTCATTATATCGTAATTCTTTTAAATACATAGAAAGAGTGGACTCAGTTATTTTACGCCTGATTGATTACGAAGACGTCTGTAAGTAATAGGGATATTTGTCCGTCATTGGGTTTGGTTCGAACTTTAATTCTCTTGATATGAGATTTTGTCTCCTGTTGATCTTCCAAGTCATTTCGTAAGTCCAGTGAAAGCTAGGAACTCCCCGGTTCAAAGTTTTCACAAAAAAATCACCTTGCTCCTCCAGCCAGAGCATATAATTAAAAAGATAACACCTAGAAACCCCATGAGCAGCAGCTAACACACCTAAGGTCGCCCAAACACCTGTATGAACCCGAATACTAAATTTTTTCATTTTACCTACACCCAGATTATATTTGATTTTCCCAGCTTTATCATGAAGCCGCGTCATAGACGCAATTTGTTTTGAATATTTTCTCAGTAAAAAGGGAAGCCGATTCCTAAGAACCTTTCTTTCTTGAGGACTCAACCGATTCCAATAAACTTCTGGAACCAAAAGGGAATCCGTTCCAACAACACCTTCTATCAAAGTAGATTCAATTTTTTGACCGTCATCGAATAAAAGTATATCCATACTAGAAAACGGTTCTCTCTACCTATCTAAACGGAGCGGTTTATAAAAAAATTTTAGAAAGAAAACATTATATTTTAACGTGAATTTGGGTCCGGGTCTTGAAAACGGAGGGATTGACCCGGAGAAGGGGTAGCGGAAGCCTATTCGGCTGCAGCGAGGGGAAGGCTTTCCCCTTCAGAAAACTGAATTGAAAAACAATATTCCCCAGATTCAATAATAAAGTATATCATAATACTCTAAAATATAAATCCCACAACTCCTGCAAGAAACGCAGAGAACGGTCCAGCCGGTTCCCTATTTCAAACCCTCTAAACTGAAACGAGTGAAAGAACGATTTAAACCAAATTCGAATTTTATGAGGTTTTCTTTTGTTAATTAGAGTTATTGAAAAATTAATTCTCCATCCGTTTGATGGAAACAGTCGTCTGAAACAGTTCTGTTAATCACCACTTGCAACAACTCTAATATTTAAATCCAAAACTTCCTTTAAAATTCTAGAATTAACTCTACTGGTAAGTTCGTCTTCGTATTGTTCTAATTTTTTTACAAACTCTTGCGAAAATCCAGCCCGAATCCTAGTCTCCGGAAAATAATGATACCCTTTTGCTCTTCTAGGGGTAAAGGGAAACTCTATCAAAGAAAGATAATAATCCCATTCATTTTCCGAATTCGGAATTCTCTTTTTGATATAATGATAACCTCTCCTTACATGTTTGATCTCGTCTTCATAAATCTTTTGCATAATTTCCGCTTTCTGAAAATCGCCGAAACGTTTAAATGCCATCGTATAAATTTTGGAAAAATCAAGATTGGCTCCTTCAAAAGAAACCGCCATAATCGCGTAAAACTTTTCGAGGGTTTGCATTTTAGGAATCTGTTTCCAAAAAATATAATTAAGAGGCCGATCCCCTAATTCCATTCCACCTTTTTGCATTTCGGAAAGATACATTCTCAAATGAGTTTGTTCTTCTAAAAGAGTTCTATATAAACCAAACCGAACAGACGAAGGCGCATCCTGAAATTTAAGAATAGCCCAAGCAAAAAGTTCGATCGCCATCAACTCATGATTCGCAAAATGATGTAGAGTGACTATACGATTCTCTTGGTTAAACAATTGTTCCAGTCTAGGAATTTTACTTTTTTGCTCCGAAATTTGGATTTTTTTCTCTCGAGCGGGCAAGGAAGGCACATTCAAAAAATCGAATGAACGAATATCGA
The DNA here is from genome assembly GCF_000243695.2 of Leptospira kirschneri serovar Cynopteri str. 3522 CT. NCBI lineage: Bacteria > Pseudomonadati > Spirochaetota > Leptospiria > Leptospirales > Leptospiraceae > Leptospira > Leptospira kirschneri. Next base: position 108,792 of record NZ_AHMN02000013.1, on the reverse strand, counting down.
CCGGATGTAACGATGGTGAAAATAATTTATCTTCCAGCCTAGGACCGAAAAGTACATTTTTGGCGAACTCGTTTAGAGTCATGTTAAATGAGATGTTTGGAAGGATCGAAACCTAGTTCTATGATAGAGCCTTGTATATTTTTTTCTTCCGGGTTGGAGGAAATACTACCACATCCACAATGATACGTAATTTTAAAAGTATCCATCAAAGACTTGATAATCTGTAATCCCCTACCTACGTTTCTGTGTTGAACCTTAGAACCTTTCCAAGGAAGAATCTCGCATTTTTTTTCTTGGTGGCGTTTAACGCAGGTTATATAATCGTCAAGATTGGTAACTCTAATATCAGCGGGTAAAGAATCTAACTTTTTGGATTTAAGTCCAGAACCATAATCCACAATCCACATTTTAAACTTACAATCTTTAATTACCCAACGACAAATGATTGTTTCTTCGGAACCCATTTTTACGTTAGCCGAAATTGAATTTGTAAGCGCCTCGTCCGCCGCAAGTTCTATGTTAGTAATATCTTTTATGAGAAAAGAATTTTCAATCAGAGAATTTTTAAGAGCGCATCTAAGTTCTTTAATGCTAGTTAAATCGACCGGAAGAAACATAACGTAAGAACCTTCATTATGTTTGACTAGCATTGATTCCCTAGAATCTCTCATTTTTGTTCCCGCAAGCGTCTCCAGACTAACAAACTAAAACCAAACGATTTGAACGAAAATACATCTGATTTTTCAATTCGACAACGAAATTCCGGTTTCTTTTGAAGTTTTTTCAATTCTTTGGAGTAGCTTTTCCTTCCCTAAAAGAGGAAATAAAATCGGTAACTCCAATCCGGCCGACTTTCCGGTAGTAGCCGCCCGAATCGGCATATAAAGAGTTTTTCCTTTCTGCCCGGTCGTTTCTCCAACTTTAGACATTAAGTTCTTATAATCCTCATCGGTTTTTGGATCGGAATTCTTCAATGTTTCATAAAATTCCTTTACAACTTTAGGACCTTCTCCGTCTTTTAAAAACCCGATCGCTTCTTCAGACTGGATCCTTAAGTCAGTAACAAAAAATTCCGCAACATAATCCGGGGCTTGTGTTAGATTATCTAAATATACTCTTACAGATTCGACGATAGAAGTAAGGATTGGATTGTTTATATTTTTAACTTCGGAAGGAATATCGTTTCTATCCTTCAAGAAAGGAAGAAGTCCTTCCAGTACTTTGGATATATTCAAATCTCGAATGGTTCGATTGGACAACCAATTGAGTTTAGATTTAGGATTCATCGCTTCCGCGATTTGAATTAAATCCGAAAAGTTAGTAACAACTTCTTCATCATTACCTTTCGGCTTTTTAAATACGTCAAACGTAGAAGGAGATTTAGAACAACGATGAACGTCGAAAATTTTTTCGAGTTCATCTCCAGGAAGAAACTCTCTTCCGTCTGCAGAAGTCCATCCTAGAAGAGCCATATAATTTCGAAACGTTTCAGGTAAATAACCTAAATCCCTAAACGCTAAAATCGAAGTAGCTCCAGCTCTTTTAGAAAGTTTTTTTCCATCCATCCCAACGATTTCGGAAGCATGTGCAAATTCCGGAATATCATAACCGAGCGCTTCATATAATAATATCTGTCTCGGAGTATTAGAAAGATGACCTACTCCTCGGATCACGTGAGTAATTTTCATAAGAGCGTCGTCTACTACAACCGCATAGTTATAAGAAGGAAATCCGTCGGACTTAACGATGATAAAATCGCCGATCAACTTTGTTTCGAATTTCACTTTTCCTTGAATGATGTCGTTGATGATCAAAGTTTTAGAAGGAGTTTTAAATCGAACCGAATAAGGAATTCCTTGTCTGAGTTTTTCTTCCACCTCTTCGTCGGACATATTCGCGTGAAGTCCGTCATAGACGTAGGGAACTCCCATCGCTTCCGATTGTTTTTTTTTGGCTTCTAATTCCTCTTGAGTGCAAAAACAACGATAGGCCTTTTTTTCCTTCAGAAGTTTTTCAGTATATTCTTTATAAATATTCAAACGTTGGCTTTGAATATAAGGACCGTATTCTCCCCCAACCTCAGGACCTTCGTCCCAATGTACTCCCAACCATTTCAAAGATTCTAATATGATTTTAAAAGAATCTTCCGTAGATCTGTTTTGATCCGTATCTTCGATTCTTAAAATGAATTTTCCGCCTTGAGACTTTGCGTATAAATAATTAAAAAGAGCGGTTCGCGCTCCACCTACGTGTAAAAATCCGCTAGGAGACGGTGCAAATCGGGTACGAACTTCTTTGCTTTGATTCATGGGAATTGATTCTTCTCGTTGGAAATTCTTATGATAGGATAATTTTTGAAATTGGCCGCTATGGTAAATGGTTTATTTGCAATTAGATCGTAAAATGAAACGGATTTTTTGATTTCATTCTTAGTCAAAACTGACAAATCAACCTCGGAAGGAAAATCCAAACAATAATATTCCGTATAAATTTCCGTTTTTCGAATGGGAAGAATCGGAATTGTTCCGTTCAATCCAATTCCGAGAGGATACTCAAGAGAATCGTAATCATAATCTCCCGAAGAACTTACCGTTCCGTCTGCGGAAACAAATTCGGTCCGCATCACCTTGACTAAAATTCCTTTCAAACTATGTTTCCACTGCAAAGTTCCAATTCCGGGAATTACCCTCACTTCTTCGGTTTCTCTAAGTCCTACTTTTTCATCCATGACGAATTCTTTTTTTACGTCCTCAAAAACTTCCTCTTTCGATTGAAACGTTTCCGATTTTACGGAAAAAGCCTTCATTCGTTTAGTCACAAACTTAGGAGAAAAACGAATCTTTTGATGATCTCTTGGATTTCGAACCATGGAACCTTTCCATTCGAAAACTTCTAATAAAGCGTTTTCCGGTTCATTTCTTTCGGAGAATTCCAAGTATTTTAAATTTCCTTGAATCATTTCATCTTCACTTCCAGATTCAGATTTTAAAATGATATAACGGACTTGAAAACTAGAAGATTTGTAATACGAAGATACAAATGGAGACAATACGAAAAAAATTCGAGACGTATAACGATCAGAAACAGATTTCGTCCATAAGATCTCTTGCATACTCCCACACTGCAACAGAATCAAAGAAAAACATCCGATAAGTACTTGAACTTTTAAAATCTTGAAGGAACTCAAAAGCAGTTGCAAAAATTTGAAAACGGTTTTCATTGAATTGTAAATCTTGATTTTTCAAAAAACGTGCAAGGAAAATCCCAAAAACGAAACTTTCTTTACAAAAACGAGGGGTCCGATAAGCAAAGTGACCGAAAGCGAATTGTTCAAATATTCGTTTCAAAAATACTGTAATTTAATCCGGTCAATTTTTTATCGTTGACAGGATAGTCTTGTAGAATTTCGTTGGCCAAAACCGTATGAAGAATTCCAATCCACCAAAATCAAAAGAATCGTTTCCAAAACGCCCTTTTGAAGATCAAGTTAATGACGATCAAAGAAAATATTCTCGTTATGTATGTGATTCCCGGGCAATTCCGCACGAAATTGACGGTCTGAAACCAGTTCAGAGAAGAATTCTCTGGGCAATGTGGAACTCGGACGCAAGAAACCGTTATACAAAAACCGTAAAAGTTGCAGGTCTCGCGATGGGATACCATCCTCACGGTGATAAATCCATTCAAGACGCACTTTCTCAAATGGCGCAAGACTTCACTTTTGCGAACAACATTCCACTCGTTTCAGGCGAAGGAACTTTCGGAGACGTCTTAGATCCAAGTGCAATCGCTTCTCCTCGTTATACGGAAGTAAAACTTTCGGACTTTGTAAAAGATTTAGGATTCTTCGAAAGTTTACCGGATATTGATTACGTTAAAAACTACGACGAGACAGAAGAGGAACCGATTCACTTTGTTGGAAAAGTTCCGATTGTTCTTCTCAATAATATTCAAGGAATTGCAACTGGTTTTCGTTGTTTTATTCCGGGTCACAGGCTTGCAGATATTGTTAAGTCTCAAATCAATTATCTCAAAAGTAAAAAACCTCTTTCTCTAAAACCTTGGTATAAAGATTTCAAAGGCGAGGTAAAGATGGCCGAAACCGAGGCGGGCAATATCACGATGTCCACCACATTCGCGTTTAAATGGGAAGGAGACATTCTTTATCTTACCGATTCTCCAATGAACTGGAACCGAGAAAAAGTGGTTTCCTTACTCGATGACATTTTAGAAAGAAAAGATTCCTGGTTAAAGGACTATGTGGATTATTCCAGTGAGACCTTTCGAATTGAACTTCAATATAAAAAAGGCGAAAAACCGAGCCAAAAAGAAATCATGGCTCTTTTCAACAAAGAAGACGTTCAAACTCTTGCGATGAACGTAATCACCTACGACGGTAAGTTAAAAAATTTCAAACCGGAAGAAATCATCAAACGTTTCTGCGATTTCCGCAAAACACATCTTATACGAAGATTCAAACGTCTTTCCGGTTTAGAAGAAGAAAAAATCGAAAGAAACTCAGAACTAATTCGTTTTATTAAAGAGAAATGGAACGAAAAAGTAATCGGGATCAAATCCAAAAAAGATTTTGAGGAAAAACTCAAAACTTCTAAATTCAAATACTTTGAATGGTTATCTACAATCCCAGTCTACAGAATGACCATCGAAGAAGTCAAAAAATGTGAAGAAGCAATCGTAGAAGCGAAAACTACTCTGGCCCGTTATCAAGGACTGGTCAAAGAAGATAAAAAATTGACCGAGTTTATGATCACCGAGTTGGAAGAACTTCAAAACAAATGGGATAAAGTATGAGCAACGATAAAACCAAAGTTAAAGAAAAATCATCCCAAGAAAGAAATTTTAAAAAGTTATCTAATGTAGAACACGTTCGAATGAGAACGGGTATGTGGTTGGGACAAAATTCCGCTTCCACATTTGAACAACATTTCTTTCGTAAAAACAATGAAGATAAATACGAGATCGTTCACGAAGAATTAGAAGACGTTCCTGCCAAACTGAAATGTTTGGATGAAGCTTGTATGAACGCGGTAGACGAATACCGTAAAAATCAAAAAGACAAATCGATTCCAGAAAAAGATAAGATGTCCAAGTTGATCGTTCAACTTTCCTCCGATCGCAAATGTGTAACGATCGCGGATAACGGACGTGGGATTCCAGCCGCAAACGCGGAAGGCGTTTATCTTCATTTAATGTATGGTGAAAATTTTGACGATCACGTTAAACAAGATCACGTAGCAGGTCAAAACGGTGTTGGTATTTCTCTCGTAAGAATGGTTTCCAACTACTTCAAAGTAAAAACGGTGAACAACGGAAGTTCATTCAAAAAACTTTTTACAGTTCATGACGACGTCAAAAAACAAATCCGTTCCTACAAACTTTCTAAAGAAGATACAGAACGTGTATTTCTCTATTTTGACGAACACGGAAAATTCACGGATTGTAATCTCCTTACCAAGGATCAAATTGACAAACTCGCGCCTTTATTAAAGAAAACGAATATGCAGGAATTGATCGAAAAGGCTTCTAAAGAAGACCATGGAACCTCTGTAGAATTCGAACTCAATCCTAAATATTTCAACAACTTAGATATTTCGTTTAACGTAGATTTAATGAAACAATATCTTCAGGATATTGCAATGACCAATCCGGGTCTAGAAGTTCAATTTGTTTTTAAAGGTAAAAAAGAAAAGTATAAGTTCAAAAAAGGACTCGATGAGATTTTTTCCCATTCTGATCTTGTTTATTACAAAATGGACTATGTCGCTCCGGGTTCTGCTTCTCAACTTCATCTTGAAACTTATCTTGTAATCGGTCAGAATAAAAATCTAACTTGGGTAAATTCTATTTTTGCACCTCAAGGTGGTTCTGCGATCGAATATTTAGAAAATAGAATTTGTGACGAAGTCCGTAAAAAAAGTCAGATCGTAGCCCTTGAGAAAAAACTCAAAACTAGCTCCACTCGCAACGATGTTAGAAATTGTTTTCATATGTATGTGAACGCGAGACTTTTAAATCCACGTTTTAAATCTCAGGATAAATCGTATCTGATCAACGACCTAAACGAAGACATTCGAAACGCGGTGGATAAACATCTGGATAAGTTTATCAAAAAGACTGGGCTTTTGGAAGAAATCAAACTTCAGATGGAAAAACGCACTCAACTCAAAGCTTTTGAAGACGCTCAAAAAGGTCTCAAAAAAGCGAGCAGGATGAACATTCCAAAACTTATGCCACCTACTGGAAAACAAGGCGATCCTGGAAGAGTATTGTTCGTTGCAGAAGGAGATTCTGCAATCGCAGGTCTTCGTCCTGCCAGAAATCCTAAATTGCACGGTTTGTTTCCTTTACGAGGGAAACCTCTCAACTGTAAAGGTTTGAGCATTGCAAAAGCAATCGCAAACGAAGAGTTGAAAAACATAGTCGCAATCGTTGGACTTCCTTTAGATCAAAAAGTAAAGTCTTTAGATGAACTGAATTACGAAAAGGTAAGTATTATCACAGATGCGGATTTTGATGGTTATGCAATTCGTTCTTTAATGCTTTCTTTCTTTTATGAATACTGGCCGGAACTTTTTGAACTTGGTTTTATTCATATTTCCAGCGCTCCTCTTTACGAAGTAGATGTTAAATTCGGGGATAAGAAAAAAGAAACCATCTTCTGCATTGATGACAAAGATTACGAAGATCTAATCAAACGAGTGGAAAAAGGTGGCGGAGAAATCACTCGTAAAAAAAGAAACAAGGGTCTTGGTGAAACCGGTAAAGAAGCGATGAAGTTTGCGGTCGAAGAATGTATGACTAAAATCACGATCGGAAACAAAAAAGAAGCCTCTAAAATCCAAAGCCTTTGGTTTCATAAGGATTATGCAGAACAAAGAAGGGACGCAATTTCAGAATATGCGATGAGCGTAATCGAAGACTGATTTCTTGTGCGAATTTAAAAGTATATTCAAATATTTTAATTTATAGAAAGACCTTACTCAATCTATTTTTTTGTATCTAGTTTTTAGGACAGCGTAAGAAAGCTCGGGCGAATCAGGCTTTGTGCCGGACCGCGCTTTCAGCTCCCAATCAAATCTGATTGACCACACGAATCGCAGAGGCAAGAGCGCCTTCGACAGTTCCGTTTAATTCTGCTGTGTGTTCCCCTGCAAAAAAAATACGATCCATCAGTTTTAAAAGCGAAATGATCGATCCGTAACTTCCTGGTGGAAACGTTGCAATTCCAGTTGGAACAAATTTTGATTGAGAAGTTTCACTACTTTGAATCCTAAGAACTTGTAGTTCTTTACCTTGTCCTAAAGATTCCAATGCAAGACGGATGTATTCTACTTTCATCGCGTCGGTAGAAGAAGCTAATACGTCGTATCGATCCCCGGTTGAGATCATTCCTAAAATCTTATCTTCCGAGTTAACCTTGGTTCCAGCGTCGTAGACAAAACCGGCGACAGAATCTGAATACGCAGAAAAATTTCCCCTGATCCAAGGAGCCTCTCGAAGCATTAAAAAAATCTTATATATTCTGGAATATCGAATCCGCAAAGCGGATAATTTTTTTTCCTTATCTAACTCCGGGTCCCATTGAATTGTTGTTAGTTGATTTGCGGGTAACGTAGAAATACAGGCGTTCCCTTCTATTTTTTTTCCGGAGACGGTAGTCACGGTCACCTTACCTTCCCCTTGAGAAACAGAAACTACCGGATCCGAAAAAATGATTTCCGTATTTTCCAGAGAAGACACTAAAGCCCTTGTCAACGCCTCCATTCCACCTTCTACACGAGTATTGTATTTCGGAAAGTTGACTAGATCCGATAAAACCTTTTGCGCTGATAAAGAACGGAGAGAATCCCCATAATATAAAGAATATTTAAAATTTAAAATATTCAAATCTTCTAAACTCATTCCTTGATAATTTAAGAAATTATAAAAACTAATTCGATCTAACTCTTGTTGTTGAGTGGAATTGATTTTAGAATTCATTTGAACGAGTTTGTTTAAAATTTCCTGAGACTTAAGGGATATGTCCCAAGTTCCGAACTTGCGATAAGACCCAAAGAACAAATCCGACTGAACTTCAAATTCGGTCGTTTTTAACCCAAGTTCTCGAATTAAACTTTTTGCAGTTCTATGTTCCGCCTGAATCCATTCGGCGCCTAAATCCAAAAAGTTTCCGCTTACATCTCTTACGGTTCTGATCCTTCCGCCGAGTCGATCGGTTGCTTCGATAAGTTGAACCTTGATTCCGGTTTTACTCAAAAGATAAGAAGCATATAAACCGGAAATCCCGCCTCCCATTACGATTACTGTTTTGCGAGACGATGTTCCTTGAGCACTTAATTTTATTCCTGGAAGGCCGGAGATTCCAGCCGCAGTTAAAACTCCGAGTTTGATAAACTCCGATCTGCTTAGTTTCATTGTTTTGTCCGATTTGAGTGTCGATTCCTTATTTATCTTCGGTCAAAAATTTGTTTTTTTAGGAAAGATTTTAAGAACCTATTCTAAAACTTCAAAATGTAGGAACTACTACAACTACGAATAAATCTTCTCAAAATCAAAACCATTTGAAACTTGTGGGAACTACCACTCCGTTTGATTTAAAACTACAGGATAATTTTTAACAAAATTCATTTTTTTTTAAAGGTTTTGAGACAAACTTTAAATTTTTCAATCCCATAAAGTACATTTTGTCCAACAGATTTTGTTTCAGGATTGTTCGGAATGTAGGAACTGCTGTGATAAATCAAGACCTTAAGAAATTGTGGGAACTCATACATTTCATTAAAAACTCAAAAATGATTTTGATTCTAAAATTTTGGAACAGACTCTTAGTGAAGTTTAGTTATTCTCTTTGAAGTTATTTTAAGTCAATTTCTCAGAAAAAACCTTGCATAGAAAAAGCTTCCATTTTCCTTTGGTCCTTAAAGCTTTCAGGGAGGAAGTTGGGTGTAATTCCCACGCTGACCCGCAACTGTGAATTCGATTCTAAATTGAATCGATCAGCCAGATCTTCCCCGCGAACACGTCCTCGAGGTAGGGACCGTTCGATACTCGCTTCTGCATTTTCTTGCATCCGCGATGGGGCCCCGAAAGACGAAATCGGAGGGGTCCGAGCGGAAATATCCATCATAAAAAAAATCGTTTTCGCTTAGACTGGTTCTAAATTGAATTTGAATATTCTAAATTTAGAATCCGTTTTCTTTTCTACAAAAAAAATTATAGGTGATTACATGAAACGTAAACCATATTGGAAACTTTTAATTTCAACTTTTCTTATTTTAGGATTGTTGAATTGTTCTCAATCAAAAGAAAACAATGACGACGAATTGCTTCTTTTTCTTGGAATTTCAATTCAAAATTATTGGGAAATCGAAGGGACTTGGAAATACTTCAATGGAACCAAGAGTTATGCCGGAGACCTTTTTAACGAAAACGGAACTGTCTTAGTAGGACAATACACTATCACTAAAACTAAAATGACTCGAGAAATAAGAGATACCGGTTTTGGAGCAAGTAAACTAATCGGTGATGTCATCGAAATCGATCGTTCTAAAAAAGTAGTCTATGTTCAATTCACTCAAGATTCTTCTTTTTCAAAAGGAAAATTCGCTTGGTATCGTTGGACTTCAAAAGATGGTTATTACTATATCTGCCCTGATCTTTCCGGTGTAAATAATCAGAATACATTAGAACAAGCTAAAGCAGATAATTTGGATTACTTCTCCGATACCACCAACATTAATGCTGGATGTGGTTTGAACAGTGGATTTGACCCTGCTCCTTGGAGTCGTTTAGAAATTCAAACTAACTAAAGTTTTTAGACAAATGCGAACGATCCGAGGTCGTTCGCATATATTAAATATTAATTTTATCTTTTAAACCTATGAAAAAAAATATCTTCATTTGTAATCTTATTCTGTTCCTACTTTTCTATTCGTGTAAAGAAAGTTCATCTGACGATTCAGAAAAACTTGCCGCTTTACTTTTACTCACTCAAGCCCAACAACAAACTCCTGAAGTAAGCCCTTGCAAAGATAGATTTGCAATCGACCAAGTTGGAATTTATAATGCAAAAGAAATCATAAGTGCGTTAGCACATACTGGTACAGGTTTTCAAGATTCTCACTGCGCGGTCGACGGAGTTCTAGGACTTGGAAATTTTAATGGTTCCCTTGACGTTTTTACTTTGGATACAAGCGGCGCTGGAGCTTCATTAATTTTAGGTTGGAACGGTAAAAAAGTTCAGAACACGGTCGGAACAGATTTTATCGTTTTTGAAAACCCATTCCAACAAGGTGGAAATCCAAACACTGTCTTTTTAGAACCTGTCATTGTGGAAGTAAGTAACGATCAAACTAATTGGTGTGGTTGGAATCCTATTTATACCGGAGGTGGCGCGTTTTCTAGTGATCCGGCTAATTGGTTACGTTTTGCCGGATTGAAATATGTAGATTATAATCAAATTACAAACCCTATGAATTCCGCTTCCTTGTTTAACATAGGAGGAGGAGACGGCTTTGATCTAGGAGATGCAAACTTCGGAAACTCTGGAACAGGCTGTAGTGTAGCGCTCAGAGCAGATATTCAGAACAACGGATTTTTATACGTAAAGTTAACCTCGGCAAAAATAATTCTTCCTGCTCTTCCAATTCCTGGAGCCAATGAAAATCCAGACATCGATGGAGTCATAGCAAAACAACTAAACTAACAATATTAAAAAAATAGGAGTTCCCTTTGAATCAAAACCAACTTTCTACAAAATTACAAAATAAAATTGATCTAAAAACAAAACCTCCAGGTTCTTTAGGAACGCTTGAATCAATTGCACTTCAAATCGGCCTGATTCAAAATACCGATTCCCCAGAATTAAGAAATCCTCATATTCTCGTTTTCGCAGGTGATCATGGTCTTGCCGAATCCGGAGTTAGCGCTTTTCCAAAAGAAGTCACTTATCAAATGGTATTCAATTTTTTGAATGGAGGAGCAGGCATCAACGCATTCTGCAAACAAAATTCCATCCAACTCAAAGTGGTGGACGCGGGAGTGGATTTCAAATTTCCTCCTGATACCGTTTCTCTTAATTCTGATTTTATAGACGCTAAAGTAGGATTCGGAACTAAAAACATACTAATAGAACCGGCCATGACAAAAGAAGAATGTAATCAAGCTTTAGAAAACGGAGCCAGAATTTCCACAAAATCAGTATCAGAAAATTGTAATGTAATTGGGTTTGGAGAAATGGGAATTGGAAATACTTCTTCAGCAAGTCTGATTACTGCAAGTATTTTGAAAAAAGACTTAAAAGAAGTTACCGGAAAAGGAACCGGGTTAAACGATCAGGGATTTCAGAGAAAAATTGAAATTTTAAAAGAATGTTTTGAAAAACATAAAACCAATTTAAAAACCGCTTTTGACGTTTTACAAACGTTCGGAGGTTTTGAAATCGCCATGATGGTAGGGGCTATGATCGATTCCGCAAAAAAAGGAAGAATCATCTTAGTCGACGGATTTATCTCAACTTCGGCTTTTTTAATCGCCCAGAAAATGGAACCCTCCATTCTACAAAATGCGGTCTTTTGTCATAAATCCGTCGAACCCGGTCATTCCTATTTATTAGAAGAATGGAATATAAAACCTCTTCTTGATTTAGGTCTCAGACTCGGAGAAGGAACTGGATGTGCAATCGCGTTTCCGATCCTTGTATCCGCAGTAACTTTCTTAAAAGAAATGGCTTCTTTCGAATCCGCAAAAGTGGATCAAAAACTTTGAATAAATTCCAAGAAGAATGGAACCGTTTCTGTGCTTCTTGGATGTTCAATACGAGACTTCCAGTTCTTCCATTTTACGTTTATTCTGAATCTACACTTTCTAGATCTTCACGTTATTTTCCTTTGATCGGTTGGATCGTTTCTGCGGGAACATCTTATACTACCTATTTTCTTTCTTGGATTTTACCGATCGAAATTTCCATAATCCTTGGAATGATCCTCAGTATTTTGATTACAGGGGGTTTTCATGAAGACGGACTTGCAGACGTTTGCGACGCCTTTGGCGGAGGTTGGAGTAAGGAAAAAATTTTAGAGATTATGAAAGACAGCAGAATCGGAACGTTTGGTTCCATAGGTTTGATTCTATCCTTAGGTCTTAAATATTCATTACTCGTAAATCTCTTTCAAATCTCTCCTGAGATCTTTTTATTTACCTCTTGGTTTTCGCACTCCGCAAGCCGATGGTTTGCCTTACTCTTGATGATGTTAATCCCTTACGCAAGAGACAACTATCTATCTAAATCTAAACCGATGATTAAAAAATTACCTCCTTTTGACTTTGCCCTTTCTACATTTTTTGGATGTTTCCCTGCCATTTATTTTTCGTACCGATTCCAAAACCAAATCCCAAATATACTTTTGGGATTTTTTCTTTCTTCTATATTCGTTTTTTATTTTAAAAACTATTTTAATAAATGGATCGGGGGTTTTACGGGAGATTGTCTTGGATTTATGCAACAAGGAACCGAACTTTTATTCTATTTAGGAATTACAGTTTCATGGAACTTTATTTAATCCGACATACCACTCCAGAAATTCCACAAGGAATCTGTTACGGCCAAACGGACGTCCCTTTAATCTCCGACTTTCATTTAGAATTCCGATCCGTTCTTCAAAAAATTAATGTCGTTTTCGACCAAATTTATTCTAGTCCGAGTATTCGTTGCCGAAAATTAGCCGAATTCCTAAACGACCATTATACAATTAAATTAGAATATTCAAATCTATTGATGGAATTGAATTTTGGCTCTTGGGAAGGGAAGTTTTGGTCCGAAATTCCAAAAAACGAATATTCTTATTGGGCAAAGGATTTTGTAAATTTTAGAGTTCCCGACGGAGAAAGTTATCAAGGGTTATACGAAAGGGTTTCTAAATTCTTAGATAAAATTTTACATTCTTTTTCGGACGAAAAAATCGGGATCGTTACCCACGCAGGAGTCATTAGAACCGTTCTTTGCAAACTTTTAAATATACCGTTAGAACGCGGATTTTATTTTGATCTGAACTACGGTTCCATAAACAAAATTCTCGTAGAAAGAGACGGAATGAATTTTTTTTCCAAATTAATCTTCTGGAATGTTTAAGTCGGCTATAGTTTTTTTTCGAATTACCGATACAATTCTTAAAGTCTGTTCATAAAATTTTAATACCCTTTACCAGTTTACTAAAAAAGTATGACGAACAGAACGAACTTTCGAATTTTAAGATTTTTTATTGATTTTAGATAGAATTTATCTTTTAAATACAAAATTAATGATATTATAATATATTTATTAATAGAGTTGTTGAACGATTAGTTCTTCTTATGTTTCATGGAAACAGTTTTGTCAATCGCCACTATGGAATTTTTTAACAATTCTAATAAAAACTTACAAAACAATTACTTCTGAGATATAGAATAGATGAATTTTTTAACATATAATTTTTTCAAAATTTAGGTTCGATCCATTTTATGACTAAAATACATTTTAAAATTTTGTTCTATTTTTTAGACAAGATCATCTGCCGTAACTCTAAATTCTTAAATTTGATAAAGAAAATCTTACATTTTGCGTTTTTACAAAGGTTACCGAATTTTATCGGATTTATATTTTTTATTTTAGTAACTGGAACAAACATATCTCCAGAAAATCAAACACCGTCCCAATTGTTCATAATAGATGCTTCTGGATCTATGAACGAATACTTGGGAATTTATCAAAAAATACATTTAGCGAAGAAACACGTTAGTCGCTATATCTCTACTCTCCCGCAAGAAACTGAAATCGGTTTTTTAGCCTATGGAAATAGGCTTCCAGGATGTTCGTCCTCAAGATTGTATCAGCCTTTAGAAGTGGGAAATCACGACACTTTCAAAAACCGACTATTTAGTCTGACTCCTTCAGGCGCTACCCCTCTCGCGGAATCAATTCGAATCGCAGGAAACTTGATTTCGCAGAGAAAAAAGGAAACCGAAATTATCTTAGTGACGGACGGAGTGGAAAGTTGTTACGGAGATCCTAAAAAAGAACTTCAAACGCTCAAACAAAAAGGAATCCCATTTCGATTTCATGTCCTCGGTCTCGGGCTCAAGCCCCATGAGGAATTGCAGATGAAAGCTCTCACAGAAGACGGGAAGTATTTCAGTATCGAAGACGATTCTTCTTTTTATACCGCTTTAGATTCTCTTAAGAATCCCTCCTCTACAATTACAAAGGAAACGTTTCAAAGACCGGACGATCCGAACACAAAACCTAACAATGATTTAATGGTATGGTTTGAAAAGATTCATAAAAACCAAGAATCAGATTCGATGATAGAATATACGATCGACTTCGGTTTTAAAGCCAAAAACAATCCAAACAATTGTGTAATATTCAACCTAAAACAGAAAAAGAATTTTTCCCATCAAAGTTTAGGCCCAAAAAGAATCTCCTCTCCCGAAACCCTGATCCTAAATAAAAGTGCGTGTTTTGACGTTTCCGAAAGTAAAGGAACGATTACGATTGAAATTCCGAAACAAAATTCTCTTATCGGAGTTTTAGAACTTTGGGATATGACAGGAATTCCTTCTCCTCTCGAAATTTCAAAAGAAGAAGAAATACGTTAGTCGTCATAGGTTTAAGTCAAATTCCGCTGGAAAACTTACCTTGTACTTAAGTTTAATTTCTTGTTTTTGATTCGGTTTTAAGTCCAGTCTCCATTCTAAAATTCCGGAATCCTTTCTTATTTCCGAATGGCCCGACGTGGTATTAGAATCGATAAAAACCTTTACACTTTCTACTCCGGAAACCGGAATCGATTCTTGAAATGAGATCATCCTGGATTCTTTTCCGAAGTTTTCTAACTCCACTCGGATCGACTTTTCAATCACTTTAGTGCCAGAAAGAATTCCTTCTTTGGTTTGATTAGATTCTTTTCTATAGATCGCTCTAATTTCGTTTTCAGAACCGAATGAAATTTCAGCTTTTTCTCCGGGACTAACATAACCAAAGTTAGACGTTCCCACCATACCAGCTTGACGAAATACTACAACTTCTCCGGGAAGAATAGGAAATCCGGATACGTTTTTAAAAATTCCTTTAATGAGCGGATAACGTTTTAAAGAGGGTACGTATAAAGTTGTAAATGTCGCCTCTGTCATAAATGAAGCCAAGGATATTTTTTTGGATTCTTTCCTTGAAAGAAGAGTAACCGGTTTAGAATAACGAAATAAAAAACCACTTCCAGATTCTTCACTACGTCCGGTCATCTCGGCTTCGGGAGATTCCACTTCCGGCGCTACGTTCAATTCTTCCGTTAAATTTTGACTTTGGACGGCGACAATCCCATCCTTGTTGGTTTGTTTTTTTTGATCGTATAACCTTTGACTGGAAAGACGAGGTCTCCTTCCACTTACGTCTGGACTGGAAGTAGATAATAAAAGATTAATATTCTTCCAATCTTCTCCGCTTTCTTGATTGATTTCTGCGAGATATTCAAATTCGATCTTTTCTTTTCCATCCATACTAACCGAATAAAATGGTTTCCAAGAAACCTTTCCAGATTGATACGTAAGGTTCAATTTTCCTTCCTTTTTTTCAGTTCCTGTAAAACTAACTAGGATCTTAGTAATCCTGGAGGATTTTTCGGATAAGGAGAGAACCACGTTCATCTTATCTTGCAACTCTGAAAGTTTTTTCTTAAGATCTTTGATTGTACGACTTACTTCTTGATTAGAACTCAACAGAGTTTGAATGGCTTGTCGATTTCCGGAAAAAGTCTGAAACCATTTTTTAGAATCGGATTCGTTCTTTTTGTAAAATAGATTTTTGGAAATCATTTCCGTTAGTTTTAATCTAGTATCTATAAGTATCTTTTTCAAATTTTTAAGATTAGAATCGTTGCTTTCGTAAACTTCGATTTCCTTTTCCAAAGCACGTATTTTTTTTTGTAACTCCAAAGCTTCTTCGTTGTGAATGATAGATCCGGTTTCTACCCAAGTACTGGAACCGACAACGGAGGCTCCTGGGACTTCCACCGAAGCAACCAAAGATTCATCTTGAAGCGCAATTGGTAAGTTTCTGATTACGAATTCGTTCATTCCAGGTTCTAAATCTATTTTACCACTTCTTAAAATTCCAGCAGAAGACTCGTATAAGGTTACGTCCTGGATTTTTAATTCTATTTCTTTTGCATTTAAGGAAAAATTTATAAAAATCAAGAACAAAGAAAACAAGAACTTATCTCGAAAAAATTCAATGTTACAACTTCTTGATAAAATAAAACTGAATTTAAAGACAGGAATTTTAAATGTTTTATATATTAAATCTTTCATATTAATATCCTCCGGAGCCAGGAGTTTTAATGAGTCTATTTTCTGACGGATGACCTACAGAATATTCAAATTCTATAATTTTCTTCCCTCCAGAAGGAAGTTCTATATTGTAAGTCAAAATTCCTTCTTCATTTTTTATTGGAATATCCTTTCCAAATTCAAACTTGATTTCAACACTGTCGTCCACCGTGTAAGGAATACGATCGATCAGAGTTAACGTAACATTTCTTTTTTTACGATTTCTAACTTCAATACTCACTTTATATTTAATTTTTGTGCGGGATGAAATCATCCCTTCCTTTTGTTCAAAAGAGGTTTCTCTTCGATTTACAAGAATATCTCGATCCTGACCGAGTTCCATTCGAATCCTTTCACCTGGTTTACTCGTGTTAAGAACAGTATTCCCCAAAAGAGTGTTTCCGGAAAAAACTTCCATAGGACCCGTAAGCAAAGGTTCTCCTTCCGAATTTGAAGTTTCTACCGTCAGATAAGCTCCAGAACCAGAAAGTGGAGATGTGAAATAACCAGGACTTAAAACAAAAGATTTTTTCTTTAGAAAAACCTTATTAAAAGATCGGTCCGAGGGAATTGTCTCTGAGATACCGGAAGTGTATTGATAATCAAAACCTTCTAAAAGAGTAGGTGGAATCAAACCACCCGGAACTTTTTGGGAAGAAAGAATTAGACTTCCTTTGCGAAGAAGTTCTTCTGTATATGTCTCGATCGAACTGAGTTCTTTGCGCGAAAAATCTGAAAGTTTAGAAAATTTTTTCAGGGCTTCTTGTCCGTAGTAGTTTGCTTGATCATATCTACCATCATTGAAGTTATCTTGTTGATTTGCTAAATCGTTTTTAAGTTGATTGAGATTATCTTCAGTTTTAATTGAATTTTGCCGATTGGAATAATTATCTTGAAGGATCTGACGTGATTGTTTAATCGGAGCCTGAACGTTTTTAGCGGATGTATTGTGCGTATAACCGTCCGCTTTGGAAGCGGCTCGTTTGCTTTTTTTCCTAGGGACCTCCTCTTTTTTATATTCACCGCTTTCCTTTGCAGCCGCTATATTTATATCTTCGTTTGAGTAGTCCTGAGCTTCTTGTTGTTTTTCATCTTCAACGGAAACCTGGGTTCGAATTCTCCATTCTCTTACGATCGGAAGATCAATATCTAAATCCGGATTAGAGGCTGTAAAAAAAAGTTTCACCTTTTCCCAATCTTCACCCGTATCATTTCGAACGAGTGCAAACCAACTCAATTGACCGTTTTTGGATTCATCCGTAAGTTGAAGAGAATATTTAGGATACCAACTTGCCCCTGAAATTAAATATTTATATTCGATTGAAGTTTCAGTATCTTCGGAAGTTTCCACTTCTAAATAGATTTCCTTTTTTTGTTTCACTTCCAATCGACCAAGATAATCTAAACGAGCGTCCACTACCAAACCTTCTTCACGAACCCTATCTAAAACTTCTAATTTTTTTTGACGCATTAGAGATAATTGATTTAGATATTCATGATATTGTTTTTGAAATCCGGATAAGAACTCCGGATCAGCAATTTCTTCTTGAGGAGAAGATCCGTTTCTAATTATAGGAGAAATTTTTATGATCGTTTTTTCTTCTGCGATTAACTCTTGAATTTCGAGACTCAGAAGTTCAATTTGATCATTAAGAGTTTCTTGTCTTTTTAAAAGAGAAGCGATTTCCTTCGTTCTTGCTTTTCTTTCGATTCGAATTTTACTCCGAATTCCAAGTATCTTAATTTTTTTAGAAGAATCCGGAAAACGAACCGAAACCGTTCTTTCCGCAACTCTACCTGGAATTTCTCCTAGATAAATTTCGGAACTTCCCGCTTTTATCTTGGTTCTGAGGTTTTTAGTAACGTAAGCAAAGCTGGAATATAAGGTCACGGATTGAATTCGAGAAGGTTCCGTTTTTTCGATAGTCTCAGCGATAGTAGTTCGATCTTCACTTTCTTCCTCACTTTTCACTGAAGAAACCGTTAAGATGAAAAAGACTAAGATCAGATTTAAAAATATTTTTTTTCCAATCGAAGTTTGTAAAATCAATCTTAGCATACTGTTTTCATCTCCTGAAAACGATTTAGAGTTTGTCCTAAAACTTCAAAGAATTTAAACGATCATTCTTTAGAAATTTTTAATAAAATGTAGCGTTCCTAAAAAACCGTCACATTTGGTAATTTGCGAAATTTCAAGCAATTCTAAGATCGTTAAATTTTCGTATGAGTTCCCACATTGGACGGTTTTTGGGACAAGTTTTTATTTTTTATTTTCACAACAACGAGCAAACAAAGTTTACCTGCTTTTGAGCGTTTTTTCAATAGAGTTGTTGAAAAATTAATTCTCTATCTGCTTCTGTTTCATAGAAACGGTCGATTGAAGCAGTTTTGTTAATTTAAACTAAAAAATTTTTCAAAAACTCTGATTATTAAAAGTTATCGCCGAGAACTTCTACAGATTTCGAGTTCGCTCCGGTCTTTCGTAAAAGAAAATTGTTCCTACAAACTTAAAGACTAAGGTTATATCTTTCGAAAAAGAATTTTAGGATTTTATACTTTTCGGAAATATATTTTCAAAATATATTTTCATGAGGTCTGCAAAACGAAAATACCCGATAAACCGATCCCTTTCCACGATCGCAATTTTATCCATATCTCGATCGATTAAAATTTTTAAAATAGAGGTTAACGTATCTTCTGGTTTTCCAAAAGGTACAGATATATCCGTAACGTCTCCTACCGTAATCAAGTTAGAGATAACGTCTCTCGATTCTAAAGTGTGTCTTACTTTTCTAAGAGATAAAATTCCCAAATATCGGTCATTTCGATCTATAACCACATAATCGCTCGCTTGAATCTTCAACGCCTCTTCTTCTATTTTAGAAAGTAAAATATGATCGTGGGTCACCGCAATCGTACGCAATCTACTCTTCCAAGTTTTAACCTGAATTTCTTCTAAAAAGTCCCGATTCATATCCCAAAAATGTGCGGGAGATTGAAATCTATTTTCTTTTTGCGCCCGATATAGACTTAATTTATGACTCAATACGAACGTTAAAATCGAAACCACCATCAAAGGAGGAAGCAACACATAACTTCCAATCATTTCGCATATCATAATCATTCCCGCAATCGGAGCACTTGCCACACCCGCATAAAAAGCTCCCATACCGACTAAAATAAACGAAGTAACCGAAAGATCCGGATAAACGTATATTTTGGCAAGAGTCCCCACACCTCCGCCTAACATCCCACCTATGAACAAAGAAGGTCCAAACATTCCAGCGGAACCTCCGGTGCCGATCGTAAACGACGTGGTGAGAATTTTCATTCCAGCCAAAATAAAAAATAACGCGACCAACCAAAGACCCTTACTTTCAAACATAGAAGAAAGAATTCCCTGATTTCCGACCGGATCTTTTCCATCTAAAACGACTTGAAGTACTCCCGCTCCGCTTCCGATTGTCTCTGGCAAAAAAAGTCCGACCGTTCCTACAAAAATACCACCTAATGCGGGTTTGATGATAGGAGAAATTTTCAAACGTGCAGAGAAATACTGGACCTTCCTAAAAATTCGGATAAAAACGTCTCCGCACAAAAAACAGAGAACCCCTAAACCTAAATAAAAAATTAGATCCGTATATCTTGAAAACTCAGTGTTCGTAACCCGATATACAGTATTAAAACCGTTCAAGGCAGAATATACTAAGTAAGCCGAAACCGAAGAGATGATACAAGGAATCAAAGAATCACTTTCTATATCTTCCCTATAAATCATTTCCACCGAAGTCAAAGCTCCACCCAATGGAGCATGAAATATTGCACCTAAACCTCCCGCGGTTCCGGCAAGTAAAAGAGTTCGTCTCGCTCTTGCTCCCGCTTTTAAGAGAGTTGCAAGCAAAGACCCAAAACCTGCTCCAATCTGAGAAATCGGACCTTCCTTCCCTCCACTCCCCCCACTTGCAAGAGTGAAGACGGTAGCAATCGATTTGATCAATGAAACAACTGGATTCATTCTTCCTTCTAAATTATGAAAAGAATCAATCATTGCATCCGAACCGGTTCCCCCGGACTCGGGTGAAAAACGATTTACGATCCAACCTGTAAGTAGGCCTCCTATGATCGGAAGAAAAAATAAAAGCCAAGGTCTATAATCATCCGAAAAAGGAATTTCCCAATAAGAAACATCGTTTGAATCGATTAAAAATTCTCCTGAAGCGTGTGGAAGAGAAAGACCGGCCGCCCTATCTAAAAATAAATATTCGCATACGGCTAGAATTCTGGAAAAAAGAAACGCCCCCAATCCAGAAACAATCCCTGTAATGATACAGTAAAAGTATAAGGATCTTCTTCCACTGATTTGAAAAATGGGTCGTTTTATTTTGTTCATCGGTAGGCGTCCTATAAAATCAAAAAAACGGTTCCAATATAAAAAAAGAACATTCTAAATTTCTAAAGTATTTTCTAAAATTTAACTGTATTTCAAAACGCCGTTTTAAGACATCATAAAAATTTTTAGTAGAAAACACTCTTTCTCAATTAGGAGACTTGGAAAAATCTTATTTCTAGAGTGCTACGTATAAATCCATACAGATTACGTCGCTTAGTAGACTTATTGACTTTTTGAACCGTTCTTTCACAATTAAAAATTGTAGTAGTTCCCACAAAAACCATCACATTGTATGAATTTACAAGTTTTTAGTATTATAGTTTGTGTATGAGTTCCCACATTTTTGTGATAATCGTAAACTGAGGTTTATACAAAAATTTGATTGGATAACGGATTCTTCTTGGATTTATAGAAGTTTCTTTTTTTTAAGCTGTATTTACTTTTATAAACTTTTTAATATTTAAAAGTATAAGATAATTCTAATAAACGATTGTGAGTGGTAGTATCTTCTATGGCGCCCGTCATACGATACAACCTCGGAATTACAAGAGCTGCGATCACAACCCCTCCGTACTTAGTTTCGAAAACGTTTCCGCTAGGACCTTCCTTGTTTAAAAGATTGTCCATCATACTTTTTTTATCATTATTATTCATCGCAAAATAATAAGCAAGTCCTCCGATCAACAAATCGCTAAGAAGATAAAAAGAAGCCCTCATCAACGTATCGCTCGAAGTATAAATGGGAGACTTGTGGGAATTATAAATTACGGACAATGCAGGAGAAATTAAATTCAATCCCTGAGATATGATATGAGATTTTTTTTCTAATTTTTCGATTTTATCTTCGGATGTCGTAGTTGTCGCGGAACCAACTCCCATGGCGTCTTTTTTTTGTAATTCTTCTTTAAAATAATTTCGAAACGATTTCTCCATTCCGTATTTCGGAGCTTCTATTCTTATGATACTTACGTTATCCCGTTTTGCAAACTCTCCCAAATAAATATCAAAGGAATATCTGGAATACCAAAGATTTGTATAATGATATTTGAATCCTTTTGTCTTCTTGCTGAATTTTACGGAACCTTCCGCGAATTTGTTTAACGCGGCCAAAATTTTCATATTATTCTCTTCTATATTTCCCTCGAGTTCAATTACTTCGGACGCAAAAACAGAATGATACGTTAGTAAAAACGGGACCGTTATCAAAAGGAATCGATGATACCGATTCACTGAATTTCACCACCTTTAATATAAGCGATCAATAACATGATGGAATTGTAACTAACGTGCGCTGATATGGAATACCATATATTTCCGGTTTTCAGATAAAAAAGTCCGAAAAACATTCCTACAAAACTAAGAAGAATCGGAACACTAACCGAAGTCTGTTCACTGTAATGAACCAATCCGAAAACAACCGAAGTAAAAAGAAGACCTGGAATTTCCAATCCTCTTCCTTGAAATTGTCTCAGACAAAATCCTCGAAAGAAAACCTCTTCCACGATTCCAGTAATCAAACCGACGCTATAAATAGACCAAAGCAATAAAGAACGATTTCCTTGCATTTCCTTAAACAGAGCTTCTTGAAATTCGTTTGGAGTTTGTTTTCCAAAAATTTTAGTAAGAAAAAAACCGAAGACGATCACAAATAAAAACACTAAGGCCCCAAGGCCCGCACCGGTAAACATAGTCTTGAGATTGAAAGGATCGCTGAGGTTGGTGTATTCTGCTTTAAAAAATCGAACCAAAATGAAATAAGCAGGAAGTATAAAACAAAGAGCCCAAATCAATCGATCCACAATCAAAAGCCACGGTTTTTCCTTTACCATCACTTTTATATAACTCTGATGAATTTGTTTAGTATTGGTTTGAATTTCTTTCTGAAGTTTTTCGATCTTCTCTTTATAAATCTCAGCTCTTGTCTCACCATCCAAGTAAGGAAAATCATCCGGTAATTCTTTCGAAACTAAAACGGTAATGACGATCGAAGTTGCAATTAAAGGAAGGAACACATACGTTCCAAGAATCAAAACGAGAAGTTGTTGAAAGGCGATTAAAATCGGTTCGAAAGGTTTCTTTTGCGAATTGCCAATATTTTCTAAGGATTCCATTGGATCGGGAGTCTCGGTTACAAGCATTTCTGTCTCTTTTTTTGCGTCATTGTTTTTTTAGAATCAGCCGATTCTACACGTATAAGACCATGAAACCTTCTCTCAGGTATCCAATTGAAATCGTACTATTTCTTTTCACGGTTCTTTTTTTTAACAATCGAATCGATTCCAGTCAAAAATCGGAACTTTTGAAAAACTTAGACTATAACAATCAATCCGTAAAACGACTTAGGGAAGACATTAAAAATAATCTGAAAATTTCTATTTCCAATTTAGAAAGATCAGAATTAACTTCTCTCGAATTTTATAGATACGTCGTAAAAAAAGAAGACAACTTCTTTAAAATCATGGCTAGAACCGGAATGGATATAGATACGATTTCATCGGTAAATAGCCTCGCTTCACCTTATGATATTTATACCGGAATGGAACTTTTGATTCCTAATATGCGCGGCATTTATGATTCGAATGAAACAGAAAACTCTCTTTTAGTTCGGAAAAAACTTTCCAAAAAATACAAACTTGCGGAGAAGTTCATTTCTTTTGATGAAGATAAAAAACTTTGGTTTATCCCAGGAAAAGGACTTCCCAAAGAAGAAAGATCTTTTTTTTACGGAGTGGCATTTTATCGCCCATTAGGAGACGAAGGAATTATCTCTTCTCGTTTCGGAAAAAGGAAAGATCCATTTACTAGAAAAGAAACCTTTCACGGTGGATTGGACATGGCGGCAGAAGAAGGAACTCCGGTTTATGCTTCCGCTGACGGAGAAGTTTCTTTCTCCGATAAAAAAGGAGGTTATGGAAATTTGATCATACTAGGTCATAAACTAGGATACGAAACTTTATACGGACATCTAAGTTCTATATCTGTTCGTCCGGGCGAAAAAGTACGTAAAGGTCAAAAGATCGGAGAAGTCGGACAAACCGGAAGAGCAACAGGAAATCATTTACACTTTGAAGTCAGAAGATTCAATCAAAGACAAAAACCAATTTTTAGAGATCATGCTTAAAAGAATTATAATATTCCTTTTCGTTCTAATTTTTCTTTCCTTATCCCTCTTGGTTTTTTTATTTTCACATTCGAGAGAAAATACAAACGAATCTATCACGGATTCTCCTTTTGATCCTGGAAAAAATAATTATCTTTTGGAATCGGAATGGATTCATAAGGAAAATCTAAACCAACCTTACGCAATCGCAATAGACACCCGCGGTTATGTTTATACTGGAACCGCAGATCATAAAATCGTACAAATCCGTACCAACGAAAAGATAGAAACCTTCGCCATTCTTTCAGGAAGACCTTTAGGAATGGTATTTGATTCCCATGGAAATCTTTTGGTTTGTGTGGAAGAAGTCGGAATTGTAGAAATTCGCAAAGACGGATCGCAAAAAACTCTCATCTCTAAACTTCCAGACGGTTCACCTCTTCGATTTCCACATGGGATTGACATCTCTAAAAACGGAAAAATATATTTCACAGTTTCTAGCCAATCGTATTCATTGCGGGAATCTTTTTTAGAGGAACTTTTTTCTCGCCCCAATGGAATGATAGTAACAGCGGATAAAAATCTTACATTAGAAATTTTGAATCAAGATTTGTATTATCCTACTGGAATTGCATTGTCTTCCAACGAAGAATTTTTACTCGTGTCGGAGCCGTTTCGACATAGAATTTCCTCGGTTCCGTTATACGGTTCAAAAAGAGGTGCGGAAAAATTTTTTCTTACAAATATTCCCGGAATTCCCGCTTTGATCAGCGGAAACGGCGGTTTTTTCTGGGTCGGAATTCCATATCATAGAAATGAAATTTTAGATAAAACCCAAGAATATCCCGAAATTAAAAATCTGCTGACTGGTTTACCTGTTTTTCTTTTTGGAAAAAACATTCCGCGAGGTTTGGTATTTGCTCTAAACGATTTTGGGGATATTACAGCCAATTATCAAGATTTTTCGGATTCTTCAGTTGCAGGTATTACCGCGGTTTTAAACCACGCCGGAAATATTTATTTAGTATCTTCGACCACCGGAAAAATCGCAAAAATGAAACCGATAATCGAAGAAATTCAATTTTTCTAATATTATAATTTTTACATGGATCCAAGTGCTTCTCTAAATCTTTCAAGAGGAAATCTGTTTACAAAGTCTCCGAATTTTTCGTCGGAGTCTCCTTCGTTTTTCCAAAGTAAAAA
The DNA here is from genome assembly GCF_000243695.2 of Leptospira kirschneri serovar Cynopteri str. 3522 CT. Classification (NCBI taxonomy): domain Bacteria; kingdom Pseudomonadati; phylum Spirochaetota; class Leptospiria; order Leptospirales; family Leptospiraceae; genus Leptospira; species Leptospira kirschneri. The sequence goes on along the minus strand of NZ_AHMN02000013.1, from coordinate 83,719 downwards.
GGCCTTTTCCAATTGAGCAGGAATATCTGCGAGTGCAACTTTTTTTGCAACATACTCCCCTACTTTGGTTCCTTCCGAATCGGCTCCGAAAAACAAAGAATATTTTCCTCCGGCTTGTTGACCTACAATTCCAACTTCTGCGGAATAAGGTCTTGCACATCCGTTCGGGCATCCGGTCATACGAACCACAGGAGCTCGGTCGCTGAGTCCCAGTTTATCCAAAACTTTTTGAATTCCGTTTAAAACTTCCGGAAAAGAACGTTCCGACTCCGTTAAAGCAAGCGCACAGGTAGGAAGTGCAGGACAAGCGAGCGCACGATCGTAAAGACGAGAAGGACTTTTCCAGGATACATTCAATTCTTCTAATCTTCTTTCTATCTTCTCTTGATCCGATTTTTGAATTCCGATCAAAATCAAATCCTGATCGGCAGTAATTTGAACCGATAATTTATAAGTACCGACAATTTCCTTTAAAGCGGATTTCAAAGGTTTACCTGGAAAATCTTTGATTCTTCCAGCAAGAGTATGAAATCCTAAAGAAAGAGTTCCATCTTGTCTTTCATTCCAACCTAAATAAGAAGGAGTTTCCCAATTCGGTAAAGGTTTATCCTTATCTAGTTTTACGTTGGAACGAGATTCGACTTCCGATTGAAACCACTCCACTCCTTTTTCCGCAAGGACATATTTTAAACGAGCGTGTTTACGATTGGTCCTATCTCCAAAATCTCTATGTGCAGTTACGATCGCTTCCGCCACCGGTATCAACGCGTTTTCAGGAATCCAACCTAAAAGACTTGCAGCACGAGCAAAAGTTTCCGGTTTGTTGTGAGTCATTCCGAAACCGCCTCCGGCAAACACAAAATAACCGTCGATTCTGTTTCCATCCGAAGAAAGAGTCGCCGCAAATCCCATATCGTTTGCATAAATATCCACGGTATTATTTCCAGCAAGAGTAACCGCAATTTTAAATTTTCTAGGTAGATACGTTTTACCGTAAATTGGATCTTCTTCGTCCTTGTTGAGTTGTTTGTCGCCTAACCATACTTCTGCGTAAGCGTTAGTCTTATATTTAAAATGATCGGATAAAATTTGGGAAACTCCGTCTAACAGTTGTAATTCTTTTTTACCGAGAGGATTTACAGCTTGAGTCACGTTACGCACAACGTCTCCACAAGCTCCCATACTGGAAAGATTCACTTCGTGGATCGCTTTCATAACGTCTCTAAGATGAAAAATTCTTAATGTATGAAGTTGAACCGATTGTCTGGTCGTTAGACGAATGGCCCCACCTCCGAATTTATCCCCCAACTCGTCCCAAACCAAGTACTGTTCCGAAGTCAACCTTCCTCCTGGAATTCTTCCTCGAATCATAAAACTAGTAGGAGCTTCTATATCGTTTCCGTTTTCATCTTTTTTTCGATCTCTATCTTTTTGCTGATAAAGTCCGTGAAACTTAAGTAGTTGTTTCTCGTCTTCATCATAAGTATCTATGTTTTGGTCTAAACCTTCTGCGATTTTTCCTCTTAGATTATTTGAGTTTAACTTTATATCTTCGACGGGTGATAGTTCTTTTGCTTCTGACATGATTTGGATTTTTCCTTTTTCGAGTTTATAATTTCATTATATTCTTTTTGAATCGGCTGGAATTTTAAAATAATCATCCTTGAGAGTTTGTAATAATTCTTTAAGAACTTTTCTTCTACGTTCCGGATTTGGTAAAATCGATTTTAATTCTTTTCTTAATAGCATAAGTTCTTTAAATTCTTCTTCGTGTTCATCCGGGATCAATTCCTCCAAAGTAGTTTTTACAACCCCGGAGATTCCCGCAAAATTTCCTTCCGTAGAAATTGCGACACGAATCGGACCTCTATCCAAAACCGCAGCGGAATAAAAATCGCAGTTAGTGGGATCGTCGGAACAGTTAATCCAAATTTTCCAAGAATGAGCATAATCGCTCAGTCTCCGATTTAAATCCGTATCGTTGGTCGCGGAAAAAACGAGGGCTCTCCCCTGAAGATCCGCAAATTCTACAGATCTATATTCTACCTTAATTTCCGGATGTTTTTCTAAAATTTGCGCAACTTCCCTACAAGTTTCCAAAGCGATCAGAGTAATTTTCGCACCGGAATCGATCAAATGAGGAAGTTTTTCTAAGGCGACTTTTCCTCCACCAATTAACAGAATATTCTTATTTTCTAAATTAAGAAAAGCTGGATATTTACGGCTCATTCTTTCCCCCTTGGATTTCGGAAGAAATTTGCCCTAAAAAAGATTCTTTCGAAAACTGAGAAAAGGTCAAAGTCGGTTTTTCATTTTCCAAAAATCGAACCACTTTTCCGATGTAGATAATTCCGGGCCCCTTGGTCTTTTTTTCTAAATAAGAATTTGCGGCTTCTTTTAAAGAACAAACTTGAATATTACAATTTTCTAAAGAAGCGTTTTCGACAAGTGCGACGGGTAAATCGGCCGAACTACCGTGTTTTAAAAGTAGGTCCGCAATTTTCGGAAGGGAAGAAGTTCCCATAAAAAGCGCAATGGTTCCTTGAAACTTCGCAAACCATTCCCAATCGGTATTTTCGTTTAAAACGGTATGACCGTCCATGATCAAAACCTGGCGGGACAAACCTCTATGAGTCAAAGGAAAACCCGCAAAAGAAGAGCCTGCGTTTAAAGAACTTACGCCTGGAACGATTTCATATTTTATATTATGATTAACTAATGTAATTAATTCTTCACCGCCTCTTCCAAAGACGAAAGGATCTCCGCCTTTCAGACGAACCACATTTTTCCCTTGAAGTGCATAGGAAAGAAGAAGTTCGTTGATCTCTTGTTGAGTCGCGGAATGTGCTCCGGATCTTTTTCCTACGTAGTGAACGATTGCGGACTTTGGAAAAATTTCGAGAAAAGAAGGATCCAAAAGCGCGTCATATAAAATGACTTCGGCCTTGGTCAAAATCCGATACGCACGCAAGGTCAGATCTTCCGGATTTCCTGGTCCTGCACCGACAAGATAAACCTTACCCAGACAAAAATTTTTGTTCGTATCGGCGTTTAACATAAATTAGGTTCCAACCCCGGTAATCATTCCAGCACCCACGGTAGAATTAGTCCCTTCGTCCACCAAGATAAAACTTCCCGTAGAACGATTGATTCTATATTCGTCGAAACTCACAGGTTTTGCAGTGCGGATTTTGATTTTTCCGATTTCGTTTAATGTAAGTCCTTTGGAAGCGTCTAATTTTTCGTGAGTATCCGGAGCAATTTTAAATTCTATTTCTTTTACGATCGCCTTTACAGCGTTAGTCGTTTGACGCAGAATATATTTATTTCCGGATAAAAGAGCTTTAGAGTCCATCCAACAAATATTTGCTTCTAGATCTTGGGAAACAATTGGAAGACCTTCCGATAAAACGATCATATCACCGCGAGAAATATCAATCTCATCTTTTAAACGGATTGTAACAGACATAGGAGGAAACGCTTCTTTTACTTCTCCGTCATACGTATCGATAGATTCGATTGTGCTCGTAAAACCACTTGGAAGAACCGTGATAGAATCACCCTTTCTAAAAATACCACTTCGAACCTGACCTGCGTAACCTCTATAATCGTGATGTTCATCGGAAAGAGGACGAATTACATATTGAACGGGAAAACGTGCGTCTTCTATATTCTCGTCGCTTTCGATATAAACTTCTTCAAGATGATTGAGAAGAGTACGCCCATCATACCAGGAAAGATTTTCAGACTTGTCGACTACGTTGTCTCCGTTGAGAGCACTGATCGGAATAAATTCAATATCCTTAATATCTAAACGAGATGCGAAATTTAGATAATCCGCTTTAATCTCTTCGTAACGCGTCTGTGAAAATTCCACAAGGTCCATTTTATTGACACAAACCACAAGATGAGGAATTCTTAACATAGATGTAATGTAAGAATGACGATAGGTTTGTTCGATTACACCTTTTCGAGCGTCTATCAAAATAATCGCCAAATTAGAGTTAGACGCTCCAGTCACCATATTCCGTGTGTATTGAACGTGTCCAGGTGCATCCGCGATGATGAACTTTCTTTTAGGAGTGGAGAAATATTTATAAGCGACGTCGATCGTAATTCCCTGTTCTCTTTCGGCTTTGAGACCATCCGTTAAAAGAGCCAAATTGATCTGGCCGTTGTTTCCACGGGCGTTTTTTTCAATCGCTTCGAGCTGATCTTCAAAGATCGATTTGCTATCATAAAGAAGTCTTCCGATCAAAGTGGATTTACCATCGTCCACACTTCCTGCAGTGATAAAACGCAATAAATCCATCAGAAGTATCCCCCTCTTTTTCTATCTTCCATAGCGGCTTCGGAACGTTTATCGTCTAGTCTAGAACCTCTTTCGGTGGTCCGAGTCGTTTGGATTTCGAGGATAATATCATCTATGTTATCCGCTCGAGAATCGACCGCAGCAGTACAAGTCATATCGCCGACCGTACGAAAACGAACGATCTTGTCTTCCACACGATCGTTCGAGTCGATCGTGATGAATTTTGAAACCGGGAAGAGTAGATTCTCGCGGTATATGATTTGCCGTTTATGAGAAAAATATAATGAAGGAAGGGCGATGTTTTCTTTACGGATGTATTCCCAAACGTCTAACTCCGTCCAGTTGGAAATTGGAAAAACACGAACATTCTCACCTGGACTAATTTTACCGTTATAAATGTTCCAGAGTTCGGGTCTTTGCAGCTTCGGGTCCCACTGACCAAACTCATCGCGAACTGAAAAAACTCTTTCTTTTGCCCTTGCTTTTTCTTCATCTCTGCGAGCGCCTCCGATACAGGCGTCAAATTTGAATTCCGCAATCGTATCTAAAAGGGTCACGGTTTGAATTCCGTTTCTGCTCGGAAATTTTCCTTTTTCCTCAACGGCTTTTCCCTGATCGATAGAATCTTGAACGTAACGAACAATCAATTTTTCGCCGATTTTGGAAGCGAGTTCGTCTCTAAAATCAAGAGCCTCTTGAAAGTTATGGCCGGTGTCAATATGAACGAGTGGAAACGGAAACTTTCCGGGACGAAAAGCTTTTAATGCGAGATGTACAAGCGTGATCGAATCTTTTCCGCCGGAAAAAAGTAGAGCAGGTCTTTCAAACTGAGAAGCAGTTTCTCTAAGAATATAAATTGATTCCGCTTCTAGTTGTTCGAGATGTGTAAGTCTAGATCTATTCATGGTTGAATTCATATTGCTCTTTTAGGACCGGATTTTTGACGAACTAACTTACCGTCGACGACGTGAAGCCCACATTCTTGGTTGGATTCTTCCCACCACCATCTTCCGGCGCGAATATCTTCTCCCGGTTGAATTGCTCTTGTACAGGGAGCACACCCGATGGAAGGAAAACCTTTTTTATGAAGCACGTTAGTCGGAATCCGATAAGTATCTATAAAATCTTGAATACGTTCCAAAGACCAATCTAAAAGAGGATGATACTTGAGTACGTTTCGAGAAGAATCGAGTTCTACTTTTGTGAGAGAATTTCTAGAATCAGATTGTTCAGAACGAATTCCTGTAATCCAAAGTTTGGTTCCGACTAACGCACGATTGAGCGGCTCCACTTTTCGAATATAACAACATTCTTTTCTGTTTTCAACTGAGTCGTAGAAACTATCGGGACCTTTTAAGCTGATTAGATTTTGAACCGCGTTTGTGTCGGGAAAATAAGTTTCGATTTTTTTACCATAACTTGCGTTTGTCAATTTATGTAGATCGTAGGTTTCGTTGAAAAGGCGCCCCGTATCTAAAGTAAAAATTCTAATTTTAAGATTTCGGGAGAATATAACGTGAGTGATGACTTGATCTTCAAGACCCAAACTTGTAGAGAAGGCGGCGGTTTCTCCATATTCTTTATTGATCCATTCTAAGGCGTCTTCCAGATTCAAAGGAGCAAGTTTTTGTTCCAACTCTTGCGCATTCATGTTCGTGATAACCTAAGTCTTGAATGGTAGGTCTACGCATCCAGCTTGATTTTATAATTGATCCAAGAAATATTCAAATTTAAGAAAAAATGGAGCTATTTAACTACCAAAGTTTTATATATTGGATTTTTTGTAAACTATATTTGATATGAAGTCATTTTTCCTTACATTTTCTCAGTCTTACTGGAAATTTATAGATTTGAGGATTCACTTTTTTGAGGTTTATGGAAACTCTTAATTTTTCTCAACATTAGAACCTCTTTAAAACTTGGACCTTTTGTAAGATGTAATAAGTTTTCCAACAAAAACTCTAAATCTAGAAATTGAAGTTTTTCAAACTTAGGGAATATTCCGAGTTTGATTTGAATAGCCTACCAATGGGAACAAAATCAAAATTTTATAAAAGAAAAAGCGAGTCAGGCTTAGCCGCTCCGACTAAAAACCTTCAAGTTACCTCTAACGAGACAACTGCTCGTATCTTTAACTCAGTAAGAGATTTTTCAGATCCATTCGCAAAACAAAAAGTCGCATCTGAACTTTACAGATCGATTCTTAAAATGTGGGAACTACCACCATAACCAACCCACAAGTTGAATAGGATTTTAGAATAAGAAGGCTCAAAAACGCACATTTTTCAAGTGTTCCGACAAGAATGAGTCTTTTTACTTGCAAAAAGCATGTTTTTCTGATAGAGAAAAGTCTTCCGAATTTCTCCACCTCCGCCCCCACCCAAAAATAAGGGCGGGAACTCAGTTTTACAGAGGATTTGTCGTAATTCCCACAGATTTAATATTGAGATCTAAATACTTGTGGGTAAGGTTATGGCTCCCTAAGGGTCGCTCTGCAGGTCACGTTAAAGAACTCAGTTTTACAGAAGATTTGTCGTAATTCCCACAGATTTAATATTGAGATCCAAATACTTGTGGGGTTGGTTATGACCACAAATCGCTATTCTAAAAACAAATTCTAAAATTGTAGGAACTCATACTTTTAGAAAATTCTTTCTCATTTTTTATGTAGAACTTACGTTAACTTACTTTTGATCTTCTTCGAAAACATATCTATCAACTAACACTAAAATAGAACAAATGTAAAATAGTCTAACACAGATTTTTTCTTTACGTTATTCGACACACAATCTTTACTGAAATTTCAAATCTATATATAATTTTGAGTGAAGTCCCCAGTATTGTCCGATTCAAAGTTAAAAAATCGGAGGAACGAACCTGATCATCATTAAAAAGCGGTGTTGTGAAAACCGGCTAACACCGGACACAAGTTCAGTTAGATTGATCAAATCAGGACGTACCGCTAATACAATGTCAGTGCGTTTTTTATTTCATTGAGGGGATTTTATGCGTAAGATAGCCATTATTGGTTCAGGAATAGCAGGATTGATGACCGCCCATGACCTACTGAAACATGGGTATGATGTAACCCTCTATTCAGATCGGAGTCCGGAAGATTGGCTGAACAAAAGTCGTCCAACCGGAATCGCCGCACGTTTTGAATCATCTCTTGCCTATGAAAGGGAATTAGGATTGAATCATTGGGATAAGAACTTCCCACCTATCGAGGGAGTGTATCTTATTTTCTCGATGCAACCTAGGATTCCATTTATCATTTTGGCAGGACGCCTTTCGGAGAATGGCGCGGCGATCGATGTACGTTTGCAATCGTATCACTGGATGAATGATTTAGTAGAACGTGGTGGCAAACTCCGCATCGAAAATATCGATATTCCTCGTTTAGATGCAATCAGTGCTGAAAATGATTTGACGATTGTCGCAGCAGGTAAGGCCGAAATCGCCAATCTGTTTGAGCGGAACGAAGCCCGTAGTGTTTATATGAGACCTCAACGCAAGTTAGCGATGGTAGTTGTTAAAAATACTGGGAATTTTGAGAAAATTCCGTATAACCCGGTTAAATTCAATTTTATTGGGGATCATGGAGAAGCCTTCTGGATTCCTTACTATCATAAGTCGGTCGGCATGACGTGGAACCTGCTCTTCGAGGCGAAGGCAGATGGTAAGATGGATAAATTCGCCAATGCAAAATCAGGCGATGAAGTTCTTGGTATTGCCAAAAATGTGATCAAGGAACTGTTTCCCTGGGATTATGATTGGTTTAAGAACGCCGAATTGGCGGATGAAAATGGCTGGCTGATTGGCGCATTGACTCCCATCGTGCGTAACCCTGTTGGAAAACTTCCATCGGGACGTATCGTAACTGGTGTAGGAGATACCCTCACAACACTTGATCCCATCGCAGGGCAAGGTGCGAACAATGTCTATCGTATGGCAAAGAATCTGGTTCAAAACATTGTGAAGCGCGGTGACGGTACATTTGATGCCGCCTGGATGAATAATACATTCGAGGAATACTACGAGAAATCCGGTAAGGCGACGATTGATTTCACCAATCTATTGCTTGAACCGATCACGGATGCCGGTCGCCAACTACTCATTGCACAGTATGGCAGCAACGGCGTGAATCTTAACGGTCAACAAATTATCGCCAATGCTTTTAGCGACAATTTTGCTGACCCTACTTTCCTCACCAGTTATTTCACCGACAGTGTAAAGGTTCGCTCTTTCATCAGTGAAAAAACAGGACGCCACTGGTTACCACATACGGCAGGTAGTTTATTGAATGTAGTGCGCGATCAAATACGACAAAAAATCGGCATGACTCCCGGTACCGGATATTGGTAGTTTGTTAAATATTATAAACCGAGCATTTAGTTTTCTTACGAGATACATCTAAAATTTCCCACTTAATCGTTTTATTAAATCAGCCGGTTTATGACGTGTAGTCTGGGAATTTTTTGTATAGTTATTCATTGTGTTTTTGGAACTTTATAGTGAATGTGAGAGTTCCCGCAAATTAAGTCTTATTTCATCTACTGTGCGATTTTGTAGATGGTTTTTCTAGGAAATATTGCAGTAGTTCCCACACTTTCAAAGGAACTCGTTTAACTATAAATCCACATTTGTGAGAATTCCCACATCTATTTTTTTTACGAAAAAATTGACCTATGATAAAACGAATTTCTTACACCAAATTCACGTTAATAAGATACTTCATATTCCCAAAAAACCCAAAGAAAGCTTCAATAAAAATAGATCTTCATTTCCTACCATGATCACAAAATTACGATTTCATACTTTCTTTTGGAATTTTATAAAAGTTTTTAAATATAAAAAGTTTACACTTGAATTAACTACTCAAACGCATAAAAATAATACTGCTTTATGTGTTCGAGTAGTAATAAACTTCCAATACAAACCTGTACAAGTTCGAAAATTACCTATTCTATCAATATATTAATAATTTATTATATTAAAACAGCTATTTTTAAATAAAACACAATCTATCAATTACCTTAGTAACCACAACAATCAATATAATGGAAAATTAAAGTGTAAGCAAGTTTAACATTTTGAATTTTTATAACTTCAAAACAAAAATAGTTGAAAAGTATTCCTTATAAATTTGAAATCAGACCATGGAAATCGCATCGATCCTAAAAGGATTTTTTAGAAAGAATTCAAAAATTTATATTTTATTATTCGGTTTTTATGGAAGTTCTTTTTTAGTCTTATTCCTAAACGAAGAATTCGGATTTCCTCTTATTACTTCAAAAAATTTCTGGATAAAAACGGTAAGTACATTAATATTATATGGAATTTTAATGTTCTCTTTTTATCTTCATCTTCCTAAAAACAGGAAAATCAGATTCCGTAAGGCAAAAATTATAGGTTTCTTTTTCGTTTTTTGGATTAGTTTAATGGTACTACATCTATCTAATTTTCCTTATGAAAGATTTCTATCCTATCTTCCAAGAGAATGGATTTTTTGGTCCTGGAAAGTTGTGAAACAATTTACCCACACACTACCTTTATTAGTTTTTCCGTTGTTATACGATTTTTACAGATACAAAACAAATCCGGTTCCGTTTGAAAAAAAGAAAAACCCTTCCTACTATCCGATTTTGATTCTTGCATTGATCATTTCTGCGATCGGTTCTTTTATTCCGGGCTTCAAAGAGTTTTATCCGAGGGCTCCGATTACAGACGAACGGCTCTTATATCATGCAACTTGGATCACTACTCTCGTTTTTGAAATTGTATATCTTTATACCTTTTACTTTACAGAATTCTTTTTTAGAAAATTTCTAATTCGGTATTTGAAAGTGGTAGGTCGTTATCACGCAGTTGGAATGGCTGCTTTAATTTACGGTATGGTACATTTTCAAAAACCAAGGGGAGAAATTTTAAGTTCTTTTTTTGGTGGTTTACTGATGGGTGCTTTGAGTCTTAGAACTCATTCAATTCGGGGCGGTCTTTATGCACATATCATACTCGCTGCGGGTATGGAATTTTTTGCAGGAATTTATATTTGGGATAAATTATTTTGAAAAAAAGAATAGAGTTGTTGAAAAATTCCATAGTTCAGTTTAACAAAACTATTTCAATTGCTCGTTTCCATGAAATAGAAACAGATGGAGAATTCATTTTTCAACAACTCTAATATCGATTTAAATGAAATCCATAAAAATTCAAAATTTTGAATATAAATTCCCGCGTTTGATCAAAATGAAACACGATTAAAAATAGAAAACAAAAAAAGATAAATACGTAAGTGTATTTTGTATGAAACAAAAGATTGGCGCTGATACATAAAAACCAAGGCGAATAATATTTAGAAATAACTGGTTTTTCTAATATAGCTTGATCTTTTTGGGAAGTAAAGTTTTCGTTTTTATAAAAGGATAAAGTCTTTTCTTTATCTAAAAAATATTTTTGAAATTCCCGAAACGCAAGTAAAGCAGTAAGAAACAAAAGTGTTCCCTGAATTTCCAACATTCCGGAAAATGAATAGTGCATAAATCCAGGGAATGATCAAAAAAAGTAAAATCAATTCTATAAACGTAAAGATAGAAACAGGGGTTCCGCCCGGACCGAATAAAAGTATATGATTAGGCCTCGGGAAAATTTCTCAATACGGGCCGAGTAGGAGAATCGAAAGTTAACCTAAGAATTTCAATCAGATCCAAAGACCGAAACGCTTCTGCAAATCGAATTGATGTGACTAGCCTTGCGTTTGGATCCCAAGTTAAAAAATTTTTGATAGGACAAAAAGATAGAAATTTCAGATAAAGTTTATGTAAATAAACTCCTAAAATAACGAATTGAAATAAAAAAAGGATTATAAAAACGTACATTACCGAAAAACCTCATGGCTTTGCAAAAAAATTACTACAATTTATTTCCAGTCAAGTATAAGCATTCAATTGGAATTTATTTTTTACTTTCAATCTTTTTCTCCGTTGGGGCCGAGAACCGGCCTTTCATCTTTCCAAAAGACCACTCCTTTCATCCTCGTTACAAAGTAGAATGGTGTTATTTCGTTGGAGTTCTTAAATCCACAGAAGGAAAACAATACGGTTACGAACTCAGCTTTTTTAAAGGAATTTTCGATAAAAACAGAGAAGCCTTTCCGGTTCATTTTGCAATCTCCGATTTGGAAAATAAAACACATACGATCTCACAGACCGTTGAACGTAAGTTAGGTGGAATGGCCGGTTATGATTCGAAACAAATCTTCAGCGGAGATTTTATTCTTAAAATTGAAAGTAACTCAAAATTTCATCTGATCGCAAAACCAAAACATTCTCCAGAACTTTCTTTGGATCTAATTTTAAACGGAGATGACTCCAAAATACTTTTACACGGAGACAAAGGTAAATCGGTCAAAAGTAGAACCGATCCGAATTTTTATTCTTACTATTATAGTATTCCGCGTCTTTCTACTCAGGGAGAATTGATTTTAAACGGAAAAAAAATCCAAATCAAAAGTGGAAATTCTTGGATGGATCATGAATGGAGTAACCCTTTTCATTCGAATCTAAAAACGGCACTTTCCGATCCATCCAATTCCTGGGATTGGGTCTGCATTCAACTCGAAGACGGAAGCGACATTATGGCTTTTAATTTTAGAAAAACGATACATTCAAACTCTGAAAGTTTTGGAACCATTCGTTTCAGTTCCGGAAAAAAAATATACTTTGAAAAAGAAGGCGAAGTTCGATTCGTTCCTAATTCTTCCTTTTGGATCAGTCCAAGAACAAATCAAAAATATCCGCTCGTTTGGAATCTTTCCACTCAAAAAGATTCGGAACTTCATCTTACAATCGAACCTTTTTTTGAAGATCAAGAATTTGATTCCCGTTCTACTACCGGCTTTAGTTACTGGGAAGGTGCAGTAAAAGTCAAAGGCACTCGTTCAGGAAAGTCAGTTCAAGGCACCGGTTATTTAGAATTAAAAGGAAGCAGAAATTTAAATTGAAAACAAATCGATTGAATTCTCTTAACAATTAAGATTCTTTTTTGAAAAAGGCTTTGTCTTAGGATCCGATTTCTTGAAACTGTTTTCCTGGAAATAAAATAATGAAAAAATATTTCCTTAAACGATTCCTTCTGATCATTCCTACATTATTGGGAATGACATTTATCGTCTTTTTGATTTCTCATTTTGCGCCAGGCGGTCCACTCGAAACCGAAATCGCAAAGATCAGAGGTTATGCGAACTCTCAAGGTGGAAGCGCCAAAACGATTTCAGAAGAAGAAATAAACATCATCAAAAAAAGATTACATTTAGATAAACCAGTAGGAATCGCTTATCTTTACTGGCTCAAAGAAATTCTGACCTTCAATTTGGGAGAATCCAGACTTCACACTCGATCCGTATCCGAACTAATCTTGGAAAAACTTCCGGTATCTCTCACATTCGGTCTTTCCGGATTTTTACTTTCATATCTGATCTGTATTCCTTTAGGAATTTCTAAAGCACTTCGAAATGGAGAACGTTTCGATATAACATCCAGTGGAATCATTTTAATCACGTATTCAATTCCGGTATTTGCGCTTTCAGTTTTACTTCTTTATACGTTCGCTTCCGGTGAATTATTATCTATCTTTCCTCTAGGTCACGAAGTTTCGGACGAATATGAATCTCTATCTTCTTGGGAAAAAGTAATCGATCGAATCGAACATATGTTTCTTCCGGTAATCTGTTACGTTTCCGGTTCGTTTGCAGTTCTCACTTTGCTTATGAAAAATTCGCTTTTAGATCAAATTTCGAAAGAGTATGTTCGTACAGCTCTTTCTAAAGGTTTTAGTTTTCAAGAAGCCATCTTTAAACACGCGCTTCGTAATTCTTTAATTCCAATTGCGACGGGTTTTGGAAACAACCTCAGTCTGATTTTTGCGGGATCTTTGGTGATAGAACTCGTATTTAACATAGACGGGATGGGGCTTTTAAGTTTTCAAGCGGTTACTGAAAGGGATACAGATCTGATGATGGGACTCTTATTTGTACAAAGCCTTCTTTCTTTAGTAGGAAATATTCTATCAGATTTTTGTTATATACTTATAGATCCGAGGATTCAATTCGAATGATCTTAAGCCCGATCCTAAAAAAAAGATTCCAAAAATTTAGGGCAAACAAAAGGGCTTGGTACGCTCTAAACATATTAATGATTTCTTATATAATTTCGTTATTTGCGCCACTCATAACGACCAACCAACCTTTGGTCATAAGTTATCAAAACAAATTGTATTTTCCAATTTTTTCTTTTTATCCTGAAACGAAGTTCGGAGGAGAAAATCTAACCTCTCCAAACTATAAAAAACTTTCTAAAAGAGAAGATTTTAAATCGGGTTCCAATTGGATTCTTTTTGCCCCGATTCCATACGGATATAACGAAGATAATTTGGAAAGTTTAGAAGAAGGAGAAACACCTCCATCTTCCCCAAACCGTAAACACTGGCTTGGAACCGACGATCGAGGGAGGGACGTCTTTACTCGAATTTTTTACGCGTATAGAAACGCTTTGAGTTTCGGACTTATATTAGTTTTTCTTGAACTATTCATGGGAACTTTGATCGGAGGGATTCAAGGATATTTCGGAGGAAAGACCGACATTCTGATGCAAAGAATGATCGAAATCCTTTCTGCGATTCCTTTCTTATATCTAATTTTGATCGTAGGAGCATTTTTCGGAAGAGGATTTACGGTTCTTTTGATCACTTATGGTGCGCTCAGTTGGATCGGAATTTCGTATTATATGAGAGGAGAATTTTACAAACTCAAACAATTGACCTATGTGGATTCCGCAAAGGCTTTAGGAGTTGGTTCCTTTCGAATCATGCTTCGACACATTCTACCAAACGCAATTACACCGTTAGTCACCTTTTTGCCGTTCACTTTGATAGGTTCCATTTCTATCTTAAGCGCGTTAGACTTTCTTGGTTACGGAATCCCCGCCCCGAATCCGTCTTGGGGTGAAATGATAGGACAAGGAAGAGAACGTCTCAGTGCTTGGTGGTTGATTACATTTCCATCTATAGCGCTTTTTTTGACAATCTTATTGACCTCGTTTATAGGAGAAGGTTTACGAGATTCCTTCGATTCCAGAGAAAAGGCGGTGTATGAATGACCGATTCTTCTATTCTCCAAGTTAAAAATTTTTCACTCGATCTTTTTTCCGAAAATCGATGGCTTCCCGTGTTACAAGATTTAAATTTCGAAGTAAAATCCGGAGAAATTTTATCTTTGATTGGAGAGTCCGGCTGCGGTAAATCTCTCACTTCTCTTGCACTGACTAAATTAATTCCTTCTAATATTTCTAAAGTAAAGTCTGGAGAAATTTTATATCAAGGAAAGGATCTTTTAAAACTTTCTTCGGAAGAATTGAGAAAATTCAGAGGAAAAGAAATCGCGTACATCTTTCAAGAGCCTTTTGCCGCTCTCAATCCTTTATTAAAAATCCAAGATCAAATGATCGAAGCGTATCTGATGCACGTTTCGCAAAACCGAAAAGAAGCCGTTGAAAAAGCAGAGTTTTTACTTTCTTCGGTTGGAATTACAGACATTCAACAAAGATTATATTCTTATCCGAATCAGATGAGCGGTGGAATTTTACAAAGAATCAGCATTGCGATGGCACTTATGTGTGATCCGTCTCTTCTTATTGCGGATGAACCCACGAGTGCAATCGACGTAACCATTCAAGCACAACTGGTTGAACTTCTTTTAAGTCTTCAAAAACAAAATCGGATGTCTATATTATTCATCTCACATGACTTCGGACTTGTAGGAACAATCGCGGATAGAATCGTAGTAATGTATGCGGGAAGAATCGCCGAAATCGGAGACACCGATTCGGTCATTGATTCACCTAATCACCCTTATACGAAAGACCTACTAAAATCAATTCCATCTCTTGCAAAATCCGTAGAAGATCTACAACCGATTCAGGGAATTGTTCCTTCTCCGGATCAATATCCCTTAGGATGTCATTATTCCACTCGTTGCCAAATAGCGATCAATTCGTGCAAAGAAAGTAAGCCTGATTTATTTCCCATACTACGATCCGATTTAAAACCACATCTTTCGGCTTGTTTTTTGGCAAAAGACTCGGATAAAAGTTCATGATTAGAATTGAAAATCTTACAATCTGTTATTATACGAAGTCCGGATTTGGTTTAAAAAAAAATCGAATTGTCGCAGTAGACGAAGTTAATCTTGAAATCGGAAACAACGAAATTATAGGGCTCGTGGGAGAATCCGGCTGTGGTAAATCCACATTAGGAAGAGGTCTTGTAAAATTATTAAAACCAGAATCCGGATCAATTTATTTTGAAGGTAAGGAAATCACTTCTTTATCTTCCTCCGAGTTTTTTCCTTTTAGAAAAAATATTCAGATCATATTTCAAGATCCTTATTCTTCTCTCAATCCTAGAATGACAATTGCAGAAATTCTAATGGAAGGTTTGGAAATTCACGAAAGAACATCCAGGGAAGAATCAGAAACCAAGATCAAAGAAATATTAGAAAAAGTGAATTTATCCTCCGATATTCTTTCTAGATTTCCACACGAATTCTCCGGAGGACAAAGACAAAGAATCGCGATCGCACGCGCCCTCGTTTTAAAACCTAAGTTTGTCATTTGTGACGAATCGGTTTCCGCCTTAGACGTTTCTACAGGCACACAAGTATTAAAACTTTTAGTCGAATTAAAAAACGAATTCGGCCTTTCCTATTTATTCATCTCTCACGACCTAGGTGTGGTAAAATCGATTTCAGATAGAATTGTAGTTATGTATTTAGGAAAAATCGTAGAACTCGGTAATACAAAAGACATCGTATCTTCTCCCTCACATCCTTATACAAAAGCGCTTTTTCAATCCACGTTTGACGTATATGATCGAAAAAAAAATAGAATTCCTCTCAAAGGAGAAATTCCAAGTATAGTCAATAAACCTACGGGTTGTCATTTCCATACTCGGTGTCCAATTGCTCAAGATTTATGCAAATCCGAGGTTCCAATTTGGAAAGAAATTAGAAACGGTCAAAAAGTATTGTGTCATTTTCCAACAGATTAAATTTGATGAAATTTTTCAAACGCATTCAAGAATTCTTATATACCTATCGAATTAGATTTCTTGTGATAATTTTGATTCAAACAATTGCGATCATTTCCTTTACGTTAGTTCCTCTTCTAATTCGTCAGGACTTTTACAAGGATTTTATTCTTACTGCAATCGAACAAAAAACAGGTTTAGAAGTCAAAGTAGGTTCTTCGGATTTAGTTTTGTTTCCGTTTCCGGGAATCGAGTTGAAAGAAGTTCAGATTCGTAAAGAAGAATTGATCATTGGAATCAGCGATCGTATTAAAGTAGACATTTCCTGGTTTGGTTTATTAGGTCAGAAAGTAGAAATTAGAGACGTTTATATTTCCGGTGGAAAAATCAATCTTCATAAAAACAAAGATGGCTCCGTGGATCTGATCGAGTTTTTTCAGCAAGATACAGAAGATTCCGAAAACTCAAATCACATTCATACTATTAGAATTTTTGATCCCTCTTCCACTGTCGAAAGTTCTTCGTTCAATCTGAAAGAAGTTTTTAAAGTCGGATTAAAAAACGTTGAGATCGAAAATTTTTACGTTCACTATCAAGACGATACTCATCAAAAAACGTATGAAATTTATCTTTCAAATTCCGCATTGAATATTTCTTTTTACGGAAACAATTTCGCTCTAACCTTACAGGGCAAATTAGACAGTCAAAGTTTTCAAATTTATGGAAGTGCTAACTTAGACGAGTTTCCTACAACTTACGAAAATTCTAAATTTCAGTCTACGATTACTTTAGATAAATGTTCTCTTTCGATTTTTAGAGACTTATTGACTATTTTTCCAAACGCCGATTTTTCAAAAACGATCCTAAATGGGACGATCAAAATCGATAAAGTTCCTAATCGATCTATTTACTTCAATGTTATCGCACAAGCGAAAAACTTTGCTTATAAAGGAGGAAATCCATTCGGAGACATTAAGGTAAATATGGAATTCAGGTTGGATCTTCCAAATAAAAAATTAGAATTTCCTTATATATCGATTCTCTGGCCTGGAATCGCAGAAGGAAATGCAAAGGGGACGGTTTTATGGAACTACAAAACGAACGTTTCCTTTCAAGTCACAGCAAACTATCTGGATTATCACAGTGCACTTCGGTTAGGAAAACTTTTTGAATTCACTAAAAAATTCGACGATCCAAATAGACCCAATGGTGTTTTTTATTTCAGTGCGGATCTCAAAAATGTATACGCGTTAAAACATAGAATTCCAGTTTTAAAAGCGGAATTAAAATATAGTTATCCTTGGATTCATATACCTAGTTTTCATGCATATATATATAACGGAGAAATATTAGGAAAATCTAAAATTGATCCTTTCAAATCCAGGTTCGAAGTGCAAGGTGAAGTTTATAGAATCCAATCCGATCGAATTCTAATGCCTTACGTAAACGATCAAATCATCAACGGAGATATGTTCAGTAAGTTCAACTTTGTTACGGAAGTACATAATCGTTCTTCTGATTTTACTACCGAATTTTTCAGGAATATGGAAGGTTCCGGAAACCTCCAAATTCTCAACGGAGAATTATTCGGTTATGCAAACTTCACGATTCCGGTTTTAAACACTCTTGGAAAGATCATCTCATTTAACGGAATCGATGGTAGAAAAGTAGAATTTTCTTCTTTAAAATCTGATTTTACAATCGAAAACAATCATCTTTATTTTCAAAATCTAAAACTACAAGGTAAGGGTTTAGAAGCGGACGGAAAAGGAAATATCAGTTTTGAAAAAAACATAGACGTACTTATCAATTTAAGACTCGGTGGAAATATAGTTGGCAGGGCTTTAAAAATTCCTATCATTTATAAAGGAATTTTTAAACAATCGATTCCTTATATAGATCCAATCTGGTTGGGTTCGGTTTTTGCGGGAAGTACAATTCTAGCTCCGTTTTTTACTTTCGCAGGTGGACCATACGGAGGAGGAATCGCTGGTTCGGTCGTATCGGAATACGTTAGAGACGCTTGGGAAGGGTTTAAAAGTTTATTTTCATCTAAAGAAGAGAAAAAGAAAAAATAGCTTAAAAACATTAAGGAAAATTTATGAAAGCAAAATTATTCATTCGGATTGCATCGGCGTTGATGTTCGTTTTCGCTTTGGGTCATTCGTTCGGTCATTTTACAAGATACGAAACTTCTGATTCTCAAGCCTTAAATGCAATTTCTATAATGCAACAAACTAAAATTCCTATGGAAGGAGTTACAAAAACGTACGACCAATTTTATACAGGAATGAGTTTGAATTTAAGCATCGTATTGATTTCATTGACCTTACTTCTTTGGATTTTATCCAATTTTTCGGAATCGAATCCCCAAACCGTGCAAAAACTTTTGATTCCGATTTTATTTTGTATTTTCTGTTTTGGTATCACTGGTTTTACCTATTTCTTTTTTGTACCCGCCGTAGTAGCATCGTTAGGTGCTATTTCCGTTTTAGTTGGGATTATTCTTTTAGGAAAGGGTTAACTACGAATTTTGAATTTTTACATTCATAACCTTAGATTTTAGAAAATCCAATTTTTATCTATAAAACTGAATTATGTTTTTTACACTGACTCAGTTTAAAACGTTTTGTTTTTTCCGAAAAATTTTTCTATAAACCGTTCCGCTTAGAAAGTTCGCAGAACCGTTTCTGGTATGGACATTCTTTTATTGGATGACGGTCAAAAAATTGAGTCTGCTTTGGTAGAAGGTTCCGTTGAAACGGATTCTCTTTTGGTTCCAGATGTTTATTGGAATCGTTTGAATCTCCAGGAAAGAAAAGCGCTTCGTAACAAACTCCCTCTTTTACTGAGAAAATATTCTAAACAGATCGCCTCTATGAAGCGGCTTCATAACCGGGCGGGTAAAATCAAATACAATCGGGACGTTGGTAAAATGAAAAAGTTTAGTATTCGGGTTCATACTGGTGTTTGGGCTACTTTAGGTGTTTTAGCGGCGGCTCATGGAGTTTCGAGGTGTTATCTTTTTAATTATATGCTTTGGTTGGAGGAGCTTGGTGGAAAGGAAGATTTTTTTGTAAAAAGTTTAAACCGGGGAGTTCCTAACTTTCACTGGACTTACAAAATGATCTGGAAAATTGACAGGAGACAGAATCTAATTTCAAGAGAATTACAATTCGAACCGAACCCTATAACGAACAAATATCCGTACTATTTAACGTGAGTTCGGTATAACTAATGTGTAATAGTTCCTACATTGAATTTTATGTAAAATCTAGATCCAATCCTTCTTGAACTAAAATTCGAAGAGCATTGCTGGTTTCTACTAGTCCTTCACGGATTTTATAATCGAAATACATGGTTCCATCTAAAACTTCCTCTTGAAAATGTTTTAAGATAACACCTTCCACTTTTGCAAGCTCAAGGTCGTGGCTCGTTACAAAAACGATCGTACGATTTTTTTTCAGTTCTTTTAAAATTCCCTTACAAGCAAGAGAACGCTCTCTCGTATTAGTCCCTTTTAAAATCTCATCAAGTAAGATAAGATGAGACGAATTTTTATCTCTAATCTTTTTTATGATCTCAGAAAGTCTTCTCACTTCCGCATAAAAGAAAGAAATTCCTTCTTCTAGGTTATCTTCATTTCTCATACTCGTATGAATTTTTAAAACAGGTAATGAAAATTTAGACGCAGGAGCCGGACCACCTGCCATGGCAAGAATAGAAGCTACGCCGATTGTACGCAGATAAGTAGTTTTTCCAGACATATTCGAACCCGTAATCAGCACTATATCTTGTTCTTCAATAAAATCCAATGGATTAGAAACTCTGGAGTCAGAAGGGATCAAAGGATGAAAAAGGTCCTTACCTGAAATTCCTTCTTTAGAATTTTCAGAAAGAATTTCCGGAAAACAATAATCAGGAAACATCCATTTCAAATTCGCAAAAGGAAATAGAGAATCGAATAAAGTCAAATCCTCGATCGATTTTTCCAAAAGGACGGAATGTTTTTCTCTCCATTTCGAAATTTTCTGCAAAACCCAAAGATCATAAAGAAACAGATTATTTAGGATCAGATGCAAAAGAGGAGCTTCGGTCAGAGAAACACGTTTTAAAATCAGATCCAAATCCTTATAAGCGGATCTTAATTCATCCTTGGAAGTATCCTCTAAAAGAAACCTACCGTTTTTATCACTAATTTTCAATCCTTTTAAGTATATTAGAATTTTTTGAAGTCCTGAAATACTTCCGGAAATAGAATAATACTGTCTAAAAATATCTAAAGAACGGGAACGATACAACCCAAATAAGATCAAATTTAAAAACAAAACGGAAGCAGGAAAAGGAACTCCCAAAAACACGTTTGCGGGAATGAACGCAAGCACCAAAATTGTAATCGGTCTATAAATCTTTTTCAGCCAAGGATAACTTCCCCAAAGTTTGGATGCGCTATCATCCCGAATCGATTTTGTTTCGGTTTTAGTATGGGTTTGAAAAACCTCCTGATCTTCCTTTAGATAAGAGGCGAGTCTAAGTATTTTAGGAATTGCTAATGTTTTTTCAGAAATAGATCGAACAATGGACTGACGTAAAAGTACATTCTCCCGATTACTATATGGAGAAGAATCTTCCAGATCCAAAAGGGAAATCAATTTCTGTTCTGCATTAGAGATAAACGTAGTATCTAACCAGGAAAATAAACCGTTCTCTCGGAATAGATCTAAATCTCTGGCTAAGGGAGAAACTTTTTCTAAAACAATTTTAGTTCCGAATTTTTTGCCAAAACCCTTGATTGAAATTCTCGCGGATTCCCTTTCCAAAACGAAAATCCAAAGTTCAATTTTTTTCCGAGTCAAAAGAGTCTTTTTATATCTCCGAACAAAAAAGAAAAAAAGAAAAAGAAAAATTAGAGAAGGAAGGTGATAAAAAACTGAAGAACGTAAATAGTAAAAAATAGAAATCCAAAGTAAAAAGATGGAAAAGAAAACGAGACGAAATAGTGAAAGTCTGGAAAGAAGGACGGAAATTTTATCGTAAAGTTTATTTAACTTTTCAGCTCTGCGTTTAAGCCGATCGATCCGTGTAGAAGAAGTCATCCAATAACGGAACTTATATTTTCGTAGTGTTCATTCTCTCGTTTATAAATTTCAAAATCCAATAAACGAACTAATGATCCTAGATCCGGCATTACCCAACGCGAAACTAATTTACCTCGATCCTTACCTTTGATCTTATCCACGTATACGTAACCGAATAAATCCGTGCCATATTCGTAAGCGACGAATCTTCCAATCCTTTTACCCGTATTATTGATCATTCGGATCTGCATTTTTTTGCAATTTTATCGTTTTGAGAAAATTAGTACAAGAAAAAAATACTCAAGGATTTTCCAATTTCTTCGATAGATAGTTCTGGGAGTCAATTGCTTTCTCAAGGATGAGAACAAGCGGGATTCCTGATAAAAAACAAAACTTAAAACCAAACCAGAAAGTCGCACGGAGGCGCATATGTTTTATCCAGAAATGGACCCGGATCTAAAAAGTTCCTTTCTTTCAATCAACAAAACGGTAGCAAACCTAATCAACAATACCATTCTTCCAGAAGCCGGTTTAAAGGCAGGAAATCTTCTCAATACAAATCAGATGAAAAAATTAAAGGAAATCCGCAAACGTAGATTTAGATCCAACGAATGGAAAAACTTTTTGAAAGACTAAATTAGAGTTGTTGAAAAACTCCATAGTGAAGATTCACAAAATTGCTTCAATTGTCTATTTCAATACAACGGAAATGGATCAAGAATTAATTTTAAAACAAAAAGCCCGCTGCTCTGCGGGCTTTTTCATTTCATCGAAAAACGAAATATGATACTTTAGTATTTCGTTTTGGTGGAAGGCATCTTCACATTCAAAATAACATCCACTTTAGTTACGTCTCCTTCTCTTACGTTAATCATTGAATTGTTAAGATTCAAATCCTCTGCAAAAGAAGCTTTAATTTCATAATCTCCCGGTTTGAGATTTGTGAACCAGAAATTTCCTTCGTTGTCCGTATTCAATTTTTGAATTCCGGTAACACTCGAAATCGTAGGCATAAAAATCGGCTGATTACTTACAGGATTATCCAAGGTTTTGTAAAAAACTTTTCCTTGAATAGCGCCAAAACCGCTCATAGAAACATTGATTGGAAGTTCGTTCTTCTTATTTGGAAGAACCGCAAACGTTTCCTGAATTTCTGGATAGTCGTCTGCCTTAATTGTAATTTTATGAACTCCGGCTGGAACCTTGTTCAGCGTGATCGTGTAGATGTTACCAGGAATCAACTGTCCTTGTCTTTTAACAGCACCCCAAAAATTGGAAGAAGTAGCGGTTACAGTAGAAGAAAATTCTTGATCGTCTATATAAACCTTAACGTTTCGATTCCCTTTTCTTTTCTTTTTAGCGAAGATTAAAATATCTGGAGGAAGATCCGAAAGTCCATAAGCACGATCTTGAATAATCGTTGTCTTTAAAACTAAATCCCCTCTTTCGTTTGTAGGAACCACAGGAGGTTCTTCCGGAGTTACCACCGGTTGTGAAGGATCAGGTTTGACTGGATCCGGTTCAGGTTCTACAGAAGGAGCGGGAGGTTTTGGAGGATCAACCGGCTTGGGAGGTTCCGGACTTTTTTTACCCGAAAGAAAAATACCAGAAGCGTTTCCAGAAATCTGAGGCACTTGTTCATGCTGAAATTTCTTTGCCATCTGAACGGTTTCTTCTCTTGATTTAAAAAATGCTTCTAGAGCCGTAACGACGTTATCTTTATTTAAATCTGCAGAACCTAAGGCTTTTCCAAAGTTATAAGTAAAAATTCCGTGATTGATACTTCCACCGACTTCAATTGCAGTTTGATTATCGTCTGCAGAAGAAATGATCGCTTTATCTTGAAAGAAAAAATCTTCTGCGTCTTGTTTTACGGTTCCGTTGCTTCCTTCGGGAATCGGAACATCAGCGGAACCTCGAGTTGATTTTCCTTTTTTAGCGATCCCGCCCGAAAAACAGCAATCGAAGATAAATACCGTCTTAGGAGATTTTATTTTTTCCAAGTATTTATTCAGTTCATCGTCCGGAAGGTGAGGCCTGTCATAACAAATAATAAGATTTCTCATCCCATTTTTTGCAGACGCGTCTCTTTGAAAAGCACCGTGTCCGGAAAAATAAAGCAGAACGGTATCGTTATCACCCGCTTTTTTTGCTAAGGCCTTAATTTCTTTTTCTATGTTATCTTTTGTAACTTCTTTTCCGAGAACGACTTTAACTTCGTCGAAGTTTCCCACTTTTCGAATTTCATCATTCAGATAACTTGCATCTGCTTCACAAAGATTGAGTTCCGGAATTCCGGCCTTATTACTCGTATAGTTAGTTCCGAAAATAAGTCCGTATCTCTTTTGTGCAAATGCATCCGTTGCAAAAAATAAAATCAAACAGATGACGATTGCCGATAACTTGGATTTCAAATCTGGCCTCCTAAGGATTCATTTAGAATGGAATCAAGGTAACAAAAGAAATCCTTTTGTCATTATTTTTTTAAGTTAAGAATCGAGACTCTTAAATTTAAGAAAGAATTATCCAAAATTTATTTGGCCGAATTGGAACCGAAAAGGATATACTTAAGGTTAGACTCTTTGTGAGGTAAAGATAAGGCCGTTTCTTATGTTTAAAATTTATTATCTTGTTTCCAAAAATGATCCTTTGAAGTTTTGGAATTTAGAAATCATAGGAAATTCATTTACAGTAATTTACTGTGATATGGTTGATTTACATACAGAAACGGAGGAAACCCAAGTTTTTGAAACTGATGAAATATGTTTTCAAAAAGCTGAGAAATTACTTTGTGAAAAATTAAATAGCGAATACCAAGAAGCGAATCCTAAAACTTTACAAAGAATTGATCAACTTGAAGATCGACTTGGTAGTTTGGCGATGAAATATAGAGCTTGTGATCTTGAGTCCGAAGAAGAAAAGAAGATCATTTCAGAGTATCATAAAGTTCTAAATATCTTGTTTGGAAGAGATTTGATTCATTTTTGGTCTCAGAGGCCGGATCATGACAGTTGTCTTCCGGATGAACTTATGCCCAAATTCTATCGCGATCACCGAGATCGACAAATTAGAAGGCGGAACGCGAATCTACAAGACTAATTCTATCACGTGTGTAAGAACTCAGTGTATAACTTGAAATTACAAAAACTCTTATTTTAACATGAGTTCGGCATAAGAAATCCAGATTCTGAAAAAAGTTGAAATCTAAACTTTATAGATCGATTCTTTAAATGTGGGAACTACCACAATTGAATAGAAGTTTTATAAAACTTGAATTTGTCGTATTCAAGTGCGGGAACTTCCACAAAATTTAGGTTTGTCTGTAAAATGATGTGAGAACTATTACAAATCCACGATTTGTGAGAGTTCCTACAGATTAAGTCGCATTACGGGCTTAAATATCCATTTTTCGTGATTGAAAATTGTATGAATCCCTACATTTTCAAAATCTAACCGTAAAATATAGACATGTGGTAGTTCCTACATTTTATTTTTTACGGCAATTTCAAGGTTTTGTAAGAGTTCCTACATACATTTTTTCAGGTAAAACAAACTTTAGGAAACAGATTCCTTACACCAAACTCGCGTTAATTAACATGAACTCGACATAAGAAAACGAGAAAGAATTTTCTAAAAAGTAATAGTTACTACAATTTTAGGATTCGTTCGTAAAATCGTGATTTGCAGTAGTTCCCACATTTTAGGAATCAAGATCACAACTTTTTTTAGAAAAATGAACCATGGATTCCTTATACAGAAATTCACGTTAATTGAAACTTTTTCCATTTCAATCGTTGAATCGAGAAAAAATAAAAAACCCGGAAGATAAACTCCACCGGGTTTCCTTTGCAAATGAATTTTAGATGAAATTATTTAGATAACCATTTCATCATACTTCTTAATTTTTTACCCACAGACTCGATCGGATGAGATGCGTTTTTATCTCTCATATTTTTAAAGTTCGGATAACCTGCTTTTGTTTCGGCCATCCAATTGGTGGCAAATTTTGCCCCTTTATCTTTTTGAATATCGTTGAGAACTTCTTTCATTCTCTGTTTTACGCCTGGGTCAATCACACGAGGACCACTTACATAATCTCCGTATTCCGCAGTATCAGAGATGGAAAATCTCATTCTTGCCAATCCACCTTCGTAAATTAAATCTGTAATCAGCTTCACTTCGTGAAGACATTCAAAGTATGCGATTTCAGGATCATATCCTGCTTCGGTCAAGGTTTCAAAACCCGCCATGATCAAATTGGAAAGTCCTCCGCAAAGAACTACTTGTTCTCCAAAAAGGTCCGTTTCGGTTTCTTCACGGAACGACGTTTCTAAAATTCCAGCACGACCCCCGCCCACTCCTGCCGCGTGTGCAAGAGCTCTTTTTTTTGCTTCGCCGGATGAATCCTGATGGATCGCAATCAAACAAGGGACTCCTCCTCCTTCCGTATAAACTCTACGAACGAGATGGCCTGGACCTTTAGGAGCAACCATATACACGTCTACTTCTTTTGGAGGTTTTATAAAATCATAATGAATGTTAAACCCATGAGAAAAAACGAGTGCATCCCCTTTTTTAAGATTCGGTTCAATATCTTTTTTATAAAGATCCGCTTGTATCGTGTCCGGTGCTAGAATTTGTATGATGTCCGCTTTCTGTGATGCTTCTGCAACGCTATACACTTCAAAACCAGCGTTCTTTGCGTCTTGAACGGATTTAGATCCTTCTTTTAAACCAATAATTACTTTCAGTCCGGAATCTTTCATATTTTGAGCCTGGGCATGTCCCTGGCTTCCATAACCGATTACTGCGATGGTTTTACCTTTTAGAGAGTTTAAATCACAATCGGCGTCGTAATAGATATTTGCCATTTTCTCTTTCCTCGAATGTTCCTTTTTACTAAACATTTGAAAAAGGATAGAATGACAACTGAAATAACCCTGGAAAAGTTCGCCAGGCACTTTGAATTTTGAACTCTGCAATTTTAATGATCTAACTCATAAGACAAACATAGACAATTTTTCATGGAAAACGATTACCGTTTTTAAATCTTTTATAAAATTTCTATTATTACTCGGTTTTATATAATCGCGCCCAAAAGTCTGTCAGGCGTCAATAAAAGTAGACAGCGTAGTTTCACAAAAATGTGGGAACTCATACAGAAATGATCAGAACAAAAGAATGTTAAAATTAACGTGAGTTCGACATAAGAAAATCGGGGCGAATCCGGCTTGCCGCAGGCAGCCGGACCGGGCTCTTTAGCTCTGGTCAATAAATTGCAACTAAAGACGATTATTGTATCATGTTTCCTGTATGCAATTTATTATAGAATGCGATTCATAAAAAGCGTTCTGCTGAGTTACTTTCGCATCGATCCCTTTCACGTTAAAATTATAAATCATACAATACGTGGAACTCCACGAAGTTATCCTACTGAGAGCTACATTAATCGGTTACTTTGTATTTGCGCACAAATCGCTACTTGGAAGTAAAATTTCGATAACCTATGATTCAATTCTCAGTTAATGTGAGAAATCAGTATTCACTTGCATTGATCCAGTTCGAAGATCTGGGAATTTCTAAATTTGATGGCAATCACCAAACAATGATTTTATGTTGAAAATCATTCTAGGTCTAAGGCGTAAAAATAAGATTCTGGTTCACAGTGTAGTTTTCGGATGACTCGATTGTTTAGCAGATCTAAGTGTAGGATATAACTGTAAGACCAGTGAAACGTGGGAACTCCCGCCCGAACCGTATTCAAAATAGAATCACCGACCCCGAGGGCTTCCAACTTCAAAAGATAATTAAAAAGATAACACCTAGACACACCATGAGCTTGAGCCAACGTTCCCAAAAGAGTCCAACTTGCAGAAGGAACACGAACGCTTATTCGTTTCATTTTTGATTTACCCGGACTGGATTGATACAAAGTTCTGTCCGCTTTTTTGCCAAGACGTTCCGAAGAAGAAATATATTTCCCATAAATTTTTAAAAGTGCAGGAATTTTTTTAGTAAGCAGCTTTACATCTTTTTCGGAAAAAAGAAGCCAAGTATTTTCCGGAATCAAAAGAGTAACCGTTTCGGAAGGATTTTTTTGAAGTGTAGAACTAATTTCATGATCAGAGTTTAGTAATAAAGCGCCCATACCTACTACGGTTCTCGCAAAGAGTGGAACGGATCAAATTTGAATCAAAAAATCATTCATCTTAAAAAAATTTTTGAGAGTAAGACTGAATTTTTCCAAAGGAGCTTTTATAAAATAACGTGAGTTAGGTGTTTGTTTCCGCAAGAATAAGTGTATCTGATTGTGTTTCCAATTCTCTGACGACCACACTTAAATTTTCACTTTTCGTAACTAAAGATTCCATAGAATTTTGGAGTAAAGAAATCGCTTCTACGATTCCTTGTAAACCTGTCTTTTGTTCGGAAGAAGCAAGTTCGATCTCCGAAGACAAAGAACGCAAATGATCTAAAGTAGAAAAGAATTCGGAATTGATTTTCCTCTGTTCATAGAATAAATTCGAGAATTCATCAAATCGAACAAACAAATCTTGAATTAAAGTATCCTGCTCTTTTACATGCCCTGCAGTAGTTTCAGCAGACTCTCGACCCATTTGCACATGATTGGAAGAGTCTCGAATGATTTTTGAAATTAAATCTGCATTTCCAGCACTACTTTCCGCCAATTTAGAAACTTCTTGTGCAACAACCGCAAAACCCCTACCAGCCTCTCCGGCTCTAGCAGCTTCAATAGACGCATTCAAAGAAAGTAAATTGGTTCTATCTGCGACCTCGGACATGATTCGATTCACTTCTCCCACACTTCTAAAAGAATCACCCAAAGAAGAAAGAGAACCAGACAACTCTTCTACAAACTTAGTGACCATCGTCCCAGACTTACGAACCTTATCCATACTTTGGTCTAAGGTTTGGTTGAAGTTAGAAATTTTTTCTATAATCGATTTCAAATTATTGCTATGAAGGATTAAACTTTCAATATTTTTAAACTGATTTTTTACGTTATACGAAGAATTTTCAGTTTGAGATTGGAATTGTTCCACTGTGGAGCTAATCTCTTCAAAAGAAGAAGCTTGTGTAGAAACTAAAACAGAAAAATCATCCATAAAATTCTTTAAATTCTTGGAAGAATCCTTTAGATATTGCGCGGATTCCTTCATTTTAGAACTTCTTTGAGCAATTAGTTTATGAGATTTTTCTAATGCTTCCTGTCTATACTTAGAATTTTCTCTCAATCGCATAAACAGTTTTACAAGGATTCTAACGATTAGAGCACAGGCAAATACGAATAAAATTTTTGTAATTTGTTCTGAAACAGAAGCATAACCCAACGAATTGGCAAGTTTCTTTTGTTCCGTCAAAATCAAACCGTATCGTGTCGCGGTAAAAATCGCCAAAGCCTGTGCTCCTCCCGACAAAAATCCGATCCAAAGTACGAAGTTAGGAGTCAACAAAAGCCCGGAGGAAACTATATATAAATAACTGATCCCGTATAAGATAGGACTTTTCACCACACCAGTGGTAAAATCGGGATGGTCCATAGTAGCACCCACCATAACTAACAACTGAACGAAAACATCCATCATAAGAAACGCTTTGCTGAGAGTATGAGATATACTACCTGTTTTTCGAATTTTATAAAAACTATAGATAAAATTAAAAAACATAGCGGTCGTACCGCTCAAATATAAAATATTTTGAATTGAGTTGGTCCGTTTCCAATTAATTAAAATTGAAATATAAAAAAGCAAAATCAATCCAAATCGAATCCAGTTAATATAGGCGGGACCCGAAGCGATGATTTCTTCATCAGTTTTCTTTTGTTCTTTTTTTAAGGGCATAGACTAATAGTGTTACGTACTTTGAAAAATCAATGGTTTTTCTAAAAACCTGGATTATGAAGTACATTAAATATTCATTTTATCAAAATTTCTGAAACAACTATCAATTATCTCAGAAACATACTTTAGATTATTAACAATTCATACACAAAATTAAAAATCATCTTTAAGATAATCTCTACACAAAACGCAAACATCTCTTAAAACAGAACCAATTTCCAAACCGTTTAATAAAAAAATTAAAAACGACAATCAAATTTATTTTTTGTAGTAAACAACAAAGATCTCTTTCTGTACAAACAGTATATTTTTTGAATCTTCATTCCATATCTTTACAATCATAACCTTTATCAGTGTATGAATTTTTCAGTATTTTTTATTTTTTCTAAAAACTTTCGAAAGTGTATTTCGAAAAAATGAATATGATATTCAATTGCAAAAAATTCCGACGGTTGAATATAAACTTTGATCGTTTTAGAGAACCTCTATAAAGAGAGTTTTTAATAAAGGATGGTGGGAAAATAACGATTTTATACGGAAATAGATTTTACAAACGTTGCAGAATCTGGTTTTGAATCGCCAAAAATTCCACGCTTTATTTTTTCATAAAAACGAACTTTTATGAAAAAATTTCTGAGTATCGAATTTATATCAATACTTATAGATTTTAAAAATATTCAAAAATAAAAAGTGTTTCTTGAGATTTTTTACCAACTCTATATGATAAAGTACCGTAAATTTGAATCAAATCTTAGTTTAGAGGTTAAATTTACTACTCGGATGTATAAATAGAATACTTGAGTTAGATTGTTTCAAAAATTTGAATGTTTTGATCCTGCTCTAAAATGCCGTAAATCTCGAATTTGTGACATTTCTTAAGTACCACTGTTTTCCCGCAAATACAGCCGTTAATACTTGGTACTATTTTTCATGCGTTCGAGTAGTAGATATTTTATTATAAAATTCTGAATTAGAATCCTACTTGAGAAGTTTTAAGATTGATATTAAAATCTTAAATTCAAACTTAAAATTACGCCATGAGGAAAACAAAATGTCCAAACATAAAATCAGTTTGTCTTGGAAAAAAGGACCCGAAGATTTTAAATACGATTCCTACGATAGAACTCATTCAATTAGGTACGAAGGAGGTCAAAAATTACATGGTTCATCCACACCGGAAACTTACGGAAAAGCAGAACATACAAACCCGGAAGAATTATTAGCTTCTTCTGTATGTAGTTGTCATTTTTTGACCTTCCTTGCAATCGCTTCAAAAAGTAGGTTCATTGTTTCCGATTACGAAGATAATACAATTGCAACTTTAGAAAAAAACGAAGAAGGAAAAATGGTAGTCACTAAAATAGAACTTCACCCTAAAGTAACTTTCGAAGGTGATAAAATTCCGGACTTAGATACGTTAATTGGTCTTCGCGAAAAAGCTCATAAAAATTGTTTTATCGCAAATTCAATCAAATCTGAAGTAACAATCAATCCTAGTTAAAAATATATTTATATTTTTATAATATTTTGTTTTGAAAATGTTTTTCAATTCTAGTTTTTTAATTTGGTTTTGTATTCCAAAACAAAGAAGATGAAATTTTCAATCTTCTCTATAACATTTCTAAAATTTAAGAAATTCTTATTTATCTCAATCTAAATTTTTTACCATTTAAAACTATATAATAAAATACATCCGCATTTTGCGTTTAAATAGGGCTGTAGAATAAAAATTAACTGCACTCAGTTTTATAGAGAGTAGTATTAGAGTTTTTGAAAAATTCTATGGTGGTGATTAACAAAACTACGCCCATCAACCGTTTTCATAAAACAAAAATAGATGGAGAATTCATTTTTCAACAACTCTAATCATCTTCATAAGGTTGCAAAATTTAATCTTTCTCAAAATAAATTTTATTTGTGTCAAAATTCATAACATATTATTATACAGGAATAGAAACTCACAGGTGTTTATAAATATTATAATTTACGCAAATATTACCCAAGGAACAATCCATAATAATCTTATCTTAATTCCACAAGTATTAAGTAATCATAAATGGTCATATATTTTACTCGAAACTTTTTCATTGACTATATTATAATTTCAAAACATTTATCATATATCTTAACTACTTATCATTTATAGAATTAGGGGAGAAATGTCTTTATTACCTACCGTATGCGTCATAGGTGCAGGTCCCAGTGGAATCGCTGTATGTAAAGCGCTTAAAGATAAAGGAATTCCGTTTGAATGTTACGAAGCGGGAAGTGAGGTCGGTGGAAACTGGAAATTCAAGAATGATAATAAAATGAGTAGCATCTATAAGTCTTTGCATACCAACACTCATAAAGACAAAATGCAATATAAAGACTATCCGATGCCGAATTCTTACGCCGCTTATCCCGATCACCAAAAAATCTCAGAATACTTCATAAATTACGTTAATCATTTCGGATTTCGAGATCATATTTTTTTTAAAACTCCAGTAACTCACGTAAAACATGAAGAAGACGGAACATGGTCAATATTAACTGAAGATGGAAAACAAAAATATTATGATGTACTCATAGTATCCAATGGGCATCACTGGTCTCAAAGATGGCCCAAGCCGGATTTTCCGGGAAAATTTACGGGAGATATCATTCATTCTCATTCATATATAGATCCAAATAAGCCAATAGAATTAACTGGAAAACGTGTTGTGATTCTCGGAATGGGAAACAGCGCTATGGATATTGCAGTCGAACTCTGCCGGCCAGGAGTTTCATCCAAAGTTTTTCTAGCCGCAAGAAGAGGAGCTTATATTATTCCCAACTATCTCTTTGGAAAACCCCTAGATAAAATTGCTACGCTCTTTCCTGTTCATACTCCATTTTGGTTAAAAAGTTTTATCATAAAATTTGCATTAAAACTAGGAGTAGGAAATGTTGAAGATTTCGGTTCTTCAAAAGCCAGATCATAAGCCAGGAGCTGCTCACTTTACAATTTCGCAGGATATTCTCGTTCGATTAGGCAGGGGGGATATAATTCCAAAACCAAACATAGAGTCGTATAACGGCAATAAGGTGAAATTTGTAGACGGCAGTGAAGAAGAAATAGACGTAGTCATCTATTGCACCGGTTATGACGTAAAATTTCCGTTTTTTGACGAAAACTTCCTTTCAGCAAAAGACAATCATCTGCCTCTATTTCATAGAATGGTGAAACCAGAATTTAAAAATCTTTTTTTTGTAGGGTTATTTCAACCTCTTGGACCAATTGCTCCTTTATCTGAGTTTCAAGGAAAATGGATTTCTGAATATCTGGTCGGAAACTATGAATTTCCATCTGAAGAAAAAATGAATCAATCAATTGAAAAATATGAATCCAAAATGAAAAGACGTTATGTAACATCTGCAAGACATACGATGCAAGTGGATTTTGAAGTTTTCTTGTATGATATGAAATCCGAATTGAAAAAAGGGATCAAAAGAGCGGCTAAAAATGGAAATAAACTTCCAGTTCCCGCCCTTGCTCGAAACAAATCCATTTTGTCTGATGACATCTCTGCAAAACGATTTAAAAACAAAACTGAGTTACTTTCAAAAATTTAAATTCGTTTTCTATGGAAAATATTCTAAAGAAAACCCAAGGCACTTTTAATGTACGTCCTTAGGTTTTTACGAATTTTACGATCTAACGAGCAAAAAGGAGATTCACTTATGAAATTTCGAATTTCAAAATACGAAACGATCTTTTATTTTCTCTTTTTATTTTTCAGTCATATACTCAACGCAGAATCGGCAAAAATCGTTTCGGGACCAATTTTAGGATATTCCACTTTAAAAGAAGCACTAGTTTGGGTTCAAACAGATCGAAAGTCTATCGTTAAATTAGAATATTCTGAAATTGGAAATTCCAAAAATAAACTTTTTTCCGAAGAAATTCAAACAAAACCAGAGAAAGGTTTTATCGCAAAGTTGATTGCAAACCAAGTTGAACCAGGTAAGAAATATAATTATAATATACTTATAGATGGAAAAAAGATTCCGGCAGAACATCCACAGGTATTTCAAACTCAACCTTTCTTCGCCTATGCCTCCAACGAAAACCCGCCTTCTTTCTCCTTTGCTCTTGGAAGTTGTTCTTATATAAACGAACCGGAATTTGAAGTTTCAGGAAAAACTTATGGAGGGGAATATTTTATCTTTAATTCGATTCTTTCTAAAAAACCCAATTTCATGCTTTGGTTAGGGGACAATATTTATTTGAGAGAACCGGATTGGGATTCAAGAACTGGATTTTTTCATCGTTATAGACATCAAAGGAGAATTCCAGAACTTGCCCCTCTTTTTGCATCGGTTCATCACTACGCAATTTGGGACGACCACGATTTTGGTCCAAACGATGCAGACGCTTCTTTTTGGATGAGAGAAACTTCTGAAGAAATGTTCAAACTCCACTGGGGAAATCCAAATTATGCAGAAGAAGGTATTTACGGCTCGTTTACATGGGGTGACGTTCAATTCTTCCTTCTAGATAACAGAACATTTAGAACAGCTAACAATAATAAGGTGATAAATCCGAGACAAATTTTAGGTGAAAAACAATTTCAGTGGCTCGCCAATTCGCTGGCTTATTCAAAAGCTACTTTTAAATTTATCGTTATGGGAGGGCAGTTTTTAAATCCGAATCCGATCTTTGAAAACTACGCCACCTATATAGAAGAAAAAAATAAAATTCTTTCTGCGATTCGAGATTTAAAAATTAAAAACATAATTTTTCTAACGGGTGACCGCCATTTTACAGAACTAAACTTTTTAAAAGAAAAAGATATATCGATTTACGAACTCACAGTTTCTCCCCTAACGTCCAAACCTCATTCTCCTGGTTTGGAAAAAAATCCTTTACGTGTGGAAGGAACTCTCGTTGATAAAAGAAATTTCGGAACCATTTCCATAAGTGGAAAACGAAATGAAAGAAAACTAGTCCTACAAATTTTCGATGTTTATGGAAAAGAACTTTGGAAAAAAGAAATCCTTTCAAATTTTTGATTTAGTATGAAACGATCCATGAGCTTTATTATTACATTTTTATTATCTTTTATTTTTTTAATTTTGTTTCTAATTTGGTGGAATCAAGAAAGATTGATTTTCTTTCCGGAAAAACTTTCTGAAAATTTTATATTCCGTTTTCCGAATGAGTTTCAAGAAATCAAACTCACTACTTCCGATGGGGAAACGAGTTACGGACTTTTTTTTCCGTCTAAGAATAACCTTTCTAAAAAAACGATACTATTTTTTCATGGAAACGCGGGAAGTTTGAGAACATGGGGAAGAATTTACGAAGATTTTCTTCCAATTGGATGGAACCTTTTAATTACGGATTATAGAGGGTATGGAAAAAATTCCGGAAGTATTTCCGAAGAATCGATGAATTCGGATGCGGAATTATGGCTAAGTTATTTACTCGGTGAACTCAAAATTCCCAGAAATGAAATTGTGATTTATGGCCGGTCGATAGGAACAGGAGTAGCGATCGATTTAGTTTCTAAAAATCCAGATTTAAATTTATTTTTAGAAACTCCGTTTACGGATTTATTTACACTGGTACGAAATTATTATCCTTTTATACAAACTTGGATGTTAAAATTTCAATTTCAGAACCTGGCTAAACTAAAAAAAATTCGTTCCAAGATCAGGATTTTTCACGGAACACAAGATCAAATCATTCCCTATTCCAACTCGGAAATCATATTCAGAAAATTGAAAGAACAAAACCAAGACGTAATTCTTTTTACAATTTCAAACGGTTCTCACAACGACCTTACTATTTATCCGGAATACCATCGCGCTTTAAAAAATAGCCTGAATGAATTATAATCTATATAAATGTTAATTAATATTTCTTTTAAAATTTATATCAAAACCTAAAGATTAACAAAGATTTTATGATAAAACACTTTTTTTCTAGTTTGTAAACGTCCAGATATGAGGGTTTGTATGAAACTTCCAGTATTTATTAGAAATTTCTAAAGGATTACTATTTAGCGTGAGCTTGGCATACAAAACCTAAATTCTGAAAAAAGTTGAAATCTGAACTTTACAGATCGATTCCTTAAATGTAGGAACTACACCAATTTATAAAATAGAAGTTTATAATAATTGAATATGTCGTATTCAGGTGTGGGAACTACTACAAAACTTATATTTATCTACAGAATAATGTGGGAACTACTGCAAACCAAAATTTTACAAACAAATCTTAAAATTGTAGGAACTCATACTTTTATAAAAAGTATTTCTCAGCCGAACTCATGCTAAAATGGGATTTAAATTTTGATGATGGTCGTAAAACAGCGGTTTTGTGCAAAAATCGATTGGACGAAGAACTCTTTTTGTATTTCATAGTAGTTCCCACAACTTTCAAAGTTTAACTGATAAACCCACGATTTGCAGTAGTTCCCACGGATTAAGTCGCATTACGAATTTTTAAATATTTATTTTTTGTGATTCGAGTCGGGGAGTTCCCACAGATTTATATTTTAACGTGAGTTCGTAAAGAAATCCATGATTCATTTTTCTGAAAAAAATTGGAATCTGAACCTGCAGATTTTTTCTAAACCGTAGGAACTACTACTTTTAGAAAATTCTTTCTTATTTTCTTACCCCCTGCTCACGTTAATTAAGTCTTTTGAAGCCACTTTTAATTTTTCCGAGGTTCAATATTCAAATTTGAATCTACTTTCATAAAAAACATTTTCCGAAAACTTTTATAAAATCTAAAAAGAATTGTCATTTTTCGACTATTAGTAAATTAGGAATTCATTGTATAGAATTCACGATGAATTAACTCGTTTTTTAAATTTTAAACTTGAATTAAAAATATTCCGGAAAAAGTACTCTCAGTTTTTTTACCGTTTCCGGGTTTCTTTTTTCAGGAGCCGTAATGATAGAATAACGTGTACTATTTTTCAGACTAAGATCATCTCCGTTTCCAAGAACATGAATCAATTCAGAAAGAAGTTTTTTAGCCGTCTCTGCATTCTTAGTCAAATTTGCAATCACCATTTCAACGGTAACTGATTCTTCTCCTTCTCTCCAACAATCATAATCAGTGGACATACAAATCATCTGATATACAATTTCGGCTTCACGAGCAAGTTTTGCTTCCGGAAGAACCGTCATATTGATGATGTCAGCGCCCCAAGAACGATAAAGATGGGACTCCGCCTTAGTAGAAAACAAAGGGCCTTCCATACAAACTAAGGTTTTATCCAAATGAATTTCCAAACCGATTTTTTTAGCAGTTTGTGCGATTCTTTCACTTAAATTGCGCGAGAAAGGTTCGGCAAAAGGAGCGTGTGCCACGACTCCGTTTCCGAAATAAGTAGAATTTCTAAAACGAGTACGATCAATAATTTGAGAAGGTAAAACAAAATCGAGAGGTTTGATTTCTTCTCTCAAACTTCCAACCGAACTAAATGCAACAATTTCCTCAACGCCAAGTTGTTTAAGAGCACATATATTCGCATGATTCGGGACTTCAGGTGGAGAAAGAAAATGTCCGATTCCGTGTCTAGGTAAGAACGCGATCAATTTTCCTTTGTAGTTACCGATCTTAATTTTATCGGAAGGTTTGCCCCAAGGAGTGTCAGGAAAAATTTCTTCGATCAGCTCCATTCCTTCTAAACTATAAAGTCCAGTTCCACCAATGATAGCCGCTCTAACGTTATACGACATGATTCCACTTCCTAAAGAAAAAGTTTTCAAATTTCATTCAGGGACAGTTTTAAAAAACGAACTCAAAATGTAAATCGGAACTGTTTTTACAAAAACGATTCAAATAATTTCGAATCCGAAAAAAGATTTGGGCGTTCCTGCTTTCGAATTGATTGTAAAACAAAAACTTATTGTAAAATAAAGCAGGCCGGGCTCTCAGCTTCAGTCAACAAATTGAAAACCAAGATAAAACAAAATTTTGCCGTTGAAACAATTTGTTGACTCCGCATCGATCCCTAACGCTGCGATCCATAGAGAGCAGCGTTGCTGAGTTACCCACGCGTGATCCATAGAGAGCAGCGTTGCTGAGTTACCCACGCGTGATCCATAGAGAGCAGCGTTGTTTTAGTTGTTAAAAAGTATATTATACTATTTTAAAATATAAACTTGGTTTCATAAGGTGAATCACTAAATAAAAGTTACTAAATTTAAGCCCAATTCCAAAAATTCGTTTCACTCGTCTTATTTCTGAGTATAGTTCAAAATCTTAAAAGAAACCTCAATCATAACTTCGTGGTTGATTCTTATCTTGTGAAAATACAAAAACTCTTAAAAAGAGTACCCTTCCAGGATCAATTGCTTTTTGAAATAGATTTTATATTCTAATTTTGAAACAAATTCATGGTGTTATCTGCCCATTTTGGCAGAAAATATTGAATCCGTAAAAAAGGATTAAACTACACTCAAAGCTTTTAAATCTCTAGATTGGGTTTTAATCTGTAAAACCCCGTCTTGAATTTTTCCGGATTCCTGAGTAATTTCATTAACTTCCTTTTCAAGTTCGAACATAGCTTTCATCATTTCTTTTTGAGCAGTCATCTGTTCTTCTGTAGAATGAAATAAATCGTCCGATAACTTTTTAACTCTTTCTAAATTTTTAACAAAATCGTTAACGATCATAGTTCCGCGTTCATACAAACGACTCATCTCTTCTATTTTTGAAACGGTAAGATTAACTTTAATACTTTGATTCTCCGTCAAATGTCCCGTACCTTGAGACGCGGCATTCGCTTCTTCAATAAATTCTAGAGATTCCTGAACCACTTTCGCAATCATCTTTGCATTTGTAGCCGTAAATTCCGCGAGTTTACTAACCTCTTGAGCAACCACAGCAAACCCACGACCTGCAGAGCCAGCACGAGCCGCCTCTATAGAAGCGTTCAAAGAAAGAAGATTGGTTTTATCTGCAATTTCTCCTAGAATACGATTGATCTCATCCACACGTTGAAATGAATTTGAAATGTTTTTTAAGAACTCGCCAGTTTTTTCCACGGATTCCTTTACGATCTTCATTTCAGTTTTACTCTCTTTCGCGTTAACATCCAGACCTTTAGAATGATTTGATATTTCACCGATTACTTCCAAAAGAGTTTGGGCTTTTTGATTGAGTTCGATTAAATTCTCGTTTTGAATTCGAATCGAATCTGCATTTTTTTCGGATGATTTAGATAAAGAAGTTATCACTGCGTTGACCTCTTCCAAAGAAGCTGCCTGCGATTCCATCTTTTCACTGGTTAAACTAGTAAACTCCGAAAAATTCGTTACCGAAAGTTCCAAGGTCTCCGCCGAAGAATGAATTATCTTTCTGTTATTTTCCAACTTGTTTAGAAAATTCTTATTCTCTTGAAAATAAGTAGAGGCTTCCTGATACAATTCGTCGAATAAATTCATCAATCGATAAAGAATTAAACTTACACCTGCCATAAAGAAGATTTTCGTGATCTCTGCGCTAAGTTTAACATAACCGGGTTTCATATTAATCGCGTTGTCTTCCGAAAATCGAAGACCGTGAAAGGTTGCATTAGTCAATGCAATCGAATAACCAAAATAACAAAACATACCTGTAATTAGTACAAATTTCGGCCTGCCTAAAAGACCCGAGTAAGCAATAATAAAATAATATACTGAATAAAGAATCGCATTTTTAAGAACGGGAGAAATCAGTTCCGCGGAAACCATACTATCCAAAAAAATCGTCACACTCAATATAAGAGAATCAAATATAATAAATAGATTATGAACCCATTGTTTAATTTCATATTTTTTATAGAGAATAAAACCGAAAAGTGTATAAACAAACATAAAAAATGCAGCGGAAGAATGAATGATTTTAATCTGAGTTTGAAGAGTTTTGAAACTCGCGGCTAAAGAAATCAACACCATAACCATAATTGTCATTCTAGAATAATATGTAAGCGCTTCTCCCTTCTTGCGAATGGATTCTATAGATTGTTTGGACATAAGCCAAACGTTTTTATAATTTAATTTCAGTAAATGAAAAGTGAAAACCTATTTGGAAATACAGTATCCGTATTATAAAACGACAGATTGTAATTTTAGAATGAAGTATTTTAACCAAGATCTTCGTTTAAAATCCGGGATTTGAACTTGAAAACGATAAACGGAAAAAACTTTTAAGCGATTGTTGAATTCAGACGTTAAGAAAACATGAATTCGGTTAACGCAAAACAGAAACTCTAATGTTAAAAAACTATAAATCACACGATGTAAGGTTGAACTGAAAGTTAAATTTTGACTTTACTCGCCTCCCAACCGATCATAGCCATCTTTCTTTCGGAGCCCCATCGATATTCTCCAATTCCACCTGTACTTTTAATCACTCTATGACAAGGAATCAAATATCCGATTGGGTTTTTACCGATAGCAGTTCCAACTGCTCTAGAAGCACTTTCTTGTCCGATCCAATTTGCAATATCCGAATAAGAAGACAATTGTCCTTCCGGAATTTTGAGAAGAGCTTCCCAAACTTTGATTTGAAATTCGGTTCCTTTCAGATGGAGTTTGATTTTTTCATTTCCATTTAACGTCTTATCGAAAAAACGAATAACTCGATTTTGATTTTCGTCCGTTTGCTCAATTATATCCGCTCTATCCCATTGTTCTTTCAACTCGGAAACGATTTGTTTTTCCGGAATATCATAAAAGAATAAATTACAAATTCCTTTTTCTGTAGAAGCAATCAAATAACTACCAAAGACACTTTTTTGAAAACTGTATCGAATTCTAAGATTTTCACCTCCGTTTTTAAATTCTCCCGGAGTCATTCCTTCAATCTTTACAAACAAATCGTGTAATCTACTCGTTCCGGACAATCCGGTTTCAAAAGCAGCGTCAAACAAAGTGTTTTGAGGTTTAGAAAGAATCGATTTAGCATTTTGTAAAGTAACATACTGTAGAAACTGTTTCGGACTCACTCCTGCCCATTCCGTAAACAGCCTTTGAAAGTGAAACGGACTTAAGTTCACAGACTTTGCAACTTCGTCCAACTCGGGTTGAGACGTCGCATTTTTTTGTATGAATTGAATCGCTTCCGCAATTTTTTGATAGTGGTTCATATTTAAATCTTATTCTAAGTTCGGATTTTTAGAAACCCGATCCTTGCTATTTTTATAATATTTTGTAAGTTCTAAATCCCTTTTTCTGCAATAAAAGTAAGTCATTTTAACAATTCTCATCAAACTGTATTTTGCCTAAATTTAACTTGAATTCGACGTAAAAAAATCTGGACGAATTTACGCCCATCAGTTTGAAAATCAAATTTTCACATAAAATCACCGTTATACGGCATCAGAATAAATCTTGAAACAAACTAGGAGTGAATCAACTTTACAAGTTGATCGATTCCTTCTTCAAACAATGCTGGGCCGGGCTGAAGAATAATAGAAGGATCTAACTCGTAAACTTTATGATTTAGAATTGCACTTACGTTTTGCCAATCTGGATGTTTTTGCACCCATTCAAAGTTCATAGGTTTTCCGCACCAAGAACCGACATAAACTTCTAGATTTGCCTTTGCAACGTCTATTGCAGAAATGATTCTATCTTTTGCCAAAGATCTCGTTTTGAGATATTCAAAACAATCTTTTCCACCGGCAAGTGTGATGAGTTCCGAAACCCAAGAGATTCCGGTTATGATCGGTTCATCCCATTCTTGAAAAAAGACAGATGGTTGATTTTTTGAAGAATACGCTCTTTCAATTTCGTCTAACTTTCTTTTCCAACTTTCGATCAATTTTTGAGTTTCATTTCCTTTTCCTACAATGGATCCTAAAAGAGACAAAGTATCGAAAATTTCTAAAATCGTTCTTTGATTTGTGACAAGTACATTCAATCCTTCTGCAATCAGATTTTTTGCAAGATCCGATTGTATATCCGAAAATCCAATTACTAGATCCGGTTTTAGTTCCTTAATTTTTTTCACATTTCCGTTGATAAACGCAGAAACCTTAGGTTTCTCTTTTTTAGCTCTGAGTGGTCTAACTGTATAAGCGGAGATTCCTACAATTCGTTCCTCAACTCCAAGTAAATAAAATAACTCGGTTGTTTCTTCAGTAAGACAGATGATTCTTTTCGGCCCGATCAAATTTTTACCACCTTTTCTAAAATAAGTTTGGAAAAATCGGTTTTGTTTGGAATAGATTGTAATATAATATTTATATTATTTAAGTAAATTGAATATATAAAAAGTATAACTCAGTAAAAATTCAGCTTCCATTAAATAGGAAATTGCCGAGTAGAAAAAGTTGTTTAGATCTTTCTAACTGAACATTCCATTTTCTGCGGTTTGGCTTGATTTATTCAAAACCGAATCTACATTAACTGTGAAATTTCTTTTTGTCTTCGATCAACTTTTGAACCACAGATGGATCTGCAAGAGTAGAAGTATCTCCTAGACCTTCAAATTCTCCAGAAGCGATTTTTCTTAAAATCCTTCTCATAATTTTTCCGGAACGTGTTTTTGGAAGACCTGGAGCCCAATGGATCACGTCGGGTCTTGCAATTTTACCGATCATCTTTTCTACTGTTGAGATGAGTTCTTTTTTCAAAATATCGTTAGTCGTAACACCTTCTTTAACCGTAACGTAAGCGTAAATTCCCTGACCTTTGATGTCGTGTGGAAAACCAACTACGGCCGCTTCAGCAACAGATTTATTTTCAACAAGTGCACTTTCCACTTCTGCGCTTCCGATCCTATGGCCGGAAACGTTAATCACATCGTCCACTCTTCCAGTGATCCAAAAATATCCGTCTTTATCTCTACGCGCCCCGTCTCCCGTAAAATAATATCCTTCAAACTGAGAAAAGTAAGTTTCAAAAAATCGTTTTGGATCTCCGTAAACCCCACGCATCATTGAAGGCCAAGGACCTTTAATACATAAATTTCCAGAAACTTCTCCCTTATCGGTAATCTCCTTACCTTCGTTATCCACTAAGACAGGTTGTACTCCAAAAAATGGTAACGTCGCAGAGCCCGGCTTTTGAGGAATAGCCCCCGGAAGAGCGGTTATCATAATCGATCCTGTTTCTGTCTGCCACCAAGTATCTACGATCGGACATTCTCCTTTTCCTATATTTTTAAAATACCATTCCCAGGCTTCAGGGTTGATCGGTTCTCCAACGGAACCTAAAAGACGAAGAGAACTCAAATCTCTTTTTTGAATATGATTTAATCCTTCTCTCATCAAAGCTCGAATTGCCGTCGGCGCGGTATAAAATATATTTACCCCATACTTATCAATGACGTCCCAAAATCTACCAGCGTCCGGATAAGAAGGAACTCCTTCAAACATTACGGAAGAAGCTCCATTGGATAACGGACCGTAAACTAAATAAGAATGACCGGTTACCCAACCTATATCAGCGGTACACCAATACGTATCTTCTGGTTTAATATCAAATACATAATGAAATGTTAAATTAGCTCCTAAAAGATAACCACCAGTAGTATGTAGGACTCCTTTCGGTTTTCCGGTCGAACCGGAAGTATAAAGAATAAAAAGAGGATCTTCCGCATCCATCTCTTCCGGTTTGCAATAAGAAGGAAGTTCCGGATCGTTCATCAAAAAGTGATACCAGTAGTCTTGACCGTCTTTCCAAGTAAGACCAGATTCGTTTCCGGTACGACGAACTACGATTACGGTTTTTACTTTTTCTTTGGATTTTTCGAGAGCAAGATCCACATTTTTTTTCAGCTCGATTGGTTTCCCACCTCTAAAATCTCCGTCTGCGGTGACAACTAACTTTGGCTTACAATCGTCAATTCTACTTTGAAGTGCTTCCGGTGAAAATCCTCCGAACACCACTGAATGAATTGCACCAATCCGAGTACATGCAAGAATTGTAATGGCTAATTCTGGAATCATGGGAAGATAAACCAGAACCCGATCCCCTTTTTTTACTCCAAATTTTTTAAGAACGTTCGCAAAACGATTTACTTCTCTGTAAACATCGTAGTAGGTAAGCACTCTGGATTCTGTGGGATTGTCCCCTTCCCAGATTAAAGCGGCTTTGTTTTTTAACGAAGTGCTGATATGACGATCTAAACAGTTATAAGAAACATTAAGTTTGCCACCTTTAAACCATTCTACTTTTGCGTTTTTAAAATCGTGGCTCAAAACCTTAGTCCATTTTTTAAACCAAGTCAGACGGTTGGCTTCTCTTGCCCAGAACTTGTTCGGGTTTTCTATGGATTCCTTATAAAGAGATTTATAGTCCTTAAGATTGATGTTCGCATTCTTTTTAAATTCTGCGGACGGCGAAACGACTCGTTCTTTTGCCATAACTTCCTCCGAATTCGGCAAAGAATGTTTCTTTTTTTCTCTCTGTCTACCAAATTGTGAAAGAAGTTTTTTAGAAAATTTACGATTAAGAATTATCCTTTAAGTGGATCCAGTACGAATCAGATCCAAAAATTCAGAACGAGTGACCATGTTTTCTTTAAAAGCGCCTAACATACACGAGGTGAAAAGTTCAGAATTTTGTTTTTCCACTCCTCTCATCATCATACAAAGATGTTTTGCCTTAATTACTACGGCAACACCTTGAGGATCTAGAACTTCTTGAATGGCATAGGCGATCTGTTCTGTGAGACGTTCTTGAACTTGTAACCTTCTGGCAAAAACATCCACAATTCTAGGAATTTTACTGATTCCTATGATCTTTTTATTTGGGAGATAAGCCACGTGCGCCTTTCCATAAAAAGGAAGAAGATGATGTTCACAAAGAGAATACATTTCTATATCTCTCACAAGAACCATTCCTTCTGTAGGTTCTTCAAAAATGGCTCCATTGACAATTTTTGTAATGTCTGCACGGTAACCGGATGTCAGAAATTCGTACGCTTTTTTTACTCGTTTTGGAGTATTAAGAAGACCTTCTCTAGTTGGATCTTCTCCAATCGATTTTAAAATATTGATTATATCCTCTTCCAATTTAAACTCTCTTGTTCAATTTTCCTTTAAAAATCAGTAAGTTTTCCTAAAAACTTTGTAGAAACTCAATACTTCA
The DNA here is from genome assembly GCF_000243695.2 of Leptospira kirschneri serovar Cynopteri str. 3522 CT. Taxonomy (NCBI): domain Bacteria; kingdom Pseudomonadati; phylum Spirochaetota; class Leptospiria; order Leptospirales; family Leptospiraceae; genus Leptospira; species Leptospira kirschneri. The sequence continues at coordinate 39,317 of NZ_AHMN02000013.1, read as the reverse complement.
ATGAATCGATAGAATCCAAAGTCTAAAATTGTTTACAAGCTCTTAAGTATCTCTATCAAGAATAAGACTGAGGCGTGATAAAATCCGTCCGAATTTTATAATAAGTGGCTCCGATCTGTTTTGAAGTCTCCGCTACAATGTTTTCGCATTGTCACGCTCGTTCATCTTTAAAAACAAAATATATTCATCATTTATTTGATTTTTCTTCGATAATTTTCAGATAGCCTTTTTCAAGAATTCCCATTTTGAAAAGTATCTTCCGAATCTTCCATCGTATTTTCATTTTCTTGCAGATTTCCAGCAAAGAGAAGTAATGTCCGATCATGGGAATACAAAAGCAGGAAGAAAAAACAAACCGCGATTTTGCGATCGGATTAGACGCTCGTATGATTTCTCACTCCGGCATCGGGATGAGAATTAGAGGGCTTTTGAAATATCTAGGCCCCATTTCTAAAAAAGAAAAAATTCAAATCTATCTTTTTGGTGATTTAAAAACGATTCAAAACGAAGGAATTTCATGTCATGAATTTTCTGGTTTTGAACAAAATCAAAATCCAATCACAACCAAACATAAATCTATTCGAAACATAAAAGATTTCTCATATCCTGTAATTTCGTACCATACTCAGATCTATTCCTTTTCCGAGTTTTTAGGTCATCCTTGGATGAATCAAATGGACATCTTAGACATTCCTCATTTCAACGCGCCTCTTACTCATCTACATAAATCAATCGTAACGATTCATGATATTATTCCGTTTCGAATGAAAGAGTTTCATTCAAGTTTCGTAAAACGATTTTATATGCAGGTTGTGTTTCGTTTGATTCGATCTTTTTCCAAGAAGATCGTGTCCGTTTCTAAATACACTGCGATGGATTTAGAATCTGTATTCGGTTTTTCTAAAGATAAGATAAAACTGATCTACAACGGTATAGACCATACTATTTTTTATCCGGCAACCTCCATGGAAAAAAAGAATTTTTTAAAAAAATACAATCTCAAAGAAGGATATTTATTGAGTGTCGGGATCGGCAAAGGTCACAAAAATTTAAACTTAGTTTTAGACGTTTTAAAATCTCTTTGGGATTCCAAGGTCTTAAAAACTAAATGGGTGTTAGGTGGTACATCTGGAAAAATCCCAGACTATTTACAATCATACATAGTCGGTTATGAGGATCAAATAGTTCCCATGAAAAGACTAACACTGGAAGAACTTCGTTGTCTTTATTCTTGTGCGGGTCTTTTTATCTTTCCTTCAAAATACGAAGGTTTTGGATTTCCTCCTCTCGAAGCGCAAGCCTGCGGTTGTCCCGTGATCTCTTCTAATTCGACCGTGATGCCTGAAATTTTACAAAACAGCGTATTTTACTTTTCTCCTGAAAATCCATCTGAATTGGAAAATCTTCTAAAAAATTTCTTAAAAAACCATAACTCTGTAAAAAAACTGATTCCCCAAGGTAAAAAAAACTCGGGAAAATTTTCGTGGAAAAAAGCTGCTTCTGAAACTTTAGAAGTTTATAAAAATCTTTTATAAAGAATTTCTGTATGAGTTTTCATATTTAAAAATTTTGACAGACTTTAAGCGATTCAAAACCAAACTCACGTTAGTTCAAAACGGATCGAATCCCTTTTTCAAAATCCGTTTTGAACCGGAATCCCAGTTCTTTCTGAATTCGATTTGAATCTATAATCGAAGACTCCTGGATGTATTCTAAATTGATCTTCTTTTTAGTCAATTTAGATAACAATATGTTTAATATATTCAATAAAAATAATGTTATGCCCTTCAGCTTCAACCTAAGAAAGAACTTGCTCGGAATTAATTTTGAAAAAAGAATTTCTATGTCTTCGCAACTCAAAGGTATAGGATAAGCTATGTTGAATATTTTTCCAGAAACTAAATTCCATTTTTTTAATATAACTAAAATAGAATCCACAACATCCAGAGAATAAACGACAGATTTTTTAAAATTAGGATTTCCGGAATAAAGCAAGATTCCGTATTGAAACAATTTTAGAAGTTTATTTATAAAACTTCTATTAGTAGGACCGTAAACCGAAGCGATTCTTAAAATTACAAAAGGATTTTTAGACTTCTTCACAAGAGATTCACATTCTATTTTTGAAATCGCATAAAAAGTATTTCCGTTTAACGCAGAAGTTTCGGTAACGGGTCGATCCAAAAAACCATAAACCGAAGAAGAGCTAGAAAACAAAATTTTAGTCGTACGATTTTTAGAAGCAAATTGAAGTATCTTTCGGGTTGAAAGTTCGTTTCCTTTTTTATATTCTTCCAAGGTGGAAGCCTGGCCGCTCACCTTTCCCGCAAGATGAATGATAAATTCCGGTTTTTCTCGGATCGAAAAATCAGAATCGTCCTCAAGATCCACTTCGTAAAAAATAAAATTAGAATGAAACCGAATCGTATTTGGAAAAGAAGAAAGTTTTCTTCCGATACAAATCACTCTATAACTTTTAAGTAATTCAGGAACGAGCACCAAACCCAAGGAACCACTACCACCGGTCACCAAAATTGTTTTTTTAAAATTCATTTTCTCGTTCATGAGACCATCATCATGCTTTCACAAGTATAAAGAAGAATTTTTTAAGAGTCGTCTCGATTTTTACTCTCGACAGAGTAAAAACAAAAACGATAGTTGTGCTTCAAAATCCAAACTTAGAGAAAACAATGATGAAAAATATTTTTTCAACGATTTTAATTTTAACTTGTATCTTAGCAGTTTTCTTTTGCAGTTCCGAAGAAAAAAAACAACCTCCTAGACAGGAATATCAACCCAATTCAGACATCAGAACTTTTGAAGTAGGAATGATTAAAGAAGGAGATAAACGAATCAAAGCGGAAGCGGTTTTGGGAACACCTTCGGTAGAACTCAACACACAAGATGGAGCGGTTTTAGAATGGTATTTAGTTTCCACCGATTATCAAAAAAATTCTTACAAAACGTTAGCCGAAAGACCAGCAACCATCACCGAAGACACTAAGTTCATTAAACTGACGATCGATAAAAAAGGCGTGATTAAAAAAATGGAATATAAACTCTAACCTAAGAGTTTATATTCAGAGTCTGTTCCAAAACGTAAAATAATCCGGAAAAGACCTTAGTTTTCCGAACATTAATAAAAGAGAAACGCTTAGTCTCATAAAAGTGTGAAATTTATATAGAAACCTTAATATTAAAGAATTGTAAATCATTCGATGTGACTGTTTCTATGGGAACTAACACTTTTGATTGGGAATTCAAAGATTGATTATAAGGTTTTGGAACAGACTTTTAGAATGCATTAACGATTCAAAAAGTTTCGCAAATGAATGTTCCTGTCAATTTCTATGAAATTAAGCACCGTAAAGCCCTGTTTCAGCGCAAAATATTGGTACTCAATTATAGTTCTAAGTTAGAACGAATTTATCTGAGAGTTTTTGAGGCAATTTTTTTAATTCGCAACGTCATCTTCTAATAAATCCAATCCAGTAAATCCTATTAAAAAATCTAAAAGTTCCATAGGATTAAAACCGATTCTGAGTCCCGCATAAACACCTAAATAAACTTCGATTTGATAAAGAAAACTTTTAGGATAACCGTCTTTTCTTTTATTAAAATTTTGTAATGCATTTTGTACGGCGGGATCGTTTTTATCTAAATTTTGTTTTTCTATAAATCTTTTGTAAAATTCTTCCTTCTTTTTTCTTCTTCTTTCCGCAACTGGAATATTGTAAAAAGAAAGATAACGTAACTTCTGACTTTTGATATTATACCTTTCGTTTAAAAATTCAGGAACCTGATCACCAGGGGTTTTAGAGTCCTCCAAATTTTTTAATTCTTCCGTAGTTTCGGAAGAAATTGTTTCTGGCGGTTCAGTTTCAGAAGTTTGTGTCTCCACTTCTAAAGGAAAAAAAGTATCTCCTCCTAAAATTCCAAAGATCAACTGTTGAGATCGATACGAACCAAAATAACCTCCTCGAAGTCCATAACCTTTTCCTAAATCTCTTTTGCCAGGAGCAGATTCTCCACCTTGAAAAACAAAACCCGCAGCGAGAGGACCAATTCTAACTCCCGCTCCATAACCGGGAGTTTCCACTCCTATAGTAAATACGTCTTTCAAATCGTTTTTTCTATTTTGAAAATACGTGGCACAATTGGTAAAACTGATCAGAAAGTAATTTAAGATTAAGAAAAAAAACAAAAATCCGTTATATTTTTTTGTGGAATTCAATAAAGTCACAGACCTACTCTCTTGTGATTTATCGGTTAGGCAACCCGGAAAAACAAAATGAAAGATTCGTTTTCTGATTGTTTCTCAAATTCTTAAGGTCTCAATAGAAAATAGAATGGAAGAATTAAAGTCATCCGTAGTTGTCCCTGAAAATATCGCCGTTCTGGGAGGCGGTCCGATGGGGATTTATCTTTCTACGTATCTTTCTCCCAAGGCAAAAGAAATTTATCTTTGGTATGACGATCGTAAAAAAGCCGCAAAAATAGAAAAAGAAAGAATCGCTTCCGTACTTGAAGATTCAATTTCAGTTCCCGAAAACGTTCGTATTCAAAGTGAATTCGATTTTTTAAAGAACGGTTCTTGGGTACTAATCATAGCGGTGCCTTCCAGGCTGATGGAAGGAATCTTGGACGAATTATCCAAAGTTTTAGATAAGAATTCTTCACATTTTATCTTTACGTTTACAAAAGGACTTTTATCCGCATCTACAAGAAAAAAAACGAACTGCATTACATATTCTGAATATTTACAAAAGTTATGCGTTGCTGGAAAGTTTAAAAATATAGAATATACCGCAGTTAATGGACCAAACTTATTGGGAGAACTCAAACGAGGACATCATAGTTTTTATTGTTTGGCTTCTTCCGGAACTCAATCCATAGAAATTTTTGAAACTTTATTTTGTGGTTCTCGGAATCATACAAAAACATACAAAGATCTAATTGGTTTGGAAGTGTCCGGAGCGATGAAAAATCCGATTGCGATCGCTTGTGGAATCGCCTCTGGAATTCCTGAATGTGGAAGTAACTTCGAAGGAGAATTGATCAGTTTGGGTTATTCCGAAATTATCACTCTTTTGAAAGCGCTCGAAATTTCAACTCAACCGGTTCAAGAATACGGACTTGCGGATCTGATCGCTTCGTGTACTTCTCGTTATAGTCGAAATAAAGCATACGGCCATCGATTCGTACATAAATTGATTTCGGGAGAAGACCGTCCCAATTTGATAGAAAGGATCGAATTATTTTTTAATCCCGCTGAATTTATTCAAAAAGAAGTAAGCCAGAGCGAAAGTCACGTAGAAGGAGCCTTTGCACTTGCTTCAATCATTTCTTTAGCAGAAGAAAAGAAAGTGGAAATCCCACTCTATGATACACTTTTTCAAATACTCACTCGAAGAGTTTCTCCAACCGAACTCATTCGTTTTGTATCTAAGTCCACATCGGACGAAGTTCGTCATATTTCTAAAATCGCCACAAAACGTTCCGGTTTGGGGATGGCTTCGGGAAAAAAATTTCAAGAAGCTTTGAGTAAAAATGTACTGAGACGTATCAACGGACAACCTGGAATGACGGATCGTGTTCTCAAACAATCTTCTCTTCTCATAAAATCTTTAGAAAAAAGATACCAAGAAGCAAAAGAATCCAACGACGTCACCGACTTATTACAAATTCCTAAAGAAATACAACTTTGGGACGAAGTGGAAAAAAAATTTCAGGAAACCGGGAACAAAGATCTAACGAAAATATTAGATTTTTATGTTACTGAAATCGCGGACGATTATAAACCTTTTTTAAGGGATGCGTTAATTCATCTGATCGCCCCAACTCGTTACGTTTTAAGCGGTTTTAAATCCGGAGCGGGATTACCCAAAATAGGAGGTTGTGTCAAAGAAGTAAAGGCACTCGCTTCTAGATATGATATACTCTATACTCCTACACATAGATCTCATTTAGATTCTATCGAAGTAGCTTTTGGATTAAAATGGTTGGGATTGCCAGTTCCTAGATACGCCGCGGATAAAAAAGTGATGGCCACTCCAGGACTTGCTAGCGTGTTAAAATCCTTAGGCGCATACATGGTAGATAGAAAACGAAATCGGAATATTTTATATTTAGAATGTTTGACTCAATATTCAACAATGATGTTAGAGGCAGGAATTCCCACATTGGTATATCCGGAAGGAACTCGTTCTAGAACCGGAGGAATTTTACCGATAAAAACCGGGATCTTATCCACGTCCGTAGAAGCATACAAACACACCGGTTCCGAAGTGATCGTGGTTCCGATCGTGTTGTCTTATGAAAACGTTCCCGAAGACGAAGAATTTTGCGGCAAAGATAAAAAACCTGGTTTTAAGGATTTTTTCTATAAAAGAAAAGAAGTGTATATGGATCTTTGTGAACCGATACCGGTTTCAAGATATATACACGAAGAAGATCCCACAGGATCGATAGGATTTGAGATCACTCAAGGTTGGAAAAAATATAGACGAATTTTACCGAATCAACTTGTAGCGCGTATGATCGTAGAAAGCGGAGGAGAAGTAAACACAAACGAACTTAAAAACTTAATCAAAGAAACTTTACTAACTAAAAAAGGAAACTATCTCATTCAGGATTCAAATGAAATCTTAAAACGAGGACTTAAAATATTAAAGCAGAAAAAGATAATATCTTTAGAGAATGAAAACGTAAAAATATCGGACAAAGATTTAATTCAGTACTATGCGAATATGTGTTCGGACGAATCCTCTTACTCATAAGAACACCATAAAACACTAAAACTATTAGTTTACACTTTTATAACGTGAATTCAGAAAAAGAAATTGGGGCAATCCAGATTCGCCCGAACGGACTCTCGGCCATAGTCAATAAATTGCATGAAAGAAACGTAATGCAATGTTTAGTCTTTAGTTACAATTCAGAACGCGATCTAAAATGCGATCCTTTTCGCGTTATGCCGAACTCATATTTGTTAATCAATTCGATAGGGATGAGTAAAACTGAAGACATTAGAATTGTTGAAAGATGAATTCTCCATTTGTTTCCGTTGTATTGAAATGAACAATTGAAGTAGTTTTTCTAATCTCCACTATAGAATTTTTCAAAAACTCTATTCATAATTGAACTTAGAGACGTTTTCCTTTTTACGGATTTTTAATTTCAAAAATAAATTTTCTCTTTCCGTCTCGGAATAACTGGACCAGTTGCAGATTTCTTCTAAAGTTCTAAAACATCCTTTACAAAAGCCAGATTCAAAATCCATAGAACAAATCTTATTACAAGGAGAACGGACCAATTTGTTTATTTAGCCTTAACTTTAGAATTAGGAGAGACTCTTTTTCTAATTGGTTTTTTCTTCTTAATATTTTCCATCGCTCCTTTAGAATGATCCACGATCGTTTTCATTTCTTTAAAAAGTGACATACCGCTGATTCTACCTGGAACGATTACGTGCGCAGCCCCGCTTTTTACAAGAATTTCAGCTTCTTGAACGTCATCCGTGGTGAGAATGATGGAAGGTTGGGTTCGATGACAAATAACTTTAAGAGATTCTAATAATCTACGGCTGGTGGTTCCTTTAAGAATCATATCAGAAATTGTACAGATCACATATTTTGCTTCTTCGATTCCGAGATGATGTAAGGTTTCCGGATTCGCCAAATCACCATAAGCCCAACGAATCCCTTTCGCTTCTAAAGATTGGCGGAAAACCGGATTAAAATCCACGATTAAAATTCGATTGAGCCATTCCGGTTTTTCACGCTCGATTCCCTCTAAAAGACCTTGCGCAATTCTAAAATAACCTAAAATTACGATGTCTCTTTTAGATTGACCCGTAATATGAGATTCGGTCTGGTCTTCTTCATCTTCTTTTTCTTTTAGACCGACCATATTCAATATTTTTAAAATGAATCTTGAAATCGGATCGTTAAATAAAATGATATAAGTCGAAACTACGGATGCAAGAATCATAGAAGTCAAAACGGTGGATTCTAACTCTTTACTAATATGGCCGTAACCCATTCCCAAAGATAAAATCACTAGAGAAAATTCGCTGATCTGAGCTAAGTTTAAGCCAGCGACGATTCCGGCCCTTAAACCTTTTCCGGAAAGATAAACCGGTGTCGCAACCGTGATCACTCTGCTAAAGATGACGAATACAACAGCGATCAAAGAAACACTGAGGATTTGAATGGAAGGAATCGGAATTTTCATTCCGAGAGCGACAAAAAAAAGAGTAATGAAAAAATCCCTAATTCCTGAAAGTTTTGCAATGACATCCGCACCATACGGAAAAGCTGCGATGCTGACTCCGGCGATCAAAGCCCCCATTTCTTTGGAAAGCCCCGCTTTTTCTGCAAAACCACAAAGTAAAAAACACCAAGCGATGGAAGTGATTAAAATCAATTCAGGTTTAGAAGCAGCGGCGTGAAACAATTTAGATAAAAAGAATCTACTAATCAAAAAAGAAACACATATCAAAACTAAACCGATTCCTAATGAACCTGCAATTTTTAAAATCTGGGGATTTTGTAAATTGGGTTGGACTCCCATAAAAATGATCGCCCATATATCTTGAAGAACTAAAACCCCAATTGTAAGACGACCAGCGATTGTACTCACTTCGAATTTATCGTGCAGAAGTTTGACTACGATCATGGTGGAGCTAATAGCGAGTGCAACGGCGAAGTATAAAAGATCAAACCTACCTGTCGAACCGGCAAGAATCCATTGAAAAAAGAAAAGTCCAAATAATACACAAAATTCGAACTGAACAATTCCTAAAACGAACATGGACTTTCCCATACGCGCCAGTTCTTTTAAATCGATTTCAAGACCAATGATGAATAGAAGAAGAATCAATCCGATTTCAGAAATCAGTTCGATACTTTCTTCGTTGATTACAAGACTCAAACCTAAATTTGGTCCGAGTAAAAGTCCGCCCGCCACATAACCCAGAATTAATGGTTGTTTTGTAATTCTGGCGATATGCGAAAAGAACGTAGCAAAGATGATACTTAACGCAATATCATTTAGAAGGGAGAGTGAATGATGCTCCATTTATGATCGTCCTAAAACGATTACAACTTTTGGTTTTTAACAAGAAAAAACCTGAGTTTGTGGCGGACCGTAATCGTTTTGCATACTAAAGTATGAAAGATTATTAAAGTAAAAAACATTTTTTTTATTGATCCTCTAAAAACTTAGATCGTAAAGATTTAGAATATGAAAACGTGTCAAAATTTTGAAATAGTAATCTAAGGAAAAAAGTAGAAATCAATATTTTCAGATTTCCGTTTAATATAAAGATCAGAAATCTATTTTGGATTATGACAAATTATAGTCCTTACTACACTTTATGATAAAAAGTTAAACTGTAAGCTGAGATTCACCAGGTTCTAGAATGTGTATATCCGGTAAATTTCTATATCTTCCATTAAAATCCAAGCCGTAACCCACCACAAATTCGTCTGGAATTCTCCAACCTATATATTTTACAGGAAATTCTAAGATGTCTTTTCTTTCTTTTAAAAGGAGAGCTACGATTTCCAAACTTGCGGGATTACGAGTAAAAATGTGTCTTACTAGATATTGAAGAGTGAGTCCAGTATCTAAAATGTCTTCTACTATAATTACATGACGATCCGAAAGATCGATGTCTATATCTTTTAACAGTTCGATTTTTCCAGTAGACACGGTTCCGGAGTAAGATCTTGCTTGAATGAAATCAATTTCTATCGAAAAAGGAATCTCTCTGGTTAAATCCGTAAAAAAATAGGCACCTCCTTTTAATACGCAAATAAAAATAGGATTTAGTTTTTTATAATCTTCTGATATTTCTAAGGCGAGAGATTTTACTTTTTGAGAAATATCTTCTCTACTAAAACGAGGATGTAAAATATCCGAGCCAATTTTGTTCATTTATGGTATCCAGAATCTAATTATTTTTCCGGGAAGTTTTCCAACTTCTTCCCAAGACTCGGCTTTCACTTGTATACTAAGAAAACCGGATGTTGGAAATTTAAGGAACATAGACTCTGAAAATGAAGAATCTTCGTTTCCTCGAATGAGTTTATTTGCAATCTCTTCTATGCTCGGGTTATGACCCAATAAAGCCACATCTTCAAATTTTAGATTCAAATTTCTGATGGCTGTTAGAATGTCTTCACTGTCCGATTCGTATAGATCTTCTGTAGTCGTCGTTTCGAGAGATAAATTTCGGTTTTTCGTTATGATCTTAAAAGTATCAATGGTCCTCTTGGAATCCGAAACTAAAAATAAATCTGTTTTAAATTCGATCTTTTCCAAATACTTTCGAAGAGACCGAGCATTTTTTTACCTCTTTCGGAGAGGGGTCTTTCGTGGTCGGATTTAAATTCCGTTTCCCAGTCCGATTTGGAATGTCTGATGAGGTGAATTCGTTTCAATGAACTTTGTCTCTCGTTTTCCGGTTCTCCGGTCAACTTTAAATTCATTGACAAGATGTAAAAGAAGACGTTAATAATGGGCTATGAAAAATGTTTTTGCGTTAGCAGGAACTGCTCTGCTTTTTTTAATCCCAGGTCTGTTAAGCGGACAACTGGCGGGTCCACCTGACGGAGAAAAGGCGAAAAAGGACATTCAAACCTACTGGCTAAAGAAAAATATCGGAGATAAAATTCAATCGATAGAAAGTAATGGGGAACCAGTTCTGATAGAAAATTCAAAATCTAATTCGGATATTTTATATAAATTCCCTTTTTTAGTCACGGTAAAACGTAAAGATGGTAGTATAACGCGTACAGAAGTAGGAGTAAACTACGTTTTCATTCGTACAAAAGGTTGGTCGTTTTCAGAATTGGGTTTCGGTAAAAATATAGTACTTTCTGATCCTGGAAAGGAATCTCCCGATAAAGAAGTTGTTCTTAAATTGATCGAAGAAAGTTTACTGCAAGATCGGTGGAAAGGGAAAACGATCGAAAATCTAAAAATAAGCGAATCTACCTCAGGAATCGATTTGGAAACACATTGGTATCTTTATTTAGGGGAATACGTAGTAGTAGACTTTAATGCCCGTTATACGTGTTCGAATTTGGCAGTAAGGTTGTTTAAAGAAGATTCTTCTTCGACGGATTGGAAATTGGATTGGAAGGAAAAAGGAATCTGCAGACAAATTTATGGAAATTCCAATGAAACCTCACCTTGAAAAATTCCATAGTGAAAATTCGTAAAATTGCTTCAATTGTCCATTCAATCCAAACAGATCAAGAATTAATTTTTCAACAACTCTTTTGAGCTTGTCTCAAAATACTTAAACAAAAATTCTTTAGGAATTTCTAATAAAATCCTCACAGATTATTTCATTTGAACGTTGGTTAAATTTTACTGATCTTAGAACCAAACAAAAATTCTCCAGAGTCAGATACAAATTCCATATTTAAATTACGAGCGACAACTCGTTTGTTTTCAAGTCATCGATCGTTTTTTAAGTTAAGTCGGTTTTAGTTGGATGAATCTGTTTTTTTTAAATTTTTATTTTGAATTCGATTTAAATTTTCCTTTTTCAATCTTTCCGAAAATCGGATTGAATTTATTTTTCCGGCGCGTAGCCCTTTCAAAGTATTTCGAATAGAAACACCGATTTGATCGTTTGCAGAATATCGATTTAAAAAATTTTCAGTACGAATTCTATCAGAGAAATAGAATGTTTTTCCATAAGAAAAAGCGGCGGAACTTCGGATTGAAGGATGTACATTCTCGTTAGCGATGGTCGATTCTAAATAATTCATAGCCGAGTTTCCTCCAAAATCGGCGATCAATTCGTTAATCTGAGATAAGGCATACACTCTCAAATCCGGATCTTTGGAGATTGCAATCAGATATTCCTGGGGATTAGAGTTGATCGCGTAAATTTCTCGAACTAAAGTTTCTTTTTCAATGTGACCCGTTTGTGTGACCACCGCTTTGATCTTTTGATATTGGTTCTGATCCAAAGTTTGAGCTTGAATTACTGAAAAAATTCCAAACAAAAATACGGCGATTACTCCGTAATAACTGATTCTTAAATTTATCATAAATTTCTTAAATTCCATTTACTTAATATACAAGAGGATGCGAACGAAGCACCCAACCCTGTTCTCCCGTCAATTGAGTTTGATCGATTTTAGGATTTCCCGCCCAAAACATTAGATTCAATCCTCCGCTGTTGTAAAATCCTTCTCCTAAACATTCCGTTAAACCTACAATATTGTTTCCGTTTTGATCCTTACATTCCGGAGTTTCCGGTAGAGGGTCCAAGGAATAACGTCCTTTAATTACGTCTTTTTCTACTAGATGGTAAAGACCTAAATAGTGACCACCTTCATGAGCGATTGTTTTTGCGAGAAAAATCTGATCCGATGCGCAGATCAAATCTTGTCCTTGCGCCCCACATCCGGAAGCTGTTCTATGATTTTCTATGAATACGATCATACCGGATCTAGGTGTACCTGTAACCGGAATTCCGGGGATACCGGAGGAAATTCCTAAAATTCCAACCGGTGCGTCACTCGAAATCGTATAATCTCTCGTGATGTATATATTCAAAGAATTTGAATCTTGTGCGCTATTTGGATTTGTTTTATAAAGATTTCCTAATGAATTGGCAACGTCTCCATAGTCGTCTGTAATATTTTGAATTGTTAAATAAGGAGCACCTGCCGCCGCAACGGAAGCCGTCACGGTCACGTCGATTTTTACTGTATTTTGAGCATAAATATCTTTTAATGTTTGAATCATCGTGGCCATACCTGCAACCGTAGGAGTGGCCACCGCCCCTGGAATAAAGATTAAGTTGATATTCAGTTTTTTTCTGGATTGCCAAACTTTGTTCAAACCAGAAGAGGAACTTCCCAATAGGCCGTTTTGTTCGGCGCGAAATTTATATTCTTCGCAAGTTTGAGGTGTGTTGTTCGTAACTTTTTTAGTTATAACTGGTGTACTTAAATTAGCCGGAACAGCAAAGGTTGTTCCCAATAAATTACTGTTAAAGTTATTATAATTGGCGCTAGGTGCATAGTATCCAGGTGTTGCGCCTATAGGAAAAGCAGTCGTGACAGATCTGTATCCGGGTGATTCGCTCTTTTGATTGTCTTGAATTAAATCTCCAGATTTATTTATCCATAAAGGATACATAAAACGATTTGAGTTGGATGCAAATTGATGATTTTGTTCGGCATAAACAATTCCTAATGGATTGTTTCTACCAATTCCGGGAAATTCCACCGTTCCTACTAGATACGCAGTTCCACCATCCGCGTATGCTCCGTTTTCTGTCAAAAGAACTTGACTGAGATTGGAAGTAGATATGCTAAAATTTGGCGTGCTTCCACTCGTTCGGACGTTTTCTTCGGGAGCACAGTAATAATTTACTTCATTGAGCAAATACAATCCTAAAAGAAGTTCTAAGTTTTTAGAATTGTCATCTTTTCCTTTATTAAAAAGACAACCCCATATAAAAAAACAAAAAATTAAAATCAAAGCCGAAGATTTTTTTAACATAACCTTGAATTCCTAACCCATATTTAATAAAATTTTAATATTCTAAAGTAACTTATTTCACTTATCGCTTATTCGTAAAATCAATATTTTTGAAAAACAATCTTAAACTACTTTGGATCCAATCTAATTTCTTTTTCTTTTCCTACTAAATCCGCTACGGTTTTTAGATCTTGTTTTTCTAAGAACCGATCCAAAAACTCTAAAATTCTCATAGGTAAAAAAGGGCCCTGATAGATATAACCGGTATAAATTTGGATTAAATCAGCTCCTGCAAGAATTTTTTCCAAAGCGGTTTTTTCAGAATCGATTCCGCCCACTCCTATGATGGGAATCCTTCGCTTTAAAATTCGATAGGCAACCCGAACGAATTCTGTGGAACGGTTTTTTAAAGGAGTTCCGGAAAGTCCTCCTTCTTTTTCTACGTTAGGATATTCTTTTAAATAGGATTTATCAATAGTCGTATTGGTTAAAATGACTCCGTCGATTTTTAGACTCAAAGAAGTTTCCAGTAAGGCTTCGAGTTCTTTTATTTGCATATCGGGGGCAAATTTTACGAATAAAGGAGTTTTAAAATTTTTGCCCAAACCTTTTCTGATTCCTTGAATCAAAGATACAAAGTTTTCCTGTTTTTGAAAATTCCTCAATCCTGGAGTATTGGGAGAACTGATGTTTATAACCGCATAATCTGCGTAAGGTGAAAGTTTTTTGAGAGTGTAAACGTAATCCTCCACCGCTTTTTCTTCGGGAACGATTTTCGTTTTTCCTGCGTTGATACCTCGGATTTTTGTTTTTTTTTGGGAGGAAATGATTTTCTCTGCGGAGTCTGCTCCTGGATTGTTAAACCCCATTCGATTGACCAAGGCTTGATCTTGTGGATAACGAAATACTCTAGGTTTTGGATTTCCGGATTGTTTTTGTCCTGTGATGGTTCCTACCTCGATATGACCGAAACCCATTCTCGAAAGAAAAGGGTAAAGTTCTCCCGTTTTATCGAAACCCGCTCCCATTCCCAAGGGATTTTCAAACTCGATTCCGGCAATTTTTGTTTTTAAACGATCGCTTTGATAAGACGTCATCGATTCCATTAATGTTAAAAACCCAGGAAATTTTTGACCGATTCCGAGAAAATTTTTTGCAAGTTCATGTGCCGTTTCGGGATCTAAGGAAAGAAAAAATGGCTTTAGAAAAATTGAATATACACTTTGTCTCAAATGAGGGAAAAACATCTCTAAAACTATTTTATTCCTATTGATCAAGACCAGCGAAAAATTTTATTTCCTATAAAAAGAAAGACAATTCCGTATAAAAACAAAGAAACCAAAGTAGGAATTACCGAATTTAACTCCGCGCCTTCGATAAAAACAGTCCTTAAGGAATCTGCCATCAGGGTCAGAGGAAGATTTCGAATGATTGGAAGTAGTATTTCCGGAAAATTTTGATAGGAGAAAAAAATTCCCGAAAGTATCATCATCGGAAACGTCATTGCGTTAATCAGTCCATTCCCAACTTGAGAACTGGCTGCTCTTGATCCGATAAAAATTCCGATACAAACGAACGCAAAATTTCCAGAAAGATAAACCGCAAGTGCAGCTTCAATGGAACCTTCCATCGAGTTTTCAAACGTATATTGAGTAAAACCAAGTAAGATTGTCGATTCTAGCGCGGTTACGATCAATCTGGTAAAAAAGAACGATAGAAGAAAATGCAACCGATTCATCGGTGTTGCGGACATTCTTCGTAAAAGTTTTTTCATCCTCATTTCAATCAGATTCCAACCAACTCCCCAAAGACAGGAATTCATCACTCCCATTGCGAGCATTCCGGGAATTAAATAATCTATATATCTAGTTCCCTTCGAATCCAAACGATCCACTCTCGATTCAAAATCAGTTTTATGGGAATACATTTTTGCCAAGATCAAAAGATAATCTCTTTGGCCGTTTGGATTGTCTGAATCAAAAGAGAAATGAATTTTTCGATCTTTTGTTCTTTCTACGATTACGTTGAGTTTTCCTCGTTTGAGATTTCGAATCGCTTCTTCTTTGGAAAGAATCAAAAAATTAAGAGATGGAAACGAAAAGGATTTAGAATTTACTTTTTCTTCCTGATTGATCACGTTTTCCAATGGATCAGAATTCAAAATTTTTTTGAGTTCATCGAGTTGATAAGAATTTTCTAATATTGCAATTTTTACTTCTTCCGAACCTCGGTTTTTAAACGCTATCCCTAGAATTCCCGCCATTGCAATCGGAAATACGAAGGCCCAAAAAAGAATTGCTGGTTCTCTATAAAATTCTTTGAGCTGAATGTTTACGAGTTGGAATATCTGTTTCATTCTTCCAGTCCTCTTCCTGTCATACTTAGAAAAATGTCGTCTAACGTTTTTCTATGACATTCTAAAGTGTTTAATTTTTTTCCGGATATAGAAATTGTCTGCATCAATTCGGGCAAATATTCTGTAATTGAAGAAACGTGAATCCTCGCTTCCAGTTTTGAAGAATCCCAAAAAAATTTACAAGGTGGAATCCAACTTTCGGGATTAGAACCGTCCTTCATAGAAAGTCGGATGATCTCATCCCCTTCCGTTTTTCCTAGGAGTTCCATTAAAGATCCCTGATCTAGAATTTTTCCATGATCCATAATGATGATTCTTTCGCAAAGTGTTTCCGCTTCTTCCATATAATGGGTAGTGAGAATCATCGTAGTTTTATTTTGTCTAAGACCGTCTAAAATTTTCCAAATATCTCTTCTTGCTCCCGGATCCAGTCCGGTTGTAGGTTCATCTAAAAAAAGAATTTCAGGATTATTTAATATAGAAATCCCAAGAGCCAATCTTTGCCTTTGGCCACCGGAAAGATTACCTACGTATGTTTTTTGTTTTTCTTCCAGATTGATCAATCCTAGAATCTCGCTTAATCTTTCTTTTTTACTTTTATAAAAAGTTCCGAAAAGATTCAGAGTTTCTTGAACCGTAATCCGATCCATAAACCTGGTTTCCTGAAGAGCTAAACCCACTTTGGATCGGAGAAAGGTTTCGTTTTTTTTCCAAGTGGTTCCAAGAATCGATATGGATCCGGAGTCCGGTTTTTGTATTCCTTCCAACATTTCAATTAAAGTCGTTTTTCCGGCTCCGTTTGGTCCGAGCAATGCAACAAATTCTCCTTTGCGGATTTGGAGACTTAGATTATTGACTGCGATTGTATTTTTAAAACGTTTAGTTACGTTTTGAACTTCTATCAAATTTTCTTCCGATTCGGATGACTTTATATTTAGATTCAACGTGAGTCCTTCTATATTTTATTTTAGTTATATTATGGTATTTTTATATATGAAATCATTTCCAAAACTTCAAAAAAATCTAATTACAGTTACCCTGCAAATTCTTAGTAAAATGCAATAATTTCACGAAAACCGCACGACTGGATATTTGTGAACTTATAGTAGTCTTTAATATCAAATTTTCATAATCTTTGAATTTTAAGACAATTATAAATAGAGTTTTTGAAAAATTAATTCTTCATCTGTTTTTGTTTCATAGGAACGGTCGATTGAAAAAGTTTTGTTAATCGTCATTATGGAATTTTTCAACAATTCTAATTAACTTTTACCGTAATAACGTAGGATTTGTCGAAGAGAAGATAAGTAGGAAGGACCAAAAAGATTGATATGAACTAAAACCGGATACATTTGCCAAAACGGAATTCTATCCTTAAAATGTTCCGGGTTTTCGATTCCACAATAAGAAAGTATTCTTTGCATTTCTTCTAAATTTAAAGAACTACCAAATAAATTAAGCATAGCTAGATCTTGTTCCGGATGTGAAAAAGAAATGGAAGGGTCGATCAAATAAGAATGTCCATTTTTACCGGTAAGTATGTTGCCCGACCAAAGGTCTCCGTGTATCAATCTAGGGTTACTTTGATTGAGAGACCATTCTTCCGTAAATTTTTGAAAAACTTCTTTTACGTTTTCTGCATCCTTGGTCGTAATCAATTTACGAGAAAGAGCCAAGTTCAATTGAGTTGATAAACGACTTTCCCAAAAGAACTTTTCAAAACTAGAATACCATTGATTTTTTTGGGAGAGAGTTCCAATAAAATTATTCCGTTTCCATCCCCAAGAATTAGAATCTTTGCGATAGAGTAATTTTAAACTACGAATTAAATCTTCTCTTGCAGTCGAGACCGATCCGGATTCAATATAGTCCATCACTAAAAGCCAAAGACTTCCGGTTTGTACAATTCCATAACATTCAGGAACACGTACTCCAATTCTAAAAAGTTGTTCTAAAGATTCTTTTTCGGTTTCTGCCATTTCTTTGTTAGAAATGACTTTTACTCCAAAGGAATGATGAGGAAGTTTAGCAAGATAAATTTCATTGAGGCTAGAAGAATGAAAGGTTACCTTGGGTTTGTGACCGGAATTTAAAATTCCGAGTTTGTCCAAACCTTCGCAGATTGCCTCTTCTAAATCCGCATGGATAACCACTATTTCGCTTCCTCCCGGTTGATTCCGGTTCTTTTCGTTTAAATAAAAAATCGGTCTGAAAGGTTCCCAGATTGATTGAAAATTTATAAATCGATTTTTATAATCCGTAAGACGTGAACATCTTAAAAATTCTTACCGCATTGTCGTTGTTTGTTGGAAACCCTCTCTGGGGAATCGATTTACCTTTTCATTGGAATTACGTTTTAATTACATCCATTAAGAAACAATCAACCTCTTATTGGTCTAATGTTTTTTCAAAATCGCATACGATCTGTTACACAGGGGCCGTCATTTTATCAAATGGTTATTTTAAGTTTTCATTACTTCCTAAGAGTTTTATCAAATTAAGTAAAAATTATAAAATCAGACTAATTCCTTTGATTACCACCGTTTCTAAAAATGATTCTAGCTTTTTAGGTTCGGATATTACGATGAAAATCGCGATTGAAAACATAATCGATTTTTTAAAACAAAACCCCGAAATCGCGGGATTACATTTTGATATAGAATTTCTTCCTAAGTCTGAGATTGGGAATTATAAAAAATTTTTAAGAAAGTTAAAACAAGAACTTCCTAAAGAAAAAGTTCTTACTGTTGCTATATTTCCTCAATTAGAATTTCCTAATCAAAACTTGATCGTTCATTCTGATCTTTTTGAAGAGAAATCCATTGATGAATTTGTTTTGATGAGTTATGATTTTCATTCTCCGAAGACCAATCCTGGACCTGTTACTTCTATTCCACTGACAAAAAAGAACTTAGAGTTTTTATTAAAACGAATTTCTAATTCAAAACTTTGGCTTGGGCTTCCTCTTTACGGATATTTTTGGAATCGAAATGGTAAAGTTCAAATTTTGACACAAAAGAATCTGGAAAAATTTAGGGAAAATTCGGAAATCATCTTAAATGAAGACGGTTTTTCCTTTGTCAAAAACAGTAAAGGGGAAGGTTATATTTTGGATTCAAATACTTTGGAAAAGTATGATGTTCTTATTAATACGTTTCAACTCAAAGGAGCCGCTTTTTGGAGAATAGGATTTTAGTTTGAAATAAAATTGGCTTTATTGTTTTAGATTTTATTTCAATCCAATTTTGAAATAAATGAGTTTGTCGGAACAATTGGTTTCGTTTTCAAAGTTTTATCGTGAAATCTGAAATTGTGGTAGTTCCTACAAATTACGTCGTATTTCGAGTTTAAAGTCTTCTTTTTATTTCAACTTTTGTGCGAGTTCCCACAGTTTCAAAAGAATATCAGAATAACTTTGATTAGAACAATTGGTTTCGTTTACAGAGTTTTATCGTAAAATCTGAAATTGTGGTAGTTCCTACAAATTACGTCGTATTTCGAGTTTAAAGTCTTCTTTTTATTTCAACTTTTGTGTGAGTTCCCACAGTTTCAAAAGAATATCAGAATAACTTTGATTAGAACAATTGGTTTCGTTTTCAAAGTTTTATCGTAAAATCTAAAATTGTGGTAGTTCCTACAAATTACGTCTCTTTAAAAGTGATCCGTTGAACGTGCCTCAAAAAATTCTAAGATAAACTTCCCGCAACTCGTTCGGAAACAATTTGATTTATTCTCTTTTTATAAAAGTTAGCTCAGAAATGGTTTAGAGAAAGTTTATAAATTTCAAAGATAACGATCAAATTTCAGTTTCATGTCTTTATGATAGGACATCATAAATATTAAACGAATATACCCGCTTACATTTTGGATAATTGCTTATAAAGTGTTTAGTGGTAATTATAATCAAATTAAAAATATATTTTATAAAGGATTCTTTGTAAGATTGGATGTTGAAAAATTTTTACAATTGGATCTATGTTTTGGAAATTTTTTACAAAACTACTCATTGATAGATTATAATAAAACGGAAAAGTTTATTATGAAATTTGAAATCGATGTAAAATAAATTTTACAATTATCTTTTAATCGTTATGATTGGACGCTAAATTCCGGTTCGATTAGAAAACGTTCTCCATTTACAATCAAAGTTTTTTCAACTTACCAGAAAAAAGAGGTAATCGTGCAAGAAGTTCATCAGTACCTAGATCGATATTTAGAAGAAAATATTCTTCAATCCGAAACCATTCATAGGATGAAACATGTTATCCACGAATTCAGCATTCGTGCCCCCAAGGTTCTTGTTACCAAATGTATCGATGGTAGAGTACATGGAAGTAAATTGAAAGGTTATCCGGTCACTACGATTCGTTTTGGCAGGACCGACGGAAATATCGTTTCGACAAACCTAAACAATTTCTGGTTTTGGAACCGAATCGATCGATTGATCAACGACGCGACTTGTAATACTCCTAATACTCCCGCTTTGTTTATTGCATATATGCATAGATCTGATTTACCCGGCTTAGGTTGTGCCGCTCACAATCACGACGAATTAGCTGCAAGAAAAGCAATTCAAGAACAGACACAAGTGGTTCGTAAAATTTTTAAAAAAGACAGACTTTACGTTATGGAAGGAATCACTAACACCGATTCAATGGCGGAAACTTTGATTTTTGAAAACGGAACCGTTTTGGACACGACCGAATTTATTCAAGATTTCGATTTTAAACGTTGTTCCGATATTTTTCATCGTTCCTTTTTAAAATATCCCCTTAAAGATTCTTCCACGGCGAGATATGTAGGATTTAAAACACCGGAAGAATTACTTTCGGAACCGGAACTTCTTTTTTTTAACGATTTTCAAACTTCTCTTTGTATGAAAACATATTTGATTCGAGAAGTAACTGGAATTATCGTTTCAGACGATTTCGCTTCACAAAAATTGATTCAACCGGACTTGTTTAACGCTTTGACTCAAAAACTTTTTTCTGTCAAAGATCTTCCTCCACTTTTGATTCCCGCATTATTGTATCAATCGGTTTGGAATATTACCTATTCTCTTTATCATAAACGAAAGTTATCTGACTTAAACGAAGTCGAAAGGTGGAAAATTTTAGATCACGCAGAAGAGTTGATTTGTTATGGAGATGGTTTCGAACTACTCCAAAGAAACAAGGCCATTCTTGTCAAAACGGGAAGAGGAAACGATATAGACGCTCTAAATGTAGCTCGAAAAGTTTTAGAAAAAAATCGAACCAAACAATCCGATCAAAGTCCTATTTTAATACATCTTAATATTGAAATTTCCGGGGAACTTTCCGCTTGGGAAGATATTAATGAAAACATTTCTTCTAAAATGAATACATTACTTAGGAACTTGGAACAGGTTTTTCAGAATGTAGAAACGGTAGTTTTGACTACGTATTCGTATCGGGATCAAAAACGTTTTTATCCGATTCATACCAAAAGGGATAATCGAATTACTTATCCAGTAGATATTTTAAGTGGAATCAATTCGGAAATCTTGTTTTCAAGTATGAGTTTGAAATCGAGAGAGGCTCTTTATTCAACGGAAAGAATGGGCAAATTTATTTAAATATTCAAAAAATGGATTGTACTTATATGATTATACATTAGAGTTGTTGAAAAATTCCATAGTGAAGATTCGTAAAATTGCTTCAATTGTCCATTCAATCCAATACAAACAGATCAAGAATTAATTTTTCAACAACTCTATTCACTATATAATTAGATACTCAATATTTTGCTCTGGAATAGGAGCCAGTAGTAAGAAATTTTAAAGTAGTTAGAATTTATGAAAAATAAGAAACCAAATTTGATTCTAATATCTTCAAACCAGAAAATTATCATCGTAGACGATAACCAGAAATATGCGCAACAACTAAGTTCTTTATTGCTTTCACAAAAAGAAACAATACAAATAACATATGCTGAAAATATTCGTAGTGGATATAAAAAAATTTTAAAAGAAAACTTTGAGGTTTTTTTCTGTGATATTACAATAGGAAAAAGATTGGTTGGTTTTTATTTGGTTCATAGATTAAGAAAACGAAACGATAGAATTAAAATTATATTGATGTCTACTATCTTTGATCATCCTATTTTTTTTATCTTATTTTACCGTATTATAAAATTCAGCTTTGGTTTAAATGGCATTTGTAGAAAATCAGACGTTATAAATAGAAAGCTGGTAATTTATTAAACGAACTACTTCATCGGGTAATAAATTTGAATTTTTTATTTCAATATATTTAATATTTTTTTCTTTTAGTTTTTTTGTAAGAATATTTTTATTTAATGAAAAAAGTATATAAGTAACAAATAAAAGTATAAACTTTTCAAATTTAGTCTTCCGATACGAAGACCTATTTTTCATTCTTATCCATAGATCGAAAAAAGAAAAATCAAATAAAATAAACACTAAACTTTCACTTTTTATAGTTTCTATAATTGTGTTAAATAAATCAGGAAGGATTAAATGTGATCCTTCGTAGACACAAAGATTGGTTTCATTTTTTATAATTTTATCTAATACGGATTGATGGATTGTTATAAATTTCTTTTTTCCGATAAATTTAGTACCGAGTTTGTTTTTATATTCTTGATCAAAATTAAAAATTCTCGATTTTGCACTATGATATTTGTAAGAAGTTGTAGTTTTTCCCGAATTCGTCGGGCCGACCATGATTAATTTAGAATATTTTAATTTCACAATGTTTCTAATTTGAATTTTTGAAGTTTATTTTTCTTTTGAAAAAACATACTTTTTAGAAATATTCCAAAAACAGAAAAGTATGAATAATTTCTTAATATGTTTTCGCATTTAGAAGATTCTAATAGCAGAGTTACTTTCAATTTTTCTAAATAATCGCGCACTTCCGGGTCGGAAAAACAAAACTCTTCGTATGTTTTAAACGAATAAATTTCCAAGGGGATATTAATATAACCGATCTTATGGTCTTTTTTATAATCGATTAAATTATCCACTTGGATATAAAATTTAGCTAATGTTTCTAATTGTATTTTGTCATTTAAGATTTTTTTGTCTTTAAAGATGGAAGCGCAGATTTTTAATGATATGATTCCAAGTTTTATATTCCTATTTTCAAGGAAAACTCGATTCAATAGTTTAAACTTTCTCTTAAAATCATTTTTTTGAATTTCTAAAAACGATTCATATAGAGGTTTATAGCTCTCGCTATGTTTTGATAGGAATATTAGTCTTCCTAAATATTCAAATTCGCTATTTGGTTCTCGGTTAAAAAATATTAATTCTTTTTGATTTTGTAAAAATTTTTCTACTTCTTCTATATCCGATAAATTATTATCCACGTTATTATCAATCCATTCTAAATAACTGTAGATTGTGTAATAAAGAGCGATTCTTTTTATTTTAAAAAAAGAAATAAGTATAATAATAAAGTAAGGAATTTTGTTTTTTGTATTTGAACTTATAAATCTTAAGATTTTGTAGATATTTTTTCGTTTGTACATCGACTGGAAATTCTTAAACTAATACGGGTTAGGCGTAAGAAATCCGCTGAATCCAATTTAATTTTCTGCAAGAAATAAAATCAATGAAAATCTCCTATTATAAAACTGGCGCAATTTCACAGAAATTTCCATTAAATTATTTGAAAGAAGGTTTTCCCTGGCTTTTTACGCCAAATTGTTGTTAGACTATTTATCATTCTTTAAATTTTGGACATATTTTGAAAGTTCTGCTCTAAAAGAAAACTCCCAAGTTCCCATTAGATAACGAAACGCTGAAACGATTACATCGGGACGAGGAGGATCTCCTCCAATAAATAAATCTGGTTGTTTTGGAAGTTTACCTAGTTTAAAAAGTCCCCCAGAAATTGCTTCTGATCCACAGGCTACTAAAGCTTTTGGAGAAGGCATCGTTTCCCAAGCCGTATCCAATGGGCCTTCCATATTCGGTCCTACCGGTCCTGAATACACCAGCGCGTCGGCGTGTTTTGGAGAAGCTACTACTCGAATCTTACTTGCCTCACTGTCAAAAAGAGCGTTGAAACTTGCATTTATTTCCGCTTCGGTCGTATTGTTTCCGCTAGCCGCTACTTCTCTAAATTGAAAGCCGGTTTTTTTAGTAACCTTTCTGAATTGTTTTACTTCTTCCGTTTCCATTTCCGGTTTTTCATCCAGCATTCCATTTGTATATACTACTTGTAACGCTTCACGATCGGTTGAATATACATGAACAAAACCGGAATCTATAATCTTTCCGTTGGAACATACTTCGGAACATCTTCCACATTGAAGACAAGCGCCATAATCAAAACTCATCTTATCCTTAGATATAATCTTAAGGGAATGAGTCGGACAGACCTGTTCGCAAGATTTGCAAGTTAAACAGGATTCGTTCGAAGATAAAACCGGAACTGGAATTCCTCTCGCGTTTGGATTTAGAGGAGATACTTTTTTATAGTTCATCGTCTTTGCTGGGCGAAAAATATTCAATATTTCGAATACAATTTTCATAAATCGACTCCTACATAACTCAGATTGAAGGATTTGTTGTTTAGTGGAAAGTCTCCTATATATTCCCCTCTTACCGCTAATTCCAGCGCATGCCAATTGGGAACGGAAACTTCTCGGATATAAGCGTTTTCGATCATGCCACTTGAATCCAAATCCAAGGATACAAGTACAGGCCCTCTCCAACCTTCTACTGCGGAATAATACGTTCCCTTTTTGACTGGGTTTGATTTTCCAAACTTAAGATCAAGCGCCGCTTCCAGTTTAGGAATCGCTTCCACGAGCCACTTGCTGCTATTTTTTAATTCTTCATAACGTAAATAAAATCTGGCCCACGCGTCTCCTCTCATTTGATCTCTGTTCAATTCGAGTGAAAGCGGAGAACTAAACGCATAAGATTTTTCTAAATTACGTAAATCTCTATTTAGGCCGGTACATTTCTCCACCATACCTATAAATCCAAGATGTCTAACTTGTTTTTGTCGAATGACTCCACAGGATTGAAGTCTTTCACGGTTTGTAGACCTTCCAGCGGCACGTTCAAAATGTCCTACAACTTCTTCTGTCACAGAACGAATTCTTTCTGCTAGTTCTTTTAATTTATCTCGATTGAGTCCTTTTCTAAAAAAGATTTTTCCCGGAGACAAAGCCCCTCGTCCGAAACGATTTCCGGTTAACGCCTCCATCACCCCGAGAGGAATTCCTCTTTGTAAAGAACATACACCTTGTAAAGGATAATAACCGATGTCCCCCGCAATGGCCCCCATGTCTCCTATATGAGTCGCGACTCTTTCCAGTTCTAAAAGTACTAATCTAGCAAAATCCAACTCTTGAGGAACGGCGATGTTTTGAGCCTCTTCAAAAATTCTGGAAAATGCTATCGCGTAAGAAATCGTGCTGTCCCCTGAAATCGCTTCCGCGTATGACATAGAATCCTTGGGGCCTTTTCCTTTGATTAAATCGATCAAACCTCTTTTTTGAAATCCGAGTCTGATATCCAAATTTCGAATTTCTTCACCTTTTACAATAAACCTAAAATGCCCCGGTTCAATTACACCCGCGTGTATAGGTCCGACCGCGTGAGAATAATGACTGGCAGGAATCGGTACCTTTAATCCCTTATATACTAAATCTTTAATACCTTTTTTAGTTACGAATTTTTCCAGATCCATTTTGCGATCAGCGGTAACATATCTTTCAAAATCATAAGAAGAATAATCCTCTTCTCCCTGATCTACTCCTAAGGAATGTCTAAGAATCCAAATCGGATTTGCTGTATCTTCAAAAGCTTCCTTTTCGGAATATTCTACAATTTCATGTTCTATTCCTTCGTTTGAAAGCCAGAAACGGTTGTAACCTTTTTTTCCTTTTCTAGGATAGAAACCAGTTACGCTGCGCATTCAAAATTCTCCTTGCAGTAGGTGATAAAAACCCCATATACCTAGACCCAACACCATTATAAAAAGTAAAAGAGAGTTAGTCATACGAATCTGTAAAGTACTCGCAAACTCTTTTGCAAAAGGTCTGTCTTCTAAGTTAAAAAGTGGAACCGTTTTGTAGAGTAACACACCGAAGAAGATCAATCCTAAAAACGGAACCGTGATCACAAACCATTGGCCTTGAGCCCAACCTACTTTCAAAAGTAAAAGATCATTTACGAAAATCGGAGAACCTGGAAGTACAAACGCGACAAATAAAGACGCGGTATAAAGCGAAAGTGCTTTTTTGTTAATTTTTTCGGAAAGGAAAATCTTACTCAATTCTCTTTTACCTGCATCCATTCTTACGATTCCCATCGTTAAGAATAATACCGATTTCAAAACTATGTTTCCGGCCATTACGAAATTAAAAACTGGATCCGGTAAATCCATCCAAAGAAAAATTCCGATCGCACCGCTATGAAACAAAGCGACTTTCGCGGTCATCATTCTGAGGTCGTTTCTTTGATAGAGTGCAACGATACTTTGTAACATCGTTATAACTCCTAAAATCAACAATCCGTCTGAGGCGCTGAAAGTTGTCGGATACAATTGATGATCCATGTGGATGAACGGGCGTAACGCATAACTTACCGCAACCGGAACAAATGCTGCAATCAACGCGGAGATTTGACTCGGGCTTTCTCCATAAGTATCCACGACCCAGACGTGATTTGGAAAAAGACCTAGTTTTGCGGAATAACCAAAGATAGCCAACCAAAGCCCGATCTCAAGCCATAGGTTTTCTGGATGTTCGGATAATTTGCCCGCAAGAACTTCTACGGGATGATCGATTCCGTGTAACGTTGCCGTTAAAATGATGATCCCTAAAAATGCGATTCCGAGACCGAATGAGTTGATCAAGAGAAATTTCCATGCGATCGGAAACAACTTCGAAGTTCTACTGGAAGATACTAATAAGGCTCCCGTAAAAGTAGTCGCTTCGATTAAAACCCATTGAAGAGCAAATCCTTCTAAGTTCCAAGCCGCAAACGTAAGTCCAGTACAAAGGATCATTAGAAAAGACCACATTGCTATTTTTTTTTGGCCCTTAGTAGGTGCTAAAACATACGCTAGTAAAATTAGAAATAGAACGACTACTCCGATTCCGTTTAGTATAAAAAGATTCATACGGACACCTCGTCTTTTTCGTTTTCGGAGGAAACTTCCATACTGATTCTAAGAGTTGCTGCTGCTCCGATGATAAATACCGCATCCAAGAAAGAACCGAATTCGATTCCTAAAGGCAATTCCGTTCTTAAAATTTGAGTCAAAAGAAAAGTTCCGTTTTCAAAAACAGCAAACGAAGCGATCACCCCAACCCAATGACGACGAACTACGAATCCCACCATACCTACATACAATATAAGAAACGTATATAAAAAGGACATTTGATTTACTTGGCCGAATCGAAATTTAGTAAAACCTAATATAAGAAAACCAACAATTGCTCCTATCAAAAGAAGGGCGAAGGTGGGAATATAATCCACTTTTGGAAAAGTAGATTCTACTGAGTTTGTTCTCCTGGCGGTCAAAAAAAGAATCCAAGGAGTTAGGATCACTTTGAAGAGTAAAATCATTCCCGCTAGAAATAAACTGTGAGTGCCGTATCCACCATCTTCGAAAAGAGGGACTAAAAGAAATACACTTTGAAACGCAAGAAGAAGGACTAGTCTTTTCAAACGATTTTCAAGAAGAATCACAACTCCGATTAAAAGTAAAATTAGATAACTGAATTCTGTTCCCATATAACTGATCAACCTAATTTAAGAAGAATGCCCAAAAAGAGCATGAAGATGAAGTTTAAACCGAGTAACTCTGGAACCCAGAGCCACTTTCTTCGAGTACTATTCGCTTCTATATAACCCACACAAATTGAAACGAAAATGGCTCCTAAAACCGCGACTATGTCGAGCCAAAAAGTAGGTACGGAACGACTTAAAAAAAATTCTCCGTGATAAACTCCCATCTTAGCTACAAATAGAAATAACGCGCACGTTTTAAATTGTTGCGCTAATTCAAAAAGGGCCCTTCTGCTTCCGGATGCTTCGAGCAACATAGCCTCATGAACCATAGTAAGTTCCAAATGAGTTCTAGGATCGTCAAACGGCGGTTTGGCGAGTTCCGCTAAAATTATCAAAGAAGTTCCTAAGAGGAATAAACCTCCGAACGCGAGGCTTGCAAAGTTTGCATTAAATACCAGATGTGATTCAAATACCACGAGAACCAAAATCATAATTGGTTCACAGAACACGTAGAGTATAACTTCTCTCGCTGCGCCCATTCCCGCGAAAGACGTACCGTTTTCTACGGAATAAGCGAGTAACGCAAATCTCATGATCCCAATTAAAAACGGAATCAAAAGAAAAGATCCCCATTCGAAACTAGTCAAACTCCAAACCGCAATTCCAGATAAACAGGCTATAAGAGGAGAAGCTTCCGTAAAAAATCCTGAAAACGGTCCGTCTACAGGTTTTTTACGGATCATTCTCCAAGTATCATAAAGAATTTGAAAAACGGGGGAGCCCACTCTTCCTTGAGAATAAGACCTTATTTTTTGAACCAGTCCTCCGCATAAAAACGGAAGAACGATAAATGATAAAACCCGAATTATCGGGTCAAGGTATTTAAGAATAATTTCCATAAGTCTCCCTCGGTCAACTTCAGGCCAATAATTACGAATAGAAGAATCACCACCGTCACAGAAGAAAAAGCAAGATTAATCGAGATCGATTCTTCGTTTGTCTCGTTCGGTTTGGTTTTGAATACATTTAAGAATTTTATAATTCCCTGAAGTATTCCTTCATCCAAACGAGAATTCCCTTCTACGTTGGTGAAGTATCTTCCCAAAGAAGGAAAGAGAGGATCTGAAATTCCGTCGGAAGGAATTGCAACGTCAGCACCTCCGTAATTTCCGCCGCAGTCCCAAAGTTTTCTTTTGGAAATTTTGGTTCTCAAACCCATGATTCCAACCAGTACAATCATTCCGAGCCCGATAAAGTTCACGATCGCAAGACCTTTATACCACTCTTCGTCTAACCATTCTTTGGTGGGTGAATGATAAAGAGCGTAAGCCGAAATTCCAAACGAAACGATTAAGATCAAAATACCGCTTGAAAAAATAGAATAAAATACTGAACGAGAAGGTTTATGTTCCGGCCAATTTGTTCTTGGTCTGGATA
Organism: Leptospira kirschneri serovar Cynopteri str. 3522 CT; assembly: GCF_000243695.2. Classification (NCBI taxonomy): domain Bacteria; kingdom Pseudomonadati; phylum Spirochaetota; class Leptospiria; order Leptospirales; family Leptospiraceae; genus Leptospira; species Leptospira kirschneri. The sequence goes on along the minus strand of NZ_AHMN02000013.1, from coordinate 10,263 downwards.
AAACCATTCCTAAGAAAATTCTCAAATGTCCCGCCGCACCTAAGACCAAACCGGAGGAAACCAGAATCAAAAGTGGTAAAATAAGAATTGCACTTTGTCCTGGAATTTCCAAAACACCTGCGACTAACTTTACAAAGGTGGCTTCGGAAAGAAACCCAGTTGTTCCTGGAATTGCAAGAAAACTAATTGTTCCCAAACTCAGCAAAGAAGTTGGAAGTCCTGAAATTCTACCTACTCCTGTATTCTGATCTACATTCGAAAAACCTGATATTTTAGTGAGGTATCCAATCGAAAGGAATTGAAACGTTTTGCTGATACTATGATGGATCAAAGACAAGATGAACAGAAACGAAAAAGATCTGCTCAACACTTTTAAACTTTCTATTTCGCTGTCTTTCCACAAAGCGGAAAGAAGGATGCAGAGAAATAGAAAATTCATATTCTCCACAGTACTATAAGCGATCGCTTTTTTTGCATCTCTTGAAAATAAGGAAGAAAGACCCGCCCAGAGAACTCCAAAACCCGCGAGAGGAATTAAGATTTTAATATAGATCGTATTTCCAAACCAAGGTGCTACTAGTTGATGAAAAAGAATCAAAGGAAGATTTACCAGAATTCCGGAATAAGCGGCTGATGCGTGAGCAGGAGAACCGGAGTGTGCCTCCGGAAGCCAAAAATGAAAACCAAAAAAAGCTGCTTTGACCAAAAGGCCGGCTACCAAAAACATATTTCCAAATTCGCTTTTAGGTGAATAGATCCAATACGTAAAACAAAATGCTCCTACTCCACCCGCGACGACTAACGCGATAAAACTTTTTATGGAGTTTGGAGTCCATTTGCCTCCTTGATAAAGAAGAAAAGCACTAACAGTTGATAATTCCCAAAATAGAATCAGCCATAATGTCTTTCCGACTAAATAACAAAGACCCGTACTAAGAAAGAATACGGAATATCCTAAAAGTACGGTAGTTCTTTTGCGATGTTCATATCCATAAACATAAATGGAAGAAATGAACCCCAAAACGGCTTGAAGAGTAAGACCGATGAATAAAACCGAATCTTGTTCTAAAAAATTTTTACCGAGCACCTTTGCCGCTAAAAAAGGTGCAACAAGCGACATTAAGACTATCAGATAAGATAAAACGGTCATCGGCCTTAAGCCTCCTCTTTAAAGTGCGGCGTTCAATTGAAAGAAAAATACGCTCGCATTGTTTGCTGAGGTATGTTGTTTCATAAACGCGGCGGAATTTAATTCAAATTCGTTCGTTGTTGTGTTGTATATCAAAGGACTGTTTCTATAGTTTCGAATTGAATTACCGGCAATTAAGAAACCTGCACCCGTCCAAATAGATACATTATCATTGATTTGAAACATCCAAGTTAGATCCAATTCGTTATAAATATTTCTACCTGTTGAATAAGGTTGTGTAAAAGAATTTCCAGTATAATTTTCGGTCGAACCAGCAGCAGAAGTTCCACCAGATACGTTAGTCGACGTTGCTACGGGAGAAGAGAGCGCAGAACCTGCGATAGAATTTGCACCGCCGTTGATCGCGTACCAAGCGTCGTTTTTCTGAACCTTATCGTTGATAATATAAGCGATTTGGAACATACCCCATTTTTCGTTTTTGTAAGTAATGTTCGCGTTCCAAGAACTTAGATTTTTAGTATCAATGTTTTCGGAAAGACCCGCTACGTTGTTCCAATAGGGAATTACTCCAAAACGAGGATTGACGAGAGTTTGGAAAGTAGAAACACTTCCGTCGGCTCTATTGTTGTCTCCGGAAGCGTAAGTATATTGAGCACCTATTCTTAACTTTTCTGCAAAGGTATAACCGGTTTGAACTACATGGAATTGTCCCGAATATTTGACTCTTTCCGTTCTAGTATTAGCAAGAGGAATACCGTCTTCGGTTGTAGTTGGGAGATCGTAACCAAAAAACTTTTGATGAATTCTTTGGCCGTTATAACCGTTTTGCCAAGCGCTTTCGATCGTCCAATCCCAGCCCTTTCCTTGAGGAAGGTTGTTCTTATTGGTTCTGTTTGTAAGTCTAAAACCGGTTGTATAAAGCATGTCGTTTTGCTTTTTACGGTTTTGGGCTAGAACGTCATCTGCGGTAGAAGAAGGAGTAGTTTGAGGAATCCATTTTTTAACCACATCTATATTATAAACATCTAAAACAACTTCATTCAAAATTTTGAAAGTATTATAAGTACCAAAAAGAGTTGTGTCCGATTGAGACGCAGATGGATTTGTGTTTGTTACAGTCGAATTTAATTTAGGATCGTTCGCTGAGACAACCCCGTTTACGCCACTTTGCGTCCAAAAGGGCCTTGCTACAAAAAAATGGGAACTAAAACTCTCATAGTCGAACATCACTCTAGCGCCGTCATAAGAAAGACCGTTAATGGTCCAGTTTGCGCCGCCTAACATTCTTTGATCTCCATAAGCCCAAATCTGTCTACCAACCTGTACTTTCGCATCTAAAGGAAGTTTTTTGATCATCACAAAAGCTTCTCGAATACTCGTATTATTGGAAGCGACTGAATTGTTCGGCCTGCCAGGAACGTTCGGGTCGGAGCTAAGAGTAGGAGTGTTACTAAAAAAACCGGAACGAATGTCTCCTACGTTTGCTGGAGAAGCGCCACCCCAAACTCTGGTATCTTGGACTGTGATTTTAAAAGTTACATACGGACTTGGATCGATAAGAAAATAAAATGCAGAAGTCTGCATGATACGATCGGTATAAGCATGATTGGATTTATCGAAATTGAGATTGTTTCTGGATTCGTATCTAGGTCTTAGATAAAATCCTAACTTAATCCAATCGTTGACCCAAAGTTTATTGGAATATTTGTTCACGGTTTTAGAAAGATCCGGATCAATAAACATATGTCGATTATATTCAGCGTTTACTCCTTCTTTTTTCATGGGAGAAACGTAATCCGCGTCTTCGGATTTTGTATCGGTCACCTGCTTTGTACTGGCGGGGGATTCAACGGAAGATTTATTCTCCGTCGTCTGGGTGGTTTGAGACAATAACGCTCCATTCCCAAAGGAAAGGAGAAAGAAAAAAATGAAACCTATTTTTACAGAATGTTTTTTTTGGCTCGAAGTCATTTAATTAACCCTTCGTTTTTTATTTAAGAAATTCTATTTAATCAAAATAAAAGAATCATTCAGAAAAGTTCTGTTATTCGTTTAAATAGGAATCGAATTATAATTCATTCAATAAGTGTTTAATTTAAAAAATGAATATAATCATTTATGAATTCTTTTTAAGTTTTTAAAAAGAATTCACATAAAACTTGATAGATAAGAATTACACCAAATCTTATAGGATTTTATTATTTGATAAACTCAATTTTTTATTTCCTACAGATCCGGAGAATTCTAAATCCAATTTTCTCGACAACCTTTCAGGGAACTCGAATCTGATCATAAAATTAGAGTTTTGAAATGAGTTATAAAAACAATTGTCGAGAAAATAAAACTTTTTTCCTTAAGTTGAAGTCACGAGATAGTAATAGAGCGGAATTCCCGCAACAATGTTAATCGGAAAAACAATCGAAAGCGCAACGGTAAGATAGACACTCGGATTTGCTTCCGGAATCATATCTTTCATAGCGGCAGGTACGGCTATATAGGACGCAGAAGCACATAGAACTACAAACATCAAAGCGTCTCCGGCTGGCATTTCGATCACTTTAGTAAGAACCAAACCTATTGTTGCGTTTACAATCATCAAAACAATAGCCGCAACAATTAGGAATAATCCAACGTTAGCGAGTTCTTTAAATCTACGAGCGGCTGAAATACCCATATCTAAAAGAAAGAATGTAAGAATTCCCTTAAATAGATCATCCGCAAAAACTTTCTCCGCTTTCCAACCAGAATCTCCGGTGACATAACCTACGATTAGAGCTCCGACTAAAAGATAAATCGAAGAACCAAAAAGAGCTTCGTGTAACAGAGCCTTCCAGTTGATAGCCCCACCTCCGTTCATTTTATTTTTATTTAAACGGTCTAAAACCACGGCGATTACGATCGCAGGAGATTCCATTAGGGCCATCCCAGCGACGATAAACCCGCCATATTCCACTTTCAGATTGTGTAGAAAAGCGCCTGCCGTTACAAATGTGACGGCGCTAATAGAACCAAAGGAACCCGCTAAGGCGGCGGCGTTGTGCTTATCGAGTTTAATTTTCAAAACAAAATAGGCATAGATAGGAACTATAACCGCCATAACCGAACATGCAAGCAGAGTAAAAAGATGTTCTTGACTGAATGCGGTTTTGGATAATTCGTGTCCTCCCTTAAAGCCGATGGCAAAAAGAAGATACATTGAAAAGAATTTAGACAGGGATTCGGGAATCACCAAATCCGATTTAAAAAAAACGACTCCCATCCCAAGGAAGAAAAACAATACCGGCGGGTTTAGCACATTTTCTAAAATTGCGTGCGTGTCCATAATCAGCTAACTCCATGATTTAAGAATATCAAACCTCGATTAGAACTCACGAACCGAGATAAGAAAATCTGTAATTTTACAAGGGAAGGAAAAGAAATTGAAACCTACTCTCTACAATCCCTACTGAAGGAATAGACTTTCCAAGATTATAAAATTGGACAATCACTTTTTCAAAAATCGAGTTATTTGGAATTTCTAAACTATTTTTGTAATTTGTGAACCAAACATAAAAACATTGAAAAAATCTTTTTTAAGAATTAAAAAAGTAATAGTATGTCGATCATTGGTTAATATCCAATCATTGTAGGGTGACGTGAATTTTGAAACTTAAAGGTAGGATTCAGGACCGCTCACTTCACTGTTACAGTTCTAAGTAAGAATCATAGAAATTGAAATTTTTTACAGAGAAAATAAAAACTAAATTTGCTTTGGAAATATTTTTTAAAACAATGATATTGTTAAAATGAAGGTTAGTGAATCGGAATGTATAAAACCCTAACTTCTAATTTTAGAATTTTTGTGCTGATTTTTGGCGTTTTTATTTCTTTTTTTCCGGTTTTTGCTCATCCTGAATCGGTATTACTTACCCAGGAAACTTCTTCAAAAAACATAAGTTCCCTTATAGAATATAGATATAGGGGGCAACAATTTGCAGGTTGTTCTCCGGATCATATAGATGGTTTGGAAGATTTAGAATGGCATCAAATTCTGACCGAAGTTTTACGCGTAAAAAGAACACCTTTTGGGAATTGGCTTAGATTTAGCGTTAAAAATTCCGAATCCACGATCCAAAGTAGAATTCTTTTACTCGGATGGTTGAACGTTCCAGATACTCAGCTTTGTTTTTTTGATAAAAGCGGAAAGTTCGTTTCTGCGAAATCTGGTTATTCAAATCGTATAGAAGATGAAAAGATTCTCACGAATTTACCTCATTTCAGAATAGATTTAGAACCTAACGAAAATAGAATTTTCTATCTTTTTGTTTTATCGAACGAAGATATCAATTATCGAATTCAAATCATGGGCTTAGAGGAATTTGAACTTCGTAAAAGACTTAGATCGATCATTTCTTATTCAATCATAGGAATTGTAATGATTGCGATTTTTTATTCTCTTTTTTGTTATTATCGATTTAGGAATTTTACTTTCGTTTCTTTTTTATTGTATATCATTTCTGTTCTTGTTACTTTTTATTTTCTTCACGGACGTACTTTTGCAGAAATTGCGGGAAATACAAATAATCTATTTCGACACAGTTATTTTTTGTTCCTTGGGATTTCTTACGTACTTTTATTTTTATATTTATTCTCGGTAGATAAAACCAACCAAAAAAAAGTTTATCGTTCTGTGTTTTTTTGGATCGCTGGAGCTTTAGGAGTTTTATATTTTTTAATTCCCCTCTTACATTCTTGGTATGATCATAGAATTTTACTTTTAGTCGTTACGGTAGGCCTTTCTTCTTTTTATTTTATACGGGTACACTATCAATTTTTCGGCCCTAACTCTTCGATTGGATTTCTTTATACCACGTCTTGGGCCGTGTTTTTAGTATTAGATATTTATAAAACTATTTTTCATTTTGATTTTTATCCGTTTAATTATTTTTCCGTGTTTGGGGTTGTATTATTTTTACCTTTTCATTCTATCTTAGTAAGTTTTTCTTTGAATGAATTTTTGAATCGGAAAAAGTCTCAGAAACTTGAAGATAAAGATTCCATACAAACTAGAAAGTCCACGACTAGTTCTTTAAATGTGATAGAAATTGTCCAAAACGTTAAGAACCTTTTAGAAAAGAAAAAAGTATTTCTTCAAAAATCTTTAAAGGAAGAAAATGTAGCTAAAGAACTTGGTTTAAGTCTCCATCAACTTTCTGAAATCATCAACGTGGAATTTGGCAACAATTTTCCTTCTTTAATCAATCAACATAGAGTTGAAGAGGCTAAAAAACTTCTTCTCGATCATCCGGATAAAACTACTGCTGAAATCGGAAGTAGCGCGGGATTTAGTTCTAAATCTGCGTTTTATATGGAATTTAAAAAGTTTACCGGAACAAATCCGAACGCATATCGTAGAAAAGAACTTAAAAACGAATCTACATTTCGTAAAAATTTTTAATTCTAACTTTTAGAATATTCAAAAATATTAATATTTTAAACAAATCGTAATATCTAACGTGGCAAGGCATAAGAAACCGGCAAATCCGGCTGCCACAGCAGCCGAACCGGGCTCTTTAGCTCTGGTTAATAAATTGTATACGGAAAATATAATATAACAATCGTCTTTAGATTCAATTTAGAACACGATCGAAAACGCGATTCGTAGAGAGCGTTGCTTGAGTTACTTCGAGCACCCATAGAGTGAGATAGCTTTAGTTTTCTCGCATCGATCCCTTTCGCGTTATACTGAACTCATATTACTTAGGGGACTTGAATTGATTTCGGTCTTAAAATAAAATATTTTTCAAAGTGAAAAATATGTTTTTTAATTCATGACTGTGATCTCTCTTGAAAAATTATTTTTAGACAGGGCATTGTATGAATTTAAAATGTTATATGGAGAAGTACGATGCAAAAAAAAATTTCGATCTTTTTTTTTATCTATATACTCGTCTTGAATTTGTTTTTCTCTTGCAACCTAATTGCGTATTTGTTCCTCCCAAAAGAAATTGTTCCTTCAAAAATGATCATAATCTTTCATACCGGCGAAATTGAAATCGTTAGATATGGAAAAATCTTACCTTCTTCCACAGGCCTAATTTTACAGGAATGCGATCTGATTCGAACTTTTTCCGGATCGGTTGATATTCAATCCGGAAATGGAAATCTGATTCGAATAAAACCTTATACAGAAATCATATTAAAAAATCTTCCAAACAAACAGCACAAAGAAACAAATCTTTATTTTCAATCTGGAGAATTGTTGATTAAAACGGACAAACTTAAAACGGATGAGTCTTTTTATATATCTACTTCCACGACGGTTGCGGATGTTCGAGGAAGTATTTTTTCATTAAAACTCACGGAAGGTAGTCAATCTCCTGAAGTAAAAGTTTACGAAGGTGCAGTCGGGATGAATTTCAAAATTCCGAATAAAATCTTGGAAAAAATCAAAACGATGAACGAGAAAGTATATGATGAATTTATAATATTTTTGGAAAAAAACGAGGTTGTTTTAGACAAAAGGGAAGTTTCTCTTATAAGGCCGAGTCAGGATCGAATGATCCAACTCATTTTGACAAAAGTGGAAAACAAAGAAGATATTTCTAAAGAACTTGCTACGATTCAGAAAATCGAAAATTTCAGTCTTCAAAAAACCACTTTTGTAGAAACTCCTCAAGAAATTGCAGAAATAGAAACTCTTGTCCGCGTAGACCGAATTATAGTCGACCAAGCCTTAGCCGAACAAGATTCTAACGAAGTCCAACCTTTTATTTCTTCGATTTCTTCGGAAATTCAGAGGGATCAAAATTCCAAATTAGATCAAGCCTTGAACAAAATTCAAACAAAGATAGAAGAAAACGTTTTGAAATACGAATCTGAAATTTATGAATATTATAATGTTTTTGAAACTGTAGTCAAAGAAGACGGTTCAAAACTTTCAGGCGCGATCGTTACTCAAGTCGGTGATACATTGATTTTACATACTCTTAAGGGAGCAATCCGCTTAAATAAAAACGAAATTGATTATGTCGATTATCAAAGTTCTATAATAAAGAACAAATAAATTGTATATTTGATTTTTAGAATATATAAATTACTGCAAAAGTTTCTTCCAAAACGTAAGAACAACTATAATTCCGAGTTCGACAATAGAATTTTGTTGTTAATTTTAATTTTCTCTTTGATCTTTCTATTCACTCTTCCAATCTGTCCCAGACTATGAAAAAGAAAATCCTTCTTTTAGGTTCCGGTGAACTCGGTAAAGAATTTGTAATCGCGGCTCAGAGATTGGGGCAATACGTTATCGCAGTCGATTCTTATAACGATGCTCCCGCTATGCAAGTCGCTCACGAAAAAGAAATCATCAATATGTTGGACGGAAATCTTTTAGATCAAGTCGTAGCAAAACATAAACCGGATTTGATTGTTCCAGAAATCGAAGCGATTCAAACAGAACGTTTTTACGAATATGAAAAACAAGGTTATCAAGTTGTTCCCTCGGCAAAAGCTGCCAATTTTACTATGAATCGTAAATCGATCCGAGATCTCGCTGCTAAAGATCTAAAACTTCTAACGGCTAAATATGTATACGCTTCTTCTATAGAAGAACTAATTAAAGCAACGGAAATATTAGGTTTTCCTTGTGTTGCAAAACCGCTCATGTCTTCTTCTGGAAAAGGGCAATCAGTTATCCAGTCTCAAGAAGAAATTTCCAAAGCTTGGGAAGCGTCTCAAACAAAAGGCCGTGCCGGTGCCGCAGAAATTATCGTGGAAGAATTTATTCCTTTCGAGTCGGAAATTACTCTTTTAACGGTTACTCAGAAAAACGGTAAAACCTTATTTTGTCCACCGATCGGTCATCGACAAGAAAGAGGAGATTATCAGGAAAGCTGGCAACCGGCCGCAATTTCGGAAATTCAACTAAAAGAAGCGCAGAGAATGGCCGACGCAGTGACAAAAGAACTGACTGGTTTTGGTATTTGGGGAGTGGAATTTTTTTTAACCGAGGATAAGGTTTATTTTTCGGAACTTTCTCCGAGGCCACATGATACCGGGATGGTTACGTTAGCCGGAACACAGAACTTCAACGAGTTCGAACTTCATCTTAGAGCGATTTTGGGAATTCCTATTTCAGAAATTACTCTGGAAAGAAAAGGCGCAAGCGCTGTAATTCTTGCGAGTGCTGAAAATAAAATACCCGAAATTAGTGGGTTGGATATTGCATCTGGAATGTCTGAATCGGATTTTAGAATTTTCGGAAAACCTATTACAAGACCATATCGCAGAATGGGCGTTACACTTTCTTATTCTACAAAAGGAGAGGAAATTTCTTCTCTTCGGAAACGTGCGGTTCTTTTGGCTTCTAAAATCAAAGTCAATTGAATGAATCTCTATAAAATCCAAAGTAACAATCTTCAATTTGGTTTTTGCGTAAAACTTCTGTTTGGTGACCATACCACAAACTGCAATTCTATGCAAAAATTTGATTCTTTTTGGATTTTATAGTAATAATAACAAATGCGGTAGTTCCTAGAGATTATGTCTATTTTACGTGAGTTTTATCATGGTATGAGTTCCCACATTTTCAGAATTGTCTGTAAAATCCAGGTTTCTAGGAACTACTACAAATTCTTTCTTTTCTTGATTGTTTTGAATAGTGTATAGAGGCGATTTTAGACTTGTAGTACTACTTTTTGTAGTAGTTCCTAGAAATTTTGTTCGTATGATATAAATTAAGTGTTCTTTGTTTGGTTCGTTTTTCGTTACTCATCCCTATCCAATTGAGTATCTAAATGTTTGTTCCAAAATACAGTTTCAAGTAAGTTCTGTAAAATCCAATACAAAAGTGATTGAGGCTCAGCTGAACGCTCTCTATCATAACCTTACCCACAAGTTGAATAGGATTTTAGAATCATAAGGCTCAAAAACGCACATTTTTCAAGTGTTCCGACAAGAATGAGTCTTTTTACTTGCAAAAAGCATGTTTTTCTGATAGAGAAAAGTCTTCCGAATTTCTCCACCTCCGCCCCCACCCAAAAATAAGGGCGGGAACTCAGTTTTACAGAGGATTTGTCGTAATTCCCACAGATTTAATATTGAAATCTAAATACTTGTGGGTAAGGTTATGGCTC
>NZ_AHMN02000012.1 GCF_000243695.2 Leptospira kirschneri serovar Cynopteri str. 3522 CT | reverse complement strand
ATGAGATTTTCGTCATTAGTTTATGACGAAAATAAGGCGTCTTTCAGACGCAAAAATTGGAGAAAATACACTCAGAAAATTTCAAAAAATATTGCCGAAGGCTATCGAGAAAATCGAGCCATAACGGAGTTACCCATTATGTGTTTTTGGTACTGTACCAGAAACGCTTAAATGGGCATTAACAAATTTTCTTAAATTTTTCTTTCCGTAAATTTATCCCAGTCAATGTAGCGGAGCATAGCGAGCATAAGAATTGACTGGAGTAGGTAATCAATAATTGTAGTTGGTGGTCGGAACAAACATAGTTGATCCGACCGCCTTGATTGTCAATTTTCTACCGCCCTTCGGTTGGTTACTTGTTATCTGCCTAGGTCAGACTTTGCTAGACCTACGCCAGCTACCAAGTCCGAAGAATTTCGAGGTGTTCAGCCGAAGAAATTCAAATGATTTAAGCTGGTTTGAGATGAGCGACAATCTGAAATCAACTGGTTGAGCCAAGAGCAGAGGGCAGACTGCCCAATGTTTCGAACTGAAACATTGGACACTATCAACTGTATATCGCCTTTCGCTACGGTTGACCTCATTAGTCTTTTTTCCGCTATCCTAGCCACGGAACAAATGAGAGCCACACAAGGATGACCACCCCGACCGATTATTACAACACTACGCCCGTCGACGGCATAGAAAACACTCACCATCTAACGGCTATCTATCCGCTTCTATTCTTGCTGCTAGAATGAGGGGCGGAGATGTTATCTTTATCGTTTGTTTCATCTCAAAACGCTGTTATGAAAACAAAAAAGTCGACCACCAACACCTTGGTGATCGACTTGTACGCTCTTGCCTTTTTATCTAATGTTTGGTAGTATCTACCTACAAACATTAGCAGTTAAAACTGACATGCGGTAACCGTGAATTACCATGTGTTGGGATTGTAGTTCGCATTGGCGTGCGATTACAATCACTGCTTTTTTTTTGTATTTGTTGAGGTGATTGTATAACTATTCATCTCAACTAGTCAACTACTTATGAATATTTTTACCGCTATAATTCAAAATTTTGCCCTCTAAGGGCTTTTTTTGATTTCAAAAATAGTTTATGCGGTCAAAAATCAAAATGAGCTTATAGGCGAAATTTTCTAAAATTTATGAATGCTCATTTACCCTTTTCGTTTCAAAAAGCCATGAGCATAGATTTAATGCGGTTTTAACCGCATTTTCTAAAAAATAGGTAACGCCCACTTACACAAGTCAAAAATTTCAGACTAAAACCAGGTTTTATCTGTACTTTTTAACTTGTGCGTGGGCTTGCTCTTCAGCAAGAATAAAAATTGCGTTCCGCAATTTCAAAAATTCGCTAATGCTCATTTACACATTTCGTTTTTTCAAAACAAAACAAATGAGATTTTCGTCATTAGTTTATGACGAAAATAAGGCGTCTTTCAGACGCAAAAATTGGAGAAAATACACTCAGAAAATTTCAAAAAATATTGCCGAA
>NZ_AHMN02000011.1:385000-528672 GCF_000243695.2 Leptospira kirschneri serovar Cynopteri str. 3522 CT | reverse complement strand
CATCCAAGGGCTATCTCCTCCTAAGAGAAGAAGCATTTGTTTAACCTGTAGAATGATGTGTAGCTGTAAAAATTTTTTGAATTACCGATCTCGTTCGAGATTTGATATCGCGCGAATCTCGTTACAGTGCGCAACATCTACTCAATCAAAATTGTCTTTGCTAATCTTTACATTTCTTGTGTTCTTAAGAGCACCTCTACTCTTAAGAACCTCTCTATCGCAGTATATATGTTGTAAATGAACTTAAGTCTTCCCGAAAACAAACCAAAAAGTAGAATGAAAATCATTCGCTTTTTTAACTTTGCTTCAGTTATTTGCTAAAATTTTTGCCCGAACGGACAAAACATCGCAAAAACCAATTTATAGAATTCAGGCGCCCGGGCAAGCAATTATTGTAAAAATTATTTTCGAATTAGAGTCAAAAGCTGAGATTTTTTTAAAATATTTCCTAAAAATTGCTTTAGATTTCCCCACATTTTTTAAAGTTTTTTTTGGAAAAATCTCTCCCTTTTATACAGTCAAGAACCTATCCAAGCGAATTCAACTTTTTGAATATTTATGCGACTTTCAATCTTACATTACGTGAGCTCGGCCTAACTGACTCAAACAATCCAATATTGAACTTAAGCAGTGCCTTCTTGAGAAAGGGATCGATGAATGAACTAAAGCACAACGCTCTCTATGAATCCCGTTGGAAACTCAGTAAAACGCTTTTTACGAAAGCGTTTTAGGATCAAGTTATTGGTATTTTCTAAAAATTGAATCTGATTCTAAAATTTCACAATAACTTGACCGGGCTCTTCGCCCTGTTTTTTTTACGTCAAACTCATGTTACATTATGATTTTTACATTTTAAAATTTGTACTGTTTTTTCTAAAACGTAACAAAAATATTATTTTTTTTGCATCTATTCTATTTCTATTGTTTCTATCTTTTTTGATTGATAATTGATCCTATAAAACCTTCAACTGATTTACTATCTGAATAATTCTATACTGAACTTATTTAAAAACTTAGAATATTAAAATTTTCTTCAAAAACCCAATCGCTCTAAGTTAGATGAAATAGATCTGTTGAAAAATTCTATAATAGAGTTTAACAAAACTGCTTCAATTGTCCATTTTACTGATCTATATAAAATTGAGTACCGTTAATTCTATCACAAAACGCTGATTCCATGTAAAATATTAAGTATTTTATTATTTAGTTATGAGTAATGCAACGGAAACAGATGAGAATTCACTTTTCAACAATTCTAATTTTCTAGGCTTTCACATCTTTGTAAAATTGACCGTTAATTTTTAGTACTGTTTTTATACGTCTGAGTAACGAGAGGAACAGAATTAAATTCTAGTTTTTACAACTTATATCCATTTATAGTTTATAACTTTTACTCTCGTTTTCGATAGGTTTAAGACCGTAAAAGTTTTCACGTTCGATCAACCGCTTTATAGTAGATATTCACTGAATATAATTGATACGAATACATTATCATCAATGAACCCGAGGCAAAAAAACGAAGTGTAGACCACGTAACAGTAACACGTATTCAATCTTTACGATTCAGTTTTATAGAAGTGCTTTACAATGAGTTCAGTTACATTTTTAGAATGGACAAATTTACTTTCGAATTTTATTACAAGCCGCACGTTCTAAGTTTTGTGTAAGAAATTATAAATTTGAAGAGATTTAGTTTAAAATTTACAGTCACATTTTTCTAGGATTTTATAGAGATAACCTTTTTAAAATTTTTGAATCTATAGAAAAATTCATCTTAATGTTTTTATGGCTCAAAACCTAAACTTCATTGTTTGTTTTATAAAAACTCTAAAGTTCCAAGAACGTTTTAAAACCGAGTCCAATTTTTTCCGGTATCGATTGACTTTCTTACCTAAGAGTTCTATGATTGAAGAATCAAAAATTGGAAAGAGGAAAAGGAGCTTAAAAAAATGAAACGATGGATTCTATATATAACAACGATTTGTCTATTTCTTACCTTTATAAATTGTAAAAAAGACGATGATGATCAAGACAAAACTCTCTTAGCATTAGTCTTAGCCGATCTTTTATACAATCCTTACGAAAAGATTACTCCTTCTCCTGGAACCATTACCATTTCCGGAGCCAATTATTCAAATAGAGCCTATAACCCTTCTTGCTCCGGTTCTACCGAAAATAAAACGTTTTCATTCTATAGGAAAAAAGTAAAAACATCCAATGACAAACTGCTCATCAATTTTATGGGAGGAGGAGCTTGTTGGAGTGGGTATAACTGTTTTGGAAATAATACGACTACTTATTTTAATCAGCTCGAAAAGACTCCGGATTTGTTCGTAAAATTCGTCTTTCAAGGTGTAATGAATACAAATAACGGCTCCAATCCATTCAAAGATTATGATGTAGTTTTTATTCCCTATTGCACTGGTGATCTACACTTCGGCTCCAAAGATATGACTTATATCGATCCAACTACGGGATCATCGGTAGTGGTAAAACATAAAGGTTATGATAATGTGCTTTCTGTATTAAAGTATATTCAGACAGAGTATCCTCAAGTTCAGAATGTATTCGTGACCGGACAAAGCGCAGGAGGTTATGGAACTCTACTCAATTACCCTATTGTACGTGAAACTATTTCAGGACTAAATTCATCCGCAAAAATGAATATGCTCATTGATGCGTCTAACGGGATTGTTCCTAACGGTTTTTTTTCCAATCTAAGTACCCAGTGGGGAGCCGATTCAAATTTGCCTACTTGGATAGCTGGAATTGCGGCTAACTATCTCACTGTAGGAAACCCTTCTATTCAAGATTTTTTTACGAAGGTATCTACACACTACAATGGATCGGGAGATAAAACGGGTCAATACACTGCTACTTTTGACGGAAACCAAAGATTTTTTTACAAAGTGATGAATATCATCAACTCGGCTCCGACTTATTCGGATGAAAAAACGACAGATCCTTATGATTCCTCTAAAACCTACTCCTCTTTATTTGGAGACAGCGACGGTAGTTCCGTTCCAGACGGAACTACCGCATCCACGGATGGATCCAGCTGCGGCTGGACACAACAAGCAGTTACTTCCATGAATGGGATTTCGGCTGGAACTACAAATTATTCGTATTACATCGCTCCGGGCGACGTACACACGATTACTACATCAGAAGATATGTATAAAGTGGATTCGGGAGGAACCAACTTCGTCACTTGGCTTACGACTCTTTCCACAGGTGCAAAACCTGGAAATGCGAAGTGTACAAACAACGGAGGCAACTGTGCCAACTCTAATTTTACAAAAAGTAAAATCAATCTTACTTTGAATGCAGCTACTTCGGATCAATCTTATGCAAATAATACGGATCTGGCGACTACCTGTAGACCCATTGTGGGACTTTAGAATGAATTAAAATATTAGAAAACCTGTATAAACTAAATTTTAATTTTTTATAATAGAGTTGTTGAAAAATGAATTCTCTATCCGTTTTTATTTCATAAAACGATTGAGTGAAAAAACTTTGCTAATCGCTACTTTCAACAACTCTAATATAATTTTTTGTATTACATTTCAATTTAGAACACGATTCATAAAGAGCGTTTTGCTTTAGTTTTAATCGCTTTCGCATTGGATTCTATCGAACTTACCTAAAACGACAACTTTGTTGATAAAAATCTAGATTCTCAATTTGATAGGGATCAGTAGACACAAACCTTCTCAAATCAAAAAAATCCCAATCGAAAATCTTAAAAAAAGTGAGTTTTATATAAGGAATCCGTAATTCTAAAAAAGTTAAAATCCGAACTTTACAGATCGATTCTTTAAATGTGGGAACTACCACAAATCTATATTTTACGGTGAAACTTTGAAATGCGAAAATTCTACTGTTTTTAGTCTTTAAAAATTAGGATCAAACGTTTTTATAATTGAACCATAGATTCCTTACACCAAACTCACGTTAGATTTGTCTCAAAATCTCGAACGGTATAGACATAATACTTTATAAATTCCGAATAAAGCGCAATAGTTCCCACAAATTATATCTAACTTGAAATTGTTGGTTTTTTGTGTAAAATCCATATTTTAACTTTTAAAAAAACTCATATCGTCCAAGCAGTAAAAACAGAAATTTTCAAACACAACAACTAACATTAAATACATGATCTGCTATATCATTCAATCAATAGAATATTCAAATCTATCAAAACAGCATACACTTTATTCATCGCCAATCCATCTGTATTTTTCATAAGGTGGATCCACCTCTAAAATTTGGACTTGGCCCTGATCGATTAACTTTCGAATCAAAGAATGTAAAATTGCAAGAGCCGTATTATAATAACTGCTATTCGCTACCTTCTCCCCCATTGCTTCCAAAACCAATGTAGAAAGATCTTGATCATTCTCTTTTAATCTACGAACCACTCCTCTTTCCAATAAGTTTAAGGTTTTAGATAATAGTTTAATCGCTCTCTGAGGATCATCCGGCTCCGATCCATGTGCGGGCAGAAGTCTTCGAATCGGTAATTTAGAAAGACGATCTAAAGATCTATGATAGTCGTATAAATTTCCGTCTATCTCCGCGTAGATGGAAGAGATATTCTGAAGTACTAAATCTCCGGTAAAATAAATTTTCTCCCCTAAAATATAGGGAGTTAAATGCCAACGATTATGACCGGGAGTATATAAGATTCCGATTTCTCTTCCTCCTGCCTGAATCACATCACCCTCTACGAGTTCAACATCAAAATTCAAATACGGATCCACTCTTTCGGAGTTGTCCAACGCATCATGAAATTCGAATATACCCGTGTCCACCCTTTTGAGTTCGGTGAGCCTCGTAGTATTATCATGATGTCCCTTATATACGAGCCTTCTCATCGCTCTTTGAAAGACCTGAACAAACTCCACGTAATTTCCGATCTCGGAAGACATCCCGGCCATCGCATACAACTTTGCATCCGTATAATAACGTAAAGTCAAAGCAGCACTCATATGATCTAAATGATTATGAGTATAAATGATATGTTTGATTTTACTCAAAGAAAGCCCTATTTTTTTTAAAGCCCTTTGTAAAAGTCCTAGGTTCTCTATATAACCCGAATCGATGATGGTAGGTTCTCCATCCGGAAGAATATAGATATTGTTGGGAGCATAAAAAGGTTGGGGAATTTCAGTTTTAAAGATTCCGTCTCCTATATTCTTTACTTCCGGAACAGAATCGTATCGATGAACTTTCATTCAACCTTCCCTAAAAAAGAGGTCTCTTTTTTCATACAAAGTCCCGAGACCGTAAGAAGCCTGCAATTGAAATTTTAAATATTCTGGTTTCCGCTTTGGGTGGGATAAGAAAAATAATAAAACATATAAACGAGTATTTTAATTTGTTTCATCTCTATCAATTTCTTCAGATCAATCATAAAAATCTATTTCTAAGTTGTAGTCTTATTTTTTAAGGTTTCGACTCGCTCTAAATCTGATCGCAACAAATTTTTACCGCATCCGCAAGTTGTTTTGGATCCCAGGGTTTCGGTAAAACTGCGTAAGTACCTGCCTCCTTTTTTACTCTTTCTACCGCGGCATCGTCTACGTGACCCGTAATCAATATAGAACGAATCTCAGGATATTTTTGATGAATATGAATTAAAAATTCGTCTCCTTTGATGCCGGGCATACGCCAATCAGACAAAATCAAAATCACGTTGATTCCGTTTTGGGCCAACTCATCCACAACTTCCAAGGCTTCGTTTGCATTGATTGCGGTTTCATATTGAAACTCATTTCCGAATTGTTTCTTTAATTCTTGCTTTAACGCGATCAAGATGATAGGTTCGTCGTCTACACAAAGGATCGCATTGTTTTTCACTGTATCTTTCAAAAGATATTCTCCGTATTTGCAGATTTCAACCACACGCTGAACTTTGTTCTACCGGGGACACTCTCAAATTCTATCTTACCACCCATCTTTTCTATGATCTTCTTACAAATATCTAATCCCAAACCGATTCCTTCTCCCTGCTTTTTTGTAGTGAAAAAAGGTTCAAAAATTTTATCTTTCACGGAATCCGGAATCCCGGCTCCAGAATCGGTAAAGGAAGTAATGATCCAGGAATTTTTTTCTTCCAGACCAATTTCAATCTTCCCTTGATAATCCATGGATTGCAAACCATTATTTAAAAGATTGATCCAAACTTGATTTAACTTATTCCCATTCCCTAAACAAAGTCCATTCGTTTTATAATCTTTAACGATTTCGACTCCGTACTTAATTTTAGTATGATACAAAGTGAGAATGGTGTCTATCTCGGATCGAATATCTACAGGGACTACATCCTCGTCTTGATCACTTCCGCCAGGATTCAAATAATTTTTCAAAGCCTCTACAACGTGAGAAGCCTTTCCACTTGCAATCGAAATTACCTTGTTCAATCGAACAATCGTAGAAAGCGAACCTACTGTATTCAAAAGACTCATTCTTGTTTCCGGTCCTAAAAGATCCACGAGCCTTTCACCAAGTCGATATACTCCTATGTCCAAAACCATATTTGTAACGTCTCCGTAGTCGTCCATTCCTGCATTCTTAAACATTTGAAGCAGATCTTTTTTCAGACTTCTATCCGGAATAATTTCGGATTCAAACGCGTCTTTTAAACTTTCTTCTAAAAGAATATTAAAATTTTCGGATTCTTTTTCGTTAAAACTAGAAAGAAGATCCGGAAGCCCTTTTAACTCTCTTTGAAGAATTTCTAAAACCGCTCGATTGGAAGAAGCGATCGCTCCCAAAGGAGTATTCAATTCGTGCGTCATTCCCGCCGCAAGTTGACCAAGTGCAGCCAATTTTTCGGAAAGAAGAAGTTGATCCTGTGCCCCCCGCAACTCTTTCATGATCTTTTCGAGATTGTTTACTGCGTCTCTCAAATCGGAATTTGATTTGCGTAGTTCCTCGGTTCTGAGATCGATTTTCCTTTCCAGATTTGCGTTTAAATCCAGAATCGTCTCTTCTGCTTCCTTACTTTTAGTTATATCGTAGATGATTCCGAAAATTTGTTTGGGTTCTCCACTTAAATTTCTCTTATAAACCCTTTCTCTGGAAATGAGCCATCTCCACTTTCCGCCGTCGTGGTGTTTCATTCTATATGAGTTTTCTATAATATCCTTATCGTTCGCCTTTTTATACTGGGGAAATATTTCGGCGTCGTATCTCTGAAAATCGTCAGGATGCATCAGATTGGAAATCATCCGTTCTCCCATACTTTTAATTTCTACCACGGAATATCCCAAAACGATTTCGATTCCGTCGTTGATATAGACATATCTTTTTTCTTCAATATCATAAATATATAATATATCAGGAGTAATATCTAAAATCGATTCTATAAACCTATTTCTTTCTAAAAGTTTTTCTTCGATTTGTTTTCGTTCCGTAATGTCCACCATCACGCCACGCAACCATTTTGACTTATTATCGTTTACGATTACCTTAACTATATCCCGAAGCCACATAACACTTCCGTCTTTTTTCATAAACCGATATTCGCAGTCGTAGGCTTCCATTTTTTTAGTACGGTTAATTCGGAAATCCACCGCCCAAATTTTATCTTCGGGATGTAGATGTCCCGCCCAGAACCCTGGCTCGTTCCATTCTTCTACCGAATAACCGAGCATATCCACTACCTGTTGACTTACGAATGTAAATTTAAACGTGGACGTGTCCATTTCCCAGACGATTCCCGGAGTAGTATCCACAAGATCCCTAAATTGTTCCTTGCTGGCTTTGGTTCTTTGAAAGGATTCTTGAAGTTGTTCCGCCATGTGGTTGAAAGTAATAGAAAGAGATCCTAATTCTTCCAATTTACTCGGAGGCACCCTTTGATCAAAATCTCCCTTTGCCATCTCAATACTCGCGTTCGAAATCCTACGGATAGGAGCCGTAACAATTCCGGCAAGTAATGCGGCGATCAAAAGAGAAGAAGCCAAGGCAACCGCAAAAACTTTTGCAGACTGACTACTTCCTATTTTAACACCTTCCAAATAATATGCGGACGGGATCGAAGTGATCAATATCCAATTTGTATTTCCGCTATTGTCTTGATACGGAGTCGCCTGAGTCAGCCAGGTTTCCAGAGACAAAGGTTTTGCGGTGACTACGTCGAAACGGAACTGCGTCGGCTCGTGTAGTAAATTCAAATTTCCTAATTTACTTTGAAGAGTTAGAATTGCGTTTTTAATCACAGGATCTTCGTTCAAATCGTTTTTTTTCTCCTCTTTAGAAGAACCGATCACGTTTCCCTTACGATCGACTATGATCGCGCGTCCGTGTGCGGCAACGTTTGTAGATTTAAGAAGAGAACGAATTCCGTTCATACGTACGATTTCGTTTTCCTTTTGTGTTTTTTCGAGATATTGATCCAAACGAAGATTTATGTTTTCTGATATTTCCTGGTGTAATCTTCCGGCGAGTTTATCGGCCGCAATTTCAGAACTTTTTAAATTTAAATACGCGGTCGCTCCTACCATCACTAAAACAAGAAGTATAAACGGAGCCACCAAAAACATTCGAATGGGTAATCCCTGAATCGAACTTTGACTTTGGTTATTATTCTTTTTTTCCCATTGAAATTTTTTAAGATCAAAATAGGATTCACGAACGTGTCCCGGAATTTCAGCCCAAAACATTCCGTATTTCCTAGCAAGCGGAAGCGCCGCTAACATTGCAAACGGAGCAATCACCCAAGTGATCGAAGTAGTAAAAAATAAAGCGGGAGTGATATTTCTATAAGAAATTGAAGGTGAAAATTGTTTAGAACAAAGATAACCCCAAAATTGGGGTTCTATCATCATAAATATGATTACAAAAAGTAAATATTTAAGCCAAACTTTGGCCTTTGTAAAATTTGGGTCTTTACCGATCAGTCTATATGCAATCCAAAAACAAGAAGGATTGATCAAATAACCCACGAACCAATCGAGTAAAAAATCGGGAGGTACACCTTCAATCAAATCGGAAAGGGCGTATGCAAACGGAACCGCAATCAGTGCGGGATAACCGAATAAAAGAATACAAAGGAAAACGGAAAGATCTTTGAGAGATTCGAATGTCTGAGCGCCGGGAACTAAAACTACAAAAGATCCTAAATAACCCGTTATAAAAATGAATACGAAAGTAAATGGAATACTCAAAAGAGCCTGAGTGTCCCAAAATTGTATTTCTCTTTTAAAACCGATACCGTTCGAAATTTTCAGACGAAAACCGGTAAATGCAGAGATCATAAAAAAGAACCCTACGATCCATCCCAGAAGCCCCCAAATTTCGAGCACTGGAAG
The DNA here is from genome assembly GCF_000243695.2 of Leptospira kirschneri serovar Cynopteri str. 3522 CT. Lineage (NCBI taxonomy): Bacteria > Pseudomonadati > Spirochaetota > Leptospiria > Leptospirales > Leptospiraceae > Leptospira > Leptospira kirschneri. The sequence goes on along the minus strand of NZ_AHMN02000011.1, from coordinate 519,349 downwards.
CGGAATCGATTCAAAAATGGATTCAAGCTGCTGAATGATGACGTGCATCCCTATCCCGCCTAGACAAAATCATAATTACAAAGAAAGTTACAATAAGCCATGAGAAGAAAACCGGAAAAAAAATCTTAAAAGATGATTTCGAAAGTTGTAAATCAAATTACAAACAGAATTCGGATTTTGTAAGGTATAATTAAAATTCTCGATCCAACCTTGAGAGTTTCTTGGCTTTTGAAGATGATCTTTTGAACCTAAATTAACGTCCTTCTATATATTTAAAATTTATTTTTAAATGGTCCTTTCCTTCATGTAGACGAGAAATTTACAGAATCGTAAAAGTTTTAGAATATCGTTATTACCGAAAATAAGACAAAAATTATATTCTTTTACAGATAAACTTTCAAAACCGTAGTATAAAAATGAATGGGCGATTTTACAAAGACACAAAAATTCTCAAAAAATTATATCTAACTTGAAATCGTTGGCTTTTTTGTGTGAGTTCCCACATCTTAAGTTTTGAAACGGGCTTAAGAAGCGTATTGTACACTTTTACCATTCTCCTACTATTGTAAATTTTTCATAAATTCATTCTGTGTAAGTTCTTTCAGATAATTCAATTTATCATCAAAAAAGAAATCTTCGATCTTAGTTTGGCATGAGTTCGACCATAATTTATTTTTCTAAAAAAAAGCTTTGAAATCTGAATTTTATAGATCGATTTCTAAAATGTGGTAACTACCACAGATTCAAAAAGAATTCATTCTAAAATTTTAGGACAGACTTTTTGTATTTTATCTAGGAGTTCCTAGATACTACGAATGAGTTCTCAAGTGTTCCCGGTAACTCAACTCAACAACTTTTGACAACGGTTTGTTTCGATAGACTTTCAACTAAAAAATGGTTTGAGATAACTTCAAAACTTTCCGCAAACGTATAGTCAAATTCAGTCTTTTATTACATGATAGAGACTCTTTACGGTTTTTCATCTATTTCCTGAACCCATTCAATTTTTACGTTAGGCAGATAATTCTTTCGAATTTTGTTTCAGAATTTGGGCCCAGAGGAACGATCTTTTAAATACTGGGTCAAAATCTTAAGAAAACGATGGGCGCATTTCATTCTTGACCAAGATTCGCTTTTCCGTCAATATTACTTAAAGGAATTTTATGAAACGTTTTTATATCGGTTTTTTATCATCTATTTTTTTTGCGGCGATTTTTCTCAATTGCGAACACAAAGATCAAAACAAAGTCGATCTACAAGTGCTCGTCGCAGCCACCGGAAACGTAATCTATATCAATGGCGAAGTAGACCCCGATAAAATTTCTTCTTGCGGGGTCGCAGTTCCCGGAACCAGTTCCTCCGGGACTACTACGGGTACCACTGGAACTACAGGCACTACAACCACAGGCTCTTCCGGCTCGTCTAATAACCGTTATACGATCACAAGTCAGTTGATTATGAAAACCACTGCAGAATCTATGGTGCTTAGATTTCAGTTCGATTCTTCTCAATACCAAGGATCCGTTGATCCTCAACAAGGTTTTAGTTATTCGGGAGGAGCTTTCGGTAAAATGGTTACGGGTAACGTTGGTAAGGTGGAATGGGGTACTTCTGGAATTCCAGTTTATCCAAGTGGAAACGGCTCCGCTCAACAACAAACCTTACAATATATGGATATAGATATTTCCCTTTCGGGTAAATTACTAGATAGTTCTTCCAGCACAGGAATCCTAAATCAGTGTTATACTTCTGATAACGTAAACTGTACTTCAGTTACAACTACACAACAATGTTTTACCCAAGACAATAAATCCTGCGTTTCTACGGCATCTACTCCAGGTGTTGCTGTAACGATTACGGGAAATATATCCTGCAATGCTCCTAACGTAATTCCTAGCGGCGGAACGACTACTCAATAATTTTAAATACAGATGGATCATTTATACTTTTAGAATATTTGATTATTATAAATTTAATATTTAGATTGATTTCCGGCTTCGTATCGCATAAAGTTATTCGGAAATTTTTACATTAGAGTTGTTGAAAAATTCCATAGTGAAAATTCGTAAAATTGCTTCAATTGTCCATTCAATCCAATACAAACAGATCAAGAATTAATTTTTCAAAAACTCTATTGAATTTACTTTAAGTTCTTATGACATCATGTTATTTTGTAAATTGAGTTGGATCGATCTAAAAATACATATTAAAAATTTATTATAGATTCGATCCATTTCCGATTTTTCTCAAAGAAGGTTTTTTTTAACATAAGCCACGAGTTGATCTAAAGCGATTCCCCAACCTTCATGAAAACCCATGTCTTCGTGTTTTTTACGATTCGTTTCATTTCCATGAATTGCAGTCGCTCTATATTTTGTTCCAGTTCCATGAGTTTCCATCGTAACGATTGCAGTAAAAAATCCGAAAGGATGATTTGGGTCAGGAGAAGGTCTAAAACCCGGTTGAAGTGCATCCGTCCAAACAAGCTTTTCATTTGGAATGACTTCTAAATAACAACCTAGGTTTGGAAAATTCTCACCCTCTGGAGACTGCATCGTAGTTCTAAAAATTCCACCAGGTCGCAGATCAATTTCACAATCGATCGTCTTCCATGGAGACGGACAAAACCAAGGTTTCAGATGTTCTGGAGTAGTCCAAACCTTCCAAACCAGCTCGCGCGGAACGTCCACGGTTCTTTCAAGAACCAAATCTAATTTAGGATCCAGTTGTGGATAAATTTGAGCCGCCATTTTTATTTCTCCTTAAGTTTTTACAATCTATTGATAAGATCATAAAATGATTGTTAGGTCGATTAAAAGAAGTATTGAATCTGTATTCGAGTAATCAGAGACTTTCTTTATCATAGAATCGTTCTGAATACAATCAAAAAATTTTTGCAAAAAATTATAACTCTAAATTTATCTGGCAGGAACATTTTAGAAACTGAATCATGAATTTTTTGACAATCGTACAACGGTAATCACATGTATAAGTTGAATAACAAAATTTTCGTATTTAAATTTTATAGAGAAACGATTTACAAATTCACTTTCAAAAAAGTTTCAGTTTTTGAAATTACCATTCTTTTTAAATCTAAAATTGGAACGACTGATTCATTGATTTAAATAAACAATAAGTTTTTAATTTTACTATTAGAAATCATTATGAGCTCATTCCAAAGGTGAAAATGTAGATTCACCAACAATTCATGTTTCCTATATATAATTTATTAACTATAGCTGAGAACCTTTCTTGTTCATTTACATTACATTATGTAAGGATCAGTAAAATGAAACTCTACATAAAATCAATGTTTGGTGATCACCATCTAATCGAAAAATCGTTGTTTTATAGAAATTTCCTCTAGTCAACGTGAGTTGGCGTAAGAAATGCGTTTTATTTTAGGTCAATTTTTTCGTAAAAAAAATAGATGTGGGAACTCTCACAAATACCAGTTAAACTTTGAAAATTGTGGGAACTACTATAAAAGAATCATCGTCCGTCCAATCCGATTTTTGCACAAAACTGCTGTTTTGTGGCCATCATCAAAATTTAAATTCCATTGTAAGGCAAGTTTTGACTGAGAAAGAATTTTCTAAAAGTATGAGTTCCTACAAATTTAAGAATTTGTTTGTAAAATCAGGATTTGCTGTAGTTCCCACAAATTAGGTCTCTCTGGAAATGATAGGTTTTTAATCGATAAATTAGTAGTTCCTACATTTATAAATTTATAATAAAACGTTAGAGGTTTTCATTTCTAAATTTTGTATGAGTTTCTATATTTTAAAAAACGAATTATAAATTAAAGTTTATTCATCTAAAAGTTTTAGAATTTGTTCTTTTAAAAGATTCCGAATCGCAGATTCCGAAAAACCATTTAAGAATTTCAGTAAATTGTTCGCGATCGTTTGAAACTCCGCGTCCATCCATTCTCGAATCTGATAACGAGAAAGAAGACTTAAAATCACAATACCGTCTCCTTGCGATCTTTCCGGTTTAGCAAAAAGAGAATGAATCAATTTTTTATCGTTTTTATCTGCCTGATCCAGTAACAACAAAATCGGATACGTATAAAGACCGTTGTAAAAATCTTTGAGAGGGATTTTCCCACTTTTACTTGCAGAGGTAAAATAATCGATCGCGTCGTCTTTTTTCTGAAAAAAAGAACCTAAATCAATCCCAAATTGCCTGAGTTTCTTTTTTTCCTTTTCATTTTTACCAGAAAGAATCCCCGCCGATACACACACAACGGCAAATAAAGAAGCGGTTTTTCCATATATAATTTTATTATAAATATCTAAAGTTATTTTAGGATTTTTTTCCCATTCCATTTGGATGAGTTCAGAAACGGAAAGATCCTTGATAACCTGAGTAAAAACTTCCATCAATTCGGAATAACCCAGGCCATTTAGATGTTCGATTCCACAAGCAAGAAGATAATCTCCGGCAAGAATCGCCGTTTTATTGCCAAATTTAGAACCCACGCTTTGAAGTCCCCTTCTAGTTTCCGCCTCATCCACCACGTCGTCGTGAAGTAAACTGGCCGCGTGAATCAATTCCGCAATGGCTCCTACGTCTAACCAGTGTTTACCGGAATAACCTAAAAGTTGACAGAGACAGTAGTGAAGAATGGGACGAATCCTCTTCCCACCCGATTGGATTGTGTAGGTTTTGATTTCGGAAAGAATTTTAAGGTCTTCTCGAATGATCGTTTCTAATTTTTTGTCGAATTTCCGAATCAGAGAATCTTTCAATACCGAAACTTTCACCGTGGTGACAAGTATTCAAAATAACGCTACAGGCTCAAGCAAGAACTCTTTTCAAGCTTTGAGTTTGTTTTCCAGAATCAGAAGTTGCCTAGAAAGAATGTCCTCCATATCCCGAAATTGTTCTTTGCGGTATATATGAATTAAATTGCGGTACATTCTTTTAATAATCGAAAGAGTACTGGCCCTAGTGAAATATCTTTCACTTGGAACAAAACTATTCGCTTCTAAAAAACGAATACAAGTGGACTTATCTAAAAGCACTCCTCCATGAAACGGATCGATAAAAGTTTCGTAATCCGTAGAATCGAAGTGAAGAAGAAAATGAAGAGGCATATTTACCCCGTAAAGAGGTAAGGAAAGTCTCTTTGCAACTAAAAGATAAATCGCAGAAAGAGAAATAGGAATCCCTTTCCTTGTATGAACGATTCGAGTAACAAAGGAATTATCCGGATCGTCGTACTGATCGCTATTTCCCTGAAAATTCTCTTCGGAAGAAAGAACCCTCGTTAAAAAATGAACCTTCAATTCTTCAGAAACGTACTCGGGGTTTAAATCGCATAACTCTTCTACTCTAAGTGCGAGCCGATCCAAATAAATTTTGAATTCGTGATAAGAAGCATCCGGATCTCCTACACTAGACAGAAGAAATACCGCCTCTTCTAAATCACCGTAGTCGTTGACGTGGCCTTTATCTGCAAGAAGCGAATAACGTGTATTGATACGTTCGAGATGAACGATGGAAGAAACGGAACGAGCAAAAACCCTCAACGTAGGGTCCTTAAATTCTTCTATAAAATCACTAATTTCAAATTGCCAGGGAATCATATCCGCAATTTCACGTATCACTCGAACTTTTTCTTCCTTATTGGAGAACTCGAGTTGGTAAAACTTTTCTTCTAACTTATCGGGAGGAAGGTGAAAAGACTCGTAATAAGGCATAAACAATATATTTTTACAAAAAACAAAATGAGTCAATTCAGAATAGAATCCGTCATCGGAAAAAATGAAACGAGAGCTATCGCAAAAGTAATTCAGCATTTACTTACTAAGGAGACTAAAGTCTTCTTATAGTATAGATTTTGAATTTTGAAACGATCGTAAATTAACTATGTCTTACGGCATAAAAAACTGAAAGTTAAGATTAAAAAATTTTACTCAAAGTCTATATAACAAAGTTCCTAATATTTTTACTTTGAAACAAGGCCTTACAATAAAAATTTACGGTATGTATTTTCATAGGAATGAGTAATCAAAAACTCAGCAAAATGATTCTTTTTACCGTTTTATAGTGGTCCATCATAATCTAATATAAGAATGGAACTTTTATCTATAAAAAAAACTTTATATTGAAATCTATTTAACGAAACACTTTCTAAAAAATTCCAACCAAAAATCCCACCTAACGACATTAGAATTGTTGAAAAATGAATTCTTCATCTGTTTCATGAAAACGGTCGATTGAAGCAGTTTTGTTAACTATCACATTCAACAACTTTAATGAATAGGAATTTTTTTAAATGGAAATTGTAGATAATTCTTCGAGAGCCTTTTTTTCTTCTTCCGGTTTAGGAGGAGTTCCGTGCCATCCCGGATTATTCTCCATAAAAGAAACACCTTTTCCAAGTACCGTTTTAAAAAGAATGATCGTAGGAGATCCTTTGTGAAGTTTTGCTTTTTCAAATGCGGAAATGATTTGTTCTATATCATGACCGTCCGCTTCTAAAACGTTCCAGCCGAAGGAAATAAATTTTTCTTTCAGAGGTTCGAGGTTCATCACGTCTTTTGTAAAACCGTCAATCTGGATTCCGTTCTTATCCATAAAGACAATCAGATTATCTAATTTATAGTGTACAGCAGATTGGGCCGCTTCCCAGGTCATTCCTTCGCCGCATTCTCCGTCGGAGATACAGACATAAATTTTATGATTTTGTTTTTTGAATCTAGCCCCAAGTGCAAGGCCAACGGAAACGGAAAGTCCTTGACCCAAAGAACCAGAAGAACTTTCGATACCGTTCATATAACGAGTAGAGGGATGACCTTGAAGTTTACTTCCCAGCTTGCGGAAAGTCATCAGATCTTCTAAAGGAAAATAGCCGGAATGAGCCATAGCCGCATAACGGATCGCACATACGTGACCGTTGGAAAGAATCAAACGATCCCTTTCTTCCCAATCCGGATCAGAAGGTTTATGATTTAGAATTTTCTTATATAGAACCGCGTAAATATCGGCAAGACCTAAGGGGCCGCCCGGATGGCCCGAGTTTGCGGCGGTTACCATTTTGATCACACTCTTTCTGAGTTCGTTTGCAAAGTTCTTGAGTTCTTTGATTTCGTTCATATTCTTCCTAAGCGAATGAGATAATGCGATTCCCAACCTCAAAACAAGGGTGCCGGAACAAGGTCAGTTCGAAGAACGAAACAATACCAAACCGGAAAGGAAAATAGCAGTGTATAGAGGAAGGAAAATATAGTGTAGTTTTCTGTGAAATTCTTTTTTTCGAGTGATCCCGGACCAAACCATCAAAAGCATTAAAACCAAGGTCAATAATGCGAATACACGATGTGTATCAATTACCCAGCGTTCTACAGCAGGAAAGATTCCCATTTTCTCTAAACCACCGCCTAAATACTTCAGATATAAAAGTGAAAAGGCAGTTGTTAGATTAAACATTGCACCGAACAGATTGAAAATACGATGCAGAGAATTTTTTCTAAAACGAAAATAATAACCTGTATAAAAACAAGAGATTGAAAGAGTCATTCCTATATGTATCAGGGTGAGAATCATCTTTTTTATTTTGGACATACGAACCGCGGTCCAAATTCTTTTTCAAGTAAATTCTAAAGTTAAAAAAAGAAATCGTTCTTGAAATGTTAAGAATGGCCTATTCGGATTTTTTATTTGACCAAGAAAAAGAGCCTGCAATACTGGCTTCCATAGCAAATTGCTGCCTTAGCTCAATTGGTAGAGCATCTGATTTGTAATCAGACGGTTGTGGGTTCGATTCCTATAGGCAGCTGTTTTTCTTCGGGTAGGTACTCAAGTGGCCAACGAGGGCAGACTGTAAATCTGCTGACTATGTCTTCGAAGGTTCGAATCCTTCCCTGCCCACCATCTTTTTAATAACTTTACAATTTAATCATATAAGTAACGTGAGTTCGACGTAAGAAAACCGGGGCGAATAATAAACTCAAGTGCAACAAGGTTGTCGTCGCAGCTCGCAAATTTCATAGTGGACTGGCCCACAACCTAAAACGCTTTCGTAAAAAGCGTTTTGCTGAGTTACTTCGAGCGACCGTAGAGAGCGTTTTACTGAGTTTCAAACGCGATCCAGCGTGCAGAAAGCGCCGTGGAGCTTAGAGCCGGTCTCAAAACTGGTTGTACTTTTGAATCGTAATTATTTACTTGTGAAATGGACAAATATTATTCAGAGATACCGGATGGACTTTGGAAACAAATAGCCCCATTGATCCCGAAAGAAAAGGTAAATCCGAAAGGAGGTCGCAATCGAGTACCAACACGATTAGTAATGGCCGGTATCATCTATCGAATGAAAACAGGCTGTCAGTGGCGTGCCATTCCGAATGAGTTTGGATCTGGCCAAACTTGTCACAGAAGATTTCAAGAATGGGAACGAGCAGGAGTATTCAAAAAGATTTATAAATCTATTTTAAAATATTATGATGTAAAGAATCAGATAGCATGGGACTGGGCTTCGATGGATTCGGCAATGGTTAAAGCTCCCAAAGGGGGAGCTTAACTGGGAAAAACCCTACAGACCGTGCCAAATTGGGGGTTAAACGGCATATTCTTACAGATGGAAATGGAATTCCTTTGGCCATAACATTGAGTGGAGCCAATGTTCATGATAAACACGCTGTAAAAGATACGTTGAATTCAATCCTGATTTTTTCCGGTAGAAGAAAAAAGAAACCAAAACATCTTTGTTTAGATAAAGGATATGATTTCAAAGATATAGAAGTTTTAATCAAAAGAAGAAACATTCAATCTCATATTCGGAAAAAAGGTGAGAAGCCTCTCATTGGTAAATATAAAGGAAAACCTAGACGATGGGTCGTTGAAAGAACTAACAGTTGGCACAATCGATTCAGGGCTATCCTAATTCGTTGGGAAAGAAAATCTGAAAATTATCTTGCATCTCTTTATCTCGCAAGCTCTATCATTGCTTTTAACTTTTTTGATAGGTAGTTTTGAGACCGGCTCTTAGTCAAACACGATGTGAGACGGCGAATCCTTCCCTATCTAATAAAATTCCTTTCAAACCTAAAGGCTATTATTCTTACATACAACCGAAAAATTTTCTTATACTTATCTAATATTGCTAAGATCACTTTTATTATCATTGAACGTGAGTTCGGTGTAAAAGATTCATTTTATAAAACCTAATTTTTCCGTAAAAATAAAATATGGGAACTATTACAAATCTAAATTTTACAATTACTACTGATCTCTATAAAATTGAGTACCTTTAATTTTATCACAAAACACTGATTCCATGCAAAATAATAGGTATTTTATTATAAAGTTATGAGTAATAATTGTACTTAGCACCCTGAATGTTGCAAATTACATTATGGTAAACTTGTTTCAAAACTTAATTTTTCATAAAAAACAAAATATAGAAACTTTATTTTTAAAGAAAATTTTCTAAATTCTTTCTTTCTAAAGTAGAGAAAAATTATTGATACAATATTTAACTAGACATTTGCAAAAAGCACTAGAAAGATACGACTACATTCAAAGTAAAATTTATTTATATTCTTCTAATATAGAAGACATAGACTTCCAATTTTTGATTCTAACTCAAAATTATATAAAAAGAACCAATCCAATAAGTTTAACATTTCAATAATATGACTTCAACGTAAGAAAATAGAGCGAATCTAGCGTTGCTGGATAGGCTCTTTAACTTTGGTCAATAAATTGCATAAAAGAAACTTAATACGATATTTTGTCTTTAGATTCAATATAAAACGCGATCTATAGTGAAAGTTTAACAAAACGCTTTAGTTTGAAAGAACATTCTGCTAAAGTTCCCTAGCATCGATCCATTTCGCGTTATTTCTATTAAAAGCCATAATTGCTTTCAAAAAATGAAACTCAACTCCAATCAAAAACTTCAAAAGAAACATCTGCTATTCTTTCATTTTTCACTTGCGCAAATCCAAAAAATGTCCGACTGTTTAAATATGGATTCCAAAGAAAGAGCGGAAGCAATCCGAGAAGGCAATCGCGCCTTCAACGAAGGTAATATCCGAAAAGCCAGAGATCTTTTTATCAAAGCAGAATATAAAGACGGACTTATTCGTTTAGGGGATCACTTTATGTACGAAAAAAAAATGCCCTTACTCGCCTATGGTTATTATAAGAAAGCAGGTTATCAAAAACGGATCGATGAAATTTTCCAAAGAATGATTTGGGCTTTTAGTCAGTGGATCGGTGCAGATAAATTTAAGGTCCAACCTATAGATCCGGCCGCCGAAGTTCCTCCCAGTTTTCCAGACGCTTCTGAGTTTCAAATTCACCCATTGTTAAAACAGACTGCCTTAGACATTCTCAAAAAAAGAGGAATTCAAATTTAAATTCTCTGAGAACAATTTTACTTTTCGGAAATAGGTTTCTTTAAAATTCATTTCGTGAAAATTTTAATAAAATTGAAAAACAACGTTTCAAATCAAGTTTCTACGTAGAAATTTACCCTAAAAAGTTATAAACAATGATACTTTAAAGGTTTATAATAAACTGTTAGAATTCTTATAGAAACAGTCCGTCACATTTAACGTGAGAGGCGTAAGAAAACCGGAACAAATCCGGCCTGCCACAGCCGGCCCGAGCTTTTTAGTTCCGGTCAACACATTGTATAAAAGAAACTTAATACGCTATTTTGTCTTTAGATTTAATTTAGAATACAACCTGCAGAGCGATGCATTGAATTTTAAACGCGACTCGGAAAACTAAAGCGAATGCAACTTACGTCATTTAGGCACTCAATTTGATAGAGATCAGTAAAAAATAAAATGTGAGAACTACCACCAAAAGTTCAGTGACAAAGGGCTACTCAAAGACGCAAAGATTACGTCAATATGTGGAATTTCTTATTAGTTTGGTTTAAGAGCATTCAAAAAATTTTTCTAAAAGTGATAGTTCCCACATTTGAAGTATGGCTGTAGTTACGACCTAAAATTTTACTATTAATTGTGAGAGTTCCCACGTTTCGGAATTTAGCTGTAAAATCGTAAATTGTAATAGCTCCTACAAATTAAGTCACATTACAAATTTTTAAATATTCATTTTGAGCGATTAAAAAATTCCATAGTTCCGATTAACAAAATTGCTTTAATCGGCAGTTTCCATGAGATAGAAACAGATGAAGAATTCAATTTTCAACAACTTTATTATTGAAGTGTAAACTATTAAATTGAGTTCTTTATTATATAGTTCTAAAGTAGTATAAAATCAGATTAACCACAAATCAAATCTGCATTTTCATTCCGTATTTCTTTTAATAGTTTTTCTAGAACTTTAAATTCACTCTCTATTTGGACCTTTTCCGAGAAAATACTTCTTAATTCCCCTTTCATCCATTCGTTTCGCCTTAAAAGTACTTTCTTTTGCAGATACAATTTTTGAATCAAAATGATATATCTGAGTTCTTTTGGCACTTTTTCTTGGCGATTTTTATATTCGGACGCAAGTCGAAGTTTCGCTCTAAATTTAGGCAATGAACCTAAAAAATCCTCTAATTCTGCCGGATCATACCACTTCAACATATTCACCTCCGCCATGCGAATCACTAAAAATCAATTTTAGTATTGATTAAAAGAAATCGATCGTTCAAAACAAATCCGAGTTCAAATAACAAAAAAAGTTGACTCCGATTCTGATTCGAAATATATCCGATAGCACAAAGGTATTCATCTGTGATAATAAGTCAAATAATATTATCACAGATGAATTTTTGAATGTTTTTAGATAATTTACTTAAAATATTTACCGAATCGTCTAGAGAGTATTTTAGCTCTTTCATCGACCGATATCTCACCTGTATTTTCAGCAAGGTAAAAATCCTGGATGAGAATTTGTTTTGTGAGTTCTTCTTTTTCCTTAGAACTTTTTTGAATAAACCGCATTGGATCCAACTTGCCCATCAACGTCAAAAAAGGTTTGGAAGCCAAGCGGTTAATAAAAGAAATTCTCTGACCTTGAATCAACCCAGCTTTAATTTTAAAAGCGTCATAGTGCAAAATTGCAACCGCCCAACAAATCGATCCAATAGAAAGGCCCAAAGAAGATAAGTAGGCTTTATAAATTCCTAAAAAAGGCAGAAAATAAATGAATACTAAAGTTATTGGATAGGCAAACATGGAACCGAGTAAAATAAAAAAAAGTCTTACCTTATCATTCCCTCTTTTAACCAACATTCTCTTTAAAATTGTCCAAGCAGACAAAACAACCCAAAAAGCCGAAAAGGTGATGATCAAATGGTAGTTCAAACTAAAATCGAAAACGAAAGTGTTCGGATCACCCAGTACGACCATTTTCTGATTCAAAGAAGCCCAAGTGAAATAAAGAAACCCGATCAAACCCGCACCTTGTATCCAAATCGAAATTTTCTGATCCGGATTTTCCATCTTCTTGCAAAGAAGATAATAGATAAAAGTTGCAATGGACATCGGAAGGAACGTTATGTTTAATCCGAAATTACGGTATTCAAGAGGAAATAATCCTCTAAGGCCTTGGATGCAGAGCCAAAGAGCCATACATATATTCATGAACAGGAATAAAGTTTGTAGCTTTTGTCTTGGTTTTAAACTAAAGACATACATTCCAAAAAACAAATGGAGAAATCCCGCTAAAACTGGAATTAAATGGTTAAGATTGTTCATACGCTAATTCTTCGCTAAATTTAATATTTATCTTCGCTTATCGATGGTAATTTGGCTCTGTAACCAGACCCTGTTTTGAAATTCACGATGATATATCTCAACCGTCAATCCTTATCTATGGTTCAAATTCAGACGAAGATTTACTCAGATTCATCTTCAAGAGGAAAAGAATTAGGCCCTTTTTCCTTTGAGCGTGTTCCAACAAAACTTTTACATCGATTTTATTTTTCGCTTCGCTACGACATCGGTAATTTTTTTGAAAGGAAGTTCACTCTGAGGATAAGAAAATGGAAAGATCAAAAACATTTTATTTTTCAACGACAAAAACATGTTTTTATATACCCAACCCATTTCTATAGCATAAAACTATTTATTTTTTTTAAAGATTATGACCCATAATTGCAATAGAACTGACATTTGAATTGATTTTTTGAAAGTTGTGCTACTTATAGGTTTTCTAAAGACAGATTAGTATTATTTTAATACTAATGTCAATTAAAAAGTATTATTCTTAGGATATATTTTGAGCGAGCAAAAAAAAAGACTAAAAACCATACTTTTAGATTTCAAAGGAAATCAAAGGGAGTTTGGAGTCACAATTGGCAAATCCAAACAGACAATCAGCGGCTGGCTGAGTGGTAGATTTCCAATACCGGAAGATGCAGCAATTACAATAGAAATGGTACATGGATATCGAAGACAATGGCTTCTCGAAGGAAAACTTCCGGAAAAAGTAATTCGACAAATACAAACATCCCGAACAAAAACAAAAGAATTTGAATTGGAAAAGACCTTGTTGAAAAAAATAACTTCTAAGGAAGGTCTTCCTAAGATGATTGAAATTCTTACAGTACTTCCAAAAAAAGAATTTGAAATCGCTCAAAGACTTATTTTTAGCCTGGGAAAACAAGAAATCGAAAACAACTAAGAAATACTTCAAGAATTGCTTAAACAAAACCCTTTCTTGAAAATCAATCGAAATAAAATCTTATACAAGTTTAGATTTTAAGATTATTAACCTTGAGTTTTATAATGGCGTTTTCCTTTATAAAATTTTTTCCATTATTTTTCACCAAACCCGTGTAAAACTTTAAAACACGATCTACATCATAACCCAACGCGCTGATTTTGCTTAGAGCAGACACTAAGTTTTTCTTTAATTTTTAAACTATCTGTTAACCAAAATCATTTTTTAAATCACAATTTTTTTCTTTTTTGAGATATAATATAATAAATTTATACCACAATTGAATTTATATTGACTGAAATTTTACAACAATAGTATTTGAGCTCAAAGAAATTTTGTGATATTTTTGAGAAAGAGGATCACAATTATAGTCTTGTTTTTCTTGGAAGCCGTTTAAAAGTTTTGCGAAATAATTTCAATTTTTCTAGACATCCTAACATTGAGCACTCTGTTTCGAGTGCGTTTTTTTCTTAAAAAAGAACTGAGAGCTTGTCCCAAAACCGTCCAATGTAGGAACTCTACATTTTATTAAAAATTTCTAAAGAATGGTCGTGTAAAATTTTTTGAGGTTTTGGGACAAGCTCTGAATAAAAATCTTATCGGAGAAAATCGCACAAGGTCATAATTTCATTCAGATTTTTTTGTAGTACTACTCAAGAGATATATAACAGTACCTAATATTAAATATCCCAGCAGCGTTTTATAATAAAAACAATATTTAATTTTATAGAATTTAGCGTAAGAAAATCAGGATGAATACGACTAGGCCACCGATTTTCTTACTCCCTGATCACGTTAAGTAAAAATCTGATTCGGAAATTTTTTATTGGTTTTAGAGAAATTCAAAAATCACCATAAAACGACTCTTCATCCATGTAGATGAGAGTTCATCTTTACATTCGCAAAAATTCTCTTTGTTCTTTATCTTCTCTTTCTCTTCTACGTTTTTCTTTTTCTTGCCGAAGTAATTCTTCAGGGGTCCATTCCCGATTTTGTTTTTGTTTTTTTACGTCCGGAAAGGAAGATCTACCACTCTTAGATGGCGCCTGAGTCGACTCGGATGGTTTAAACTCGGTTTTATTTTGGTGAACTGCGGGAGAATCGGATTTCTCCTGAACCTTATGTTCATATTTTTGTTTTTTAATATAATCTCCCGGATCATAATCCGGTTTCAAATTACTTTCGTTTTGATCGGAAACAGACGTTTTATTTCCGGATGAACCCATCCGTTCTGTTTTTAAACCAGGTTTAGACTGTAAATCTGTTCCCGCGTTTTGTGATTTTGTTGTAGTATTTTCAGATTTTATAGACGGGGTAGTATTAGAACCTGATAAAGAAGTTCCGAGGGAACCTGGATTAGTCGCCGAATTCGTGTTAGTTGGTAGATTAGAATTTGCAGCAGAAGCGGCTGCTTGAATGGATTTAACAGTTTGAATATTCTCCGATCCAGGAAATAACTTCTCAAATCCGTTTAAAGATTTTTTAGGTGGCATTGGAAAAGGATTGCTAGGATCAGGTTTAACAGCTCCGGAAAGAATCGCGTAATCCAGAGTTCTTTGATTCTTTTTCTTTTCTACGTTTACAACCCCTTCTACAAGTTTTAACACTCCGTCACCGGAACGAATTCCTAAAGAAGAAGTATTCTCTTTATTATCCGCTTTTCTTGTAATCTGTAAACCACCTGCGGAAATTTCTAAATTGGCACGATTGTCCAAATAGTCTATAAAGATCATTGAGTTTTCAGCGATCATAATCTCGCTTCCATCTAAAAGTTTAATCTTTGCTTGAGAACCCTCCGAAGTTAAAATTGTATCCCTATTTTGGACGGAACTCCCCACTTCAATTTCTTTCCAGACCACTTCGGAATCATATTTTCTTCGAGTTGTATTCGATTTATAAAGAATGGTTCCAATTACTTTTTGAGAACCTTGATATCCGTATCGAGTATAATCATATATAAATACTCCCGTAAACAATACGATATTAAATATAAGAAGAAATAAAACCGGTTTGTCGCCTGAAAGAATTTTATCTTTCATATCGTTATTTAGACCTGCCAGATTTGAATTCCATTCCGATTTGTTTTCTAAGCTCCTTCAAATTTTTAGGACAATTTTTATCTTTAGAATGCCCTAAAACCGCATAGATCGTCTGCAGAGATTTTTTTCCTTTTACCTGTATCGGTTTTAGTTTTTCTACATTAAAAATTCCTTTTACCTTTTCGTAAGAATTTCCTGTGATTAATATATCTGCACCAAATACTTTCGTCAAAGATTCCACTCTAGACGCAAGATTTACAGTATCACCTATAACCGTATATTCCAGCCTATCCTCAGAACCGATTTGACCCGCAATGACTTCTCCCGTATTGATTCCAATCCCAATCAATATTTTTGGTTTTTTATCACTCCCTCTTCCTTTGTTGAATTGTATTAAACTCTTACGCATATCCAGCGCGGCCAGAATCGATCTTTCCGTGTCGGAATTCGTATGCCCCAATTCTCCCCAAACGGCCATGATAGCGTCTCCTATATATTTATTGACGCTCCCTCCGTTTTCGTTAATACACTTTACCATTGCTGTAAAATACTGATTTAAAAATTCTACGACTAACTCCGGTTCAATTTTTTCCGAGATAGAAGTGAAGTTACGAATGTCGGAAAATAAAATTACACATTCTCTTTTATCTCCCCCTAGTTTTACTTCTCCCCGTAAAACCATTTCCGCGATGTCTTTGTTGACAAATTTTCCGAATGCGTCTTTCATCTTATCTCGATCAGATAAACCTTTTCCCATTTCGACAAAGGAAGAAGTGAGCTTTCCGATTTCGTCCCCTGACTCCGGTTTGAGATCTATATGAAAGTTTCCTTGTTCGATTTGTTTGGAAGCGTCTACGAGTTTAAGTATGGGTCTTGTCAGTCTTCTTGCATAAAAAAATACGAATAATATAGAAACGTTTACCACTACGATCATCAGATAAATATTTCTTTTTTGAATATTATAAACTTCTTCAAATGCTTTCTTTTCAGAAGTACTAGAAATTACTCCAAGCCCTGCGTATCCGATTCTTCTAAAAGAACCTAAATAATATTGATCATCTTTTCCTTTATAGCGGGTTTGTCCGTTACTGATTGGACTTTCCAATAAATTTTTAACGATCGGTTCGTCTTTAAGATCAGTAGGTTGTAAGATCAATTTAGAATCGGAATGTGCGATCAGTTTTCCGTCGTTTCCTACTAGTAAAAATTGTGTGATCCCGGATGTTTTAAAAGAATCTAATATAGAATCCATTTTAACCAAAGAAACAAGTATTGCAGAATTATTTCCGTCCCCTACAAAAATGGAAAGATACAATACCGGTCTGCGAAAATCGGGTGATACGTTAAATACGAGAGGTTTTCCGACCTGAGCCTTTTTTGTCCGTTTAAATATTTACGTACAATTTTATCCGCGTTATTCGAACTAACCTTAAAGTCTTTCAGTGTACGTTCATCGATGATTCGTTTTACACCTACATAATCAGAACCTTCTTTTCTGAAAATTTTCAGATAAAAAATATCGTCGTCGTTTTGTAAAATATCGCTAGATTCCTCCGAATCCGCCATAGACCGAGCAAGAAGCAGAGAACGTTTTGTCAAAGAAGCAATATCCGAACGTATTTTCTGACTAATTACGTCCGTCAGCTTCAAGTTATTTTCTTTGACACGAATTTCGTTATCCGATTTGAAAAAATATGTAGCGAGAGCGATGATTGTTCCTAAAGAGATAAGTATGATAATCGAAATGATCACCATTAACTTTTGGCGGATATTCCAGTTGTATAGATTGAGCAATGAATTCATAACGTTTCCGTTCGAGTTTTGTTATCCGATCAAAGAGTCTATTACATTCAATTGAATTTATAAAACAACACTATTTTACAAATTGATTTTATAGAAGTTCTTTTTAAATGATCGGCTCCGTAAGGTTTCGAATCATTCATTTTTTCTGATTTCAATTAGATTAGTTCCTTCCGAGTAAACAAATCCACGAAAAAAATTTTTACGCCTCCATTCTAAAAAAGTTAAAGCCGTTTCAATTCAACCCCATAATTACGTCCGAGGAACTAGTCACAAACCTCAGATAACAGTTGTATAGCGAAACTTTTTCAATTGTTTACTTTTTTAGTTTAAAACCGTAGAATCTTCCTTTTTATTCAGAATTTCCTACGTAAAAATATCTGTCGAAAGCAAATAAACTTTATAAATTTAAGTCCAATGGACTCAAATTTAACTGACGAAAAATTCTGTTAGTTTATTATTTAGAATTTATAAATTTATTTCCAATTTGTGAATATTACGACACGATTTATCGATCTCAGAAAACGACCTCCGAAATCCACTGGTTTTTATTTGTTGAATGAAATCGAACGTAATTTATTCCTAACTTTTTTACGGATCGATTCCGTGGTTCTAAAAGAACTTTAAAACTTTATAATAAAAGCCTTTCTTTATTTTTCGGAAAACATTTTTATCATTAGAGTTGTTGAGAGATTCCATAGTTCAATTAACAAAACTGCTTTAATCGACCGTTTCCATAAAATAGAAACGGATGGAGAATTAATTTTTCAACAACTCTATTTTATTTAGAAAATGAATTTTTATTTTACGAACTCGAGAACTATATCATAAAGTACCCAACATTTTGCCCTTAAACACGCCTTTATAATAAATATTTATGATCGATTTTGCAAAGATGTAAAAGTTCTTACAATTTGCGTATAACTTAGATTTGTTGGTTTTTTTTGGGCGGGATTACATATTCTAACCTTGGAAACAAATCCAGAGTATTATTTTAATTCGTCTTTGTAATCATTTTAACTATAATTATTTTTTTAGACAGCACTTTGTTCTTTAACTGTCTGTTCAGAGTACAAGTTCATTATAAATATAGAATATACTAGTTTAGATTCTAACTTTTTTCGAAAAAATGAATTCCTTAAGTCGCATTCTGGTTAATTTATAGAACTTTCTTTAAAGTTATCTTTAATACGATTGTAACAATTCTCACAATTTTCCTCTTGTAGAATTGGATAGGAATGAGAAGCGAATATCATTCTCAAAGGAGAATGATTACAATATGATTACAAAACAATTCGGATTCTTATGTGTATGCGCACTATTCTCTTTCAACTCACTTTTTGCGGACACAGTCACAAACTCTAAAACAAATGAAGTGATTGAAAATGTTAAAACTTTAGAAAACGAACAAGGAATTATCGTAGAATACCAAGACGGCACAAGAAGAGGTTTTAAAAAAGAGGCCGTTACAATCCAAAAAAAAGAAGTCACTTGGACAAAAGAAGATGAATCAAAAGAGGAAACCAAATCAGATCGTTTTCTTGCTCTGGGATCAATGAGTTTACTTTTAATCTTATTCTTTATACTTCCATAAAAAACCATGTCATTCTACGTTTTTATTCTACAAAAAAACTTCCTTTTAAATTTGACGAAAGTTACGCGAATTATATCAGTTTGTAACTTATACGTAACTCCTTCCCTCTACCTTTGTTTCAGACCTTCTACGGTTTATTTTCAAGGAGTTATAAAATGAAATCAACTTTCCTACAAAGGGCTTTGCTTTTAATCGTAAGTGCGGCCTTATTACTTTCTTCTTTTATCAATTGTAAAGAAGACAAAGACGATAACAGTATGTTGTTGCTTCTTGCTCTCTTATCGGGAGGAAATAGCGACGCCGGAGCCGCTATCTGCGACGGTGCTTCCGTTCAAGGTGGAAACACGGTTCTTTCGGGTAACATCACTTCTAGTCAAAATCTTTCCGCCTACTCTTCTTCTTCGTTAAGTGGAATTGTTAGAGTTAAAAATGGCGCTACTCTTACTTTTGAAAGAGGTTCTGTAATTTTCGGAACTGCTGGTTCCGCTTTAATCATCGAACAAGGAGGAAAGATCGTTACAAACGGAGACGCTGCCGCACCCGTATGTTTTACTTCTTCTAAAGTTTCCGGAAACAGAGCCCCAGGCGATTGGGGTGGTATCTTGATCGTAGGAGACGGTATTGGTTCCAGAGCAGCCGCACAAAACACGGAAGGTGGAACCGGTCTTCAATACAATAGCGGTGCCAATGATAACGGAAGTTCGGGTAACCTTACTTATACGATCGTTGAATTTGCCGGAAACGAAGTTTCTCCCGGTGACGAGTTAAACGGACTTTCTATGTATGTGGTAGGAAGTGGTACTACTTTAGATCACGTTCAAGTTCACAGACATTTGGACGACGGTATAGAAGCTTGGGGTGGCGCTTGGACTGGTAAATATCTTTTGATGACCGGTGGAATGGACGACGATTTAGATTTAGATGAAGCTTTCACTGGAAAAGTTCAGTTCTTAATCGCTCATAAATATCCTACTAGTTGTGGTGGAACCGCATCCACCGACCCACACGGTTTTGAAATGGACGGAACTCATAGCGGTGGTACCGCATCCGCGACTTCTAAAACGGCCACAAACGTAAAACTTTCCAACTTTACTCTTCTTGGAAAAAGCGTTTCCAACGGATTTGGAGCAAGACTGAGAGAAGGACTTCAAGGTAAATTTTCGAACGGAGCCATTTACGGTTTTCAAGCCGGAAACGTTGATTGTGTAGCGAATGCAAGCGTAGGTGGTCCAGTGACCTCTCCTACTTTTGCAAACGTCTTAGTAGAAGCTTCTAAAGGAAACGGAAATACCGCGGCTTGTTCGTTACCTACAAACGGACTTTCTTCCACTCCTGTAATTTCCTTAGGTTCTGGAGATTCGGATAACTGCGAATTTGCGACCAAACCGGATTATCAACCTTCCGGAGAAGCCGCGGCTTTAGCCGGTTCCGCTCTAAGCGCTCAATCCTCGGATTCGTTTTTTACCGATAACACCACTTACGGCGGTATGGTAAACGGTTTGAACTGGGCTTTCGGTTGGACCGTTTATAGAGCAAGATAAACTTATACATTAGGATTCCCTAATTTGGGAATCCTAATTCAAAATTTTTAATCTATTTTAAAATCATTAGAACATGTTTCAAAAAAAATTCGAAAATAAAATCCTCCAAAAACTGTCTTATTGGACAAAAAAAGTAAACGAGGTTATTACATACAATCAATATCATTTTGTTTTTTTTAATATTCTAATATTTATATTTTTATCAGCTTTCTCGTTTGATTGTAAAAAGAGCAATCCCGAACCAAATTTAAATAAAGAACTTACCGACCCTAAATACAAATTAGAAATCCTAAAAGATCAAGAAATTCTAAAATCGGAAATTAAAGAATCTTATAAAATTCAAAACTCTTCTCCTTCGGTTGAAAAAGCCATTCAAATCGCTCTGACGGAAATTAGAGACAACCCAAATAGACAGGACGATTCACTTCGTTATTCCTGCAGCCCAGAAGAAATCAGAAAAATCTATCTTCCCAATAACGTAAATCAAAACAATATAACAGCAAATTCTAAAATAGAAGATTCTATGTATCTGATTCGTTTAAGAAGAACCGCCGGTTTAGATAAAATCAGAAAACAGATTCAAAATACAAATGGGAATTTTAAAATTCTCCCGCTTAGTCAGCCGTATAACATACGTAAGCTGACTAATATCAACGGATATATCATCGGTGAATTCGATCTACAAATAGGATCCAAGACGATCCGAATCGAAGAGATCAAACTCGTTATAGAACATAAAAATCAATTTAAAGTTTGTACGTACGGAACATGAAACATAAAATTCTAAGCTTATTCTTTTTTCTCTCTCTGATGACAAGTCCTGTATTAGGTCAATCCACCGGTAAACTGGTTGGTAAAATCGTGGATTCGGAATCGGGAGATCCTGTTTTTGGAACTGTGATCATCGTTCGATCGATCAAAGCTGCTACTCGAAGCGACTTCGACGGTAAATACGAATTGAATCTTCCACCAGGCGAACATTCTGTAGAATTCCAAATGATAGGATTTGCCACTCAATTTAAAAAAGTTACGATCTCTCCGGGTGCTCGGGTTTCTATGAACGTAGTGATGGGAGCTCAGGTGTTGGATACGGTAGAAGTAAAAGGTAGAGGTCTTGAAAATTCTGAATCCGCCTTATTGGCTTTACAAAGAAAAAGCGGGGTTGTTTCCGATGCGATCAGCGAAGAAGCGATTAAAAAAAGTCCGGATTCTTCCGCTGGAGACGTTCTTAGAAGAGTAACGGGAATCACTCTTGTGGGTGGTAGATTTATTTTCGTACGAGGTTTAGGAGAAAGATATTCAAATACCATTTTAAACGATTCCGTAATACCTTCTCCCGAGCCAGATAAAAGAATCGTTCCTTTAGATTTATTTCCTGCGGGTGTGATTAAAAACATTAGAGTTATTAAAACCGCTTCCGCAGAAGACTCGGCGGAATTTTCCGGCGGTATCGTTAAAATCGAAACCAAAGAATATCCGGACACTCTTTCACTTTCCGTTTCCTTAGGTGTGGGAAAGAACACTCAGGTGGCCGGTCATAAATTCAAAACGTTTGATACCGGAGAAATGAACAATAACTTCGGTTTGGTTTCTAAAAAACAAGAGCTTCCAGATATGATCGCAGGTTTGCCAAAAGTGATTCCATTTGTGGAAGGAGATCGTTTTGGAGGAATTCCTACCAGTCTGATAAAAGTAGGAGCCTTGTCTTTTAACCAAGAATGGTCTCCAAAAGAAGAAGATTCCCCTTTTAACAAATCCTTTAGTATTTCCGCAGGAAATTCGTTTAAGACTGAAAAGTGGGGAAGATTTGGAATCCTTGCAGGAACCACGTATAACAGAAGTTATAACTATAGAGAAGAAGCAAATGCTCGTTTTCAAGCCTCCAATCCTATTTCCATTTATTTAAAAGATTCTAATATGTTACGTCCTCTGAATCAAAACAATCTCAAAATTTACGGGGAGGAAGTTCTTTGGGGTAACAATTTAAATTTAGCTTATGAACCTAAAATCGGACAACAGTTTTTTATAAAAACGTTATATTCGGTGCAGTCCGATAAAATTGTCCGAGAAGGAGACGGCTCCAATTACATTGACAACTTTAATTTTAAATCCACAAACCTAAACTTCATCAGTAGAACCATCTTCAACAACACATTAGGCGGAGAACACGAAGTCAGAGCCTTTAGCGCAAGACCTCATAAAGTGGAATGGAACGTCAATTACGCGTTAGCCGAAAGAGATGAACCAGACGCAAGAAATCAGGCTTGGTCTCAAGGTGGAACCGATCTTGCAAACGGTTATAGAAGATTGGGGAACAATCCGGACGGAACCAGATATTTTTCTAACACCGCAGATACCGTCAGAAGCCAGTCTTTGAAATACGAAATTCCTTTCAATCAATGGGACGGACTTCAAAGTAAGTTGAAGTTCGGAATCAGCAACTTAGATCGTTTTAAACATTTTGAATTTAGAGAAATCGCACAAAGAAACTTCACCGGTAGCGATAGAGACGTGATCTATCCGATTCCTGGAGAAGTAATTTATAATCCTTTGGCCTATGCAAATGGAAATAGAAAAATTTACGAACGTGCGTCCGGAAACAACGCATACGACGCTTCTCAAGCGTTACGCGCCGCTTTCGCTCAGTTAGAAGTTCCGATTCTTGCAAAATTAAAATCGATTGTAGGAGTCAGATACGAAGACAGTTATCAAAAAACCAAAACCTACGATCTTAAAAACAGTTGGAACGGCTTTAATACCAGCTACGGATGTAAAACTAATTCCGAAGAAGAAAGACTATTGTTAGTCAGGGCTAATATTTGCGATGCGACTAATGTTGGAATCGGGGAACTAAGGACAAAGGACAAACTTCCTTCTGCAAACGTGGTTTGGGAATTTGCAAAAGACATGAATCTTAGATTAGGTTATTCTCAAACCCTTACAAGACCGGATCTAAGAGAACTTTCTCCTTTCGGTTTTGCCGCCTACTTTCAAGCAGACAGAATTTTTGGAAATGCAAGTCTTCAAAGGACTTACATTCATAACTACGATCTTAGATGGGAATATTATATTACAAATACAGATTATATCGGAGTCGGTGCCTTTTTTAAAAATCTTTCCAATCCGATCGAGCTGATCGGTCTACCAGTTGCGGGAAGCGCAAGTTTAGTGTATAAATACGCAAACGCCCAACAAGCAACAATCCGAGGAATCGAATTAGATTATCGTAAAGAACTTCTTTGGTGGTTAAGAGTAGAGGCAAACGTTTTCTTTATCAAGTCAAGAGTGGACGTAATCGATTCTAAAATCTACGGTTTGATCACCACTGGACAAGTGGACCCTCTTTCGACATACGCGGCCTACTCCCCTACTACCCTCAATCGACCTCTACAAGGTCAATCTGACTTTGTAGCCAATTTGAAAGTAGACATGTTCGTAAGTAAAAGCAAAAAACATAATGTAGGATTTTATTATAATTACTTTAGCGATAGAATCGCACTGGTAGGATCAGACGGAGTTCCAAACGCAATCCAAAAAGGAACCGGAACCTCCGATGTGGTTTACACTTACAGACATAACGATCGTCTTGATTTTAGATCTTCCGTCAGAAACGTCATGAACACACAATTTAAAATCACACAAACAGATCCTTTAACAGGACAAGAATATGTATTTCAAAAATATAGAACCGGTTTGGACGTTTCCTTTTCCGCAACGTATAAATTATAAATTTCACCAAAGGCGATTTTCTCTTCGCGTATGCGAAGAGAAAATAATTCTGGGACAGACCAAAACACCGAGATGAAATTTGCTTCGTATATATAATTTTAAATTCTATTGATCCTGCTATCTTTAATTTTGATTGCAAAGCGTTGTTTGAATGTAAGCTATTTTGCACTTTGTCATCTAACTTACTACTCGGACGCATGAAAATAGTACTAAGTTATTAACGGCCGAATTTACGAAAAAAATAGTATTACTTAAAAAATACCACAAATTCGGGATTTACTGCATTTTAAAGCAGGACCAAAATATTCAAATTTTTGAAACAATCTAACCCAAGTATTCTATTCATGCGTCCGAGTAGTAACTCTGAACAACTTAAGAACTTGTCTCAAAACCTTATAATGGCATAAGTAAATACTTTATAAATTTATAATAAACTGCTCGAGTTCACTGTCATATCCGGATATTTACAAATTTTTCAGTTATTTTTAAATTCTAAAATAATGTGAGTTCACGTTAAATAAACCTGGGCGAATCCGGTTTGCCACAGGCAGCAAGACCGGACTCTTTAGCTCTGTCAATAAATTGCATTCAGAAAACGTTATATAAGAATCGTCTTTAGTTTTAATATAAAATGCGATCTGTCGAACGTTATGATGGAGAGTGAGACGCTGAGTTTCCAGAGCGACCGAGCGATGCATTGAGTTTCAGGAAAACGTTTTGCTGAGTTACTTCGAGCGCCCGTAGAACGAAACGCTGAGTTCAGAGAGCGAGACGGCCTTAGTTTGAGAGAACGTTCTACTAAAGTTCCCTCGCATTTGATCCCTTTCGCGCTCACTCACGTTAAATTAAAATTTTGTGTTTAGTTCGAAAAAAAATTGATAAAACGCTCCGTTTAGAAAGTTCGAAGAACCGTTTCTGGTATGGATATTCTTTTATTGAATGACTGTCAAAAAATTGAGTCTGCTTTGGTAGAAAATTCTGTTGGAACGGATTCCCTTTTGGTCCCGGATGATTATTGGAATCGTTTGAATTCTCAAGAGAGAAAAGCTCTTCGGAGCAAACTTCCCATTTTATTGAGAAAGTATTCTAAGCGGATCGCTTCGATGGAACGTCTTCATTATAAGGCAGGGAAAATCAAATACAATCGTGGCGTTGGCAAGATGAAAAAGTTTAGCATTCGTGTGAATACTGGGGTTTGGGCGAACTTGGGTGTGTTAGCGGCCGCCCATGGGGTTTCGAGATGTTATCTTTTCAATTACATGCTTTGGTTGGAGGACCTGGGTGGAGAGGAAGATTTTTTTGTGAAAACTTTGAACCAAGGAGTTCCTAGCTTTCATTGGACTTACAAAATGATCTGGAAGATAAACAGGAGACAAAATCTCATTTCGAGAGAATTACAATTCGAACCAAACCCAATGACGAACAAATATCCGTATTATCTTCATACGTCCTAGCAGTAAACATTGGAATACGCCTTGTTTATCATACACAAAGTGTCCTCTAAATCTTAGATCCGTAATCCTTTTGTAATCACTTAGTAACAAATCAAAGATATATTACAGAGACATTTTAATCGGAGACGTCGATGAAATTTTTCTCTATAAAAAAAGAATTCAAATGGGTGTTCGTAGCACAGATCCTTTCTGGAATGATTTCAATTTCCACATCTGTAATATTCGCACAAGATAAAACACCGGAACAAACACAAACCACTCCCACAACTGAAACATCTAAAACCGAAACTCCCAAAGCAGACAAAAGCTGGGGATTTGTAGATCTTTTTCTCTTAGGCGGTTGGACCATGTATCCTTTAGCACTTTCTTCAATCGTAGCGTTAGGAATCATATTTGAAAGAATTTATTTCCTAGCTACAGCAAAACTTCTTCCCAAAGGATACAACATAGACTTAGGCGAAACCATGGACTCAAAAGGTTTGGACTCGGTTCGCGGATTTCTAGACGAAAGAAAAGACTATAAAATCACTCAAGTTTTAGCGGGTGGAATCGAAGTATCTTCCGGAGACGCTGAAATTTTCGCAAAAGGTGTAGAAAGAGAAGCGGCGGAAGTAATTACCGTATTGGAAAGAGGACTTGTAATCCTTGCTGCAGTTTCTACGATCGCTCCTTTGATCGGATTTTTAGGAACCGTTTCCGGTATGATCAACGCATTTGACGCAATCGCAAACGCGGATCAAGTAAACGCAAAAGTAGTCGCTGGTGGTATTAAAGAAGCGTTAATTACAACTGCTGCGGGTTTGATCGTTGCGATCCCTGCAATGACATTCCATCAATACCTGACTTCTAGAATCGACGGTTTTACTTCCGAAATCGAAGAAGCAGCAAACAGGATATATAAGGAATTCTTAAAAAGAAATTCCCAAAAAGTATAATCGTTTTTTTGAATGAAGGTATCCTTATGATCCGAATCAAAAAGAAACGCACCTTAGAGGAAATATCCGCGTCTTCAATGTCGGATATCGCATTTCTATTATTGGTGTTTTTTATGGTGACCGCCGTATTCTTCGTAAAAGAAGGATTGAACATTCAACTTCCCAGAAAGAACTCAAACCCTACGTTGATTTTACGAGAAAACATCTACGAAATTTTGGTAACAGGCGATTTGGTTAAGATGAAAAATAAATCGATTGGAACTAAAGAATATAGGAACCTAATCGATTTTAGACAAGAACTCAATCTGATGGAAATCCCAGATATAGAAAACAAAGTCGCATTAATAAAAACGACCGGAGATACAAAATACGGCAACATGTTAGACGCGTTATCCGCCGTTCAAATTCGAGGATTTAAACAGATCTCCGTAAAAAGGCTGAAATAAAATATGAGTTTAAAAAAGAAAAAAAATCCACCTTCGATCCCAGTCAGCTCAATGGCGGACATCGCATTTTTACTTTTGGTTTTTTTTATGGTTACTTCCGTTTTAGATACGGACCCGGATCTACCGATTGCTCTTCCAGACGTTCCAGGTGGAGAACAGTTAAATAAAAAAATAGCAAACCTATATCTAGGCGCGGATAAAGCGGTATATTTCAATCAAGTCAAAATGCCTTTGAACGAAGCGATTAATCACGTAAGAGCCAAACTTACTACTACTCCCGATCTTAAAGTTCTGATCCACGCAGATAAAAATTTACCATATGCAGAATTAGACGGCACCTTTGAACTTTTGAAAGAAGCAGGTGCATTGAAAATATCCCTAGTCACAAAAACCACTCAAGGCGGAGGCCTTTGATCGATGGTAACATCTAACTCTACAATTACCATCGCGAAAAAGAGTAGGTTCAGAAGATGGATTGATCGTTATCGGATGGAATTTTTTCTTTCCGTCTCCTTTCTTCTACAAATATTCATTCTATTTTTTTGGTACACACCTTCCGTTCAATTCGATCGATTGGATCGGCTTGTAGATGAAGTTGCATTTGTAGACAACTTAGTCATTCAAGAACCAAACGTTGGAGAAGCAGCAGACGACGGAGAATTTGAAGTAACCGATACAATTAAAAAAAAGGAAGATCCTAGAATTGCAGGCGCACAAGACGCAATCATTTCCGGCGCAACCGCTCCGGTAGATCTAACTCCGAATATCACTCCAGATTATCCCGACGAAGCCAGATCTGCAGGTATTACCGGAACCTCTACTTTAGAGGTAATCATTGCAGAGAATGGACAAGTGTTAAGAGTTCGTTCTGTCGGAAAATCCCTTGGGTTCGGTTTAGACGAAGCAGCAATCGAAGCATTCTACAAAAAAAGATATTCTCCTTCCATTTTGGACGGCAAGCCGATCACAGTCAAAGTTTTGATTCCGGTTCGATTTAGTCTTTACTAATATATATAAATTAGAATATTCTATAAAGCAATACAACGGAAACAGATCAAGAATTAACTTTTCAACAACTCTAATGAACAAAAAATATAAACCGCCTTTATTATCAGCTCAGAACTATATAATACAGTACCGATTCAATAGTTTACGCTTTAATAATGTGACTTGGGTATAAGAAAACACGGACTAATGCCTCTCTAAGGATCGGCGTTCAGGGAGTCGTTACATTGAGTTTTATACGCCAAGATTTTCAACCATCGAATTCACGTTGATTTAGGTTCTAAAAAAACAGATAAAAGTAAACATAGTCAACCAACCTTTTTTCTATTTTTTCAAATCTAACTCAATTTGTGTCAAGAACACAAAAAGTCTTGTCTTTATATATTAGAATATCTTATTTTTTTAAAATATATATAAATTACAAAAATGTATTCCGGCAACAATCAGAAACGTTGAGCTTCCAGAACAAACGTATAACTCGTAGCAGCTCGTGATCCGAACCCATTCAATCCTACATTGAAAGACTCTAAAATTTGCGGAGACACGTTTTGTTACCTTTAAAAAGGTAAAACTCACGTTATTTAAATTTCTTTTTCATCCACTCTGTAAATATCTTACGTTTAAGAGAAGAATTAGAATTCTCTAAAGCAGCATGAGGATTGTATAAATATTCTTTTCCAAGAGAATATCTTTTTACAGCTAAATCCGTTTTAGCTCCGTACTTCAATAATAATTGCAATGAATTTATGGATGTTTCTTTACTGTCCTCTAAACAAAGTATTAAAAAAGTATCTTCTTCAATCCCATCGATCCAGCGACCGTTGACGAATACGCTTTTTTTAAATCCATAGATCCGATTGGGATCCAATCCCGCTTGTAACAATTTTTCAAGTATCTTAGAAGATCGGAGCACGGTAAGGATCATCTTTCGATCAGATGCAAAATATATACTAAAATCGGAAATATACTCTCCTACAAACTGTACAGAATCGGGATTATCACTATCTATTGCTTTTTTAAATAAATTTTCGATGGAGATTTTTGTTTCTTTCGGAAATTCTCGAAACACTTTTTCCAAAGCAGTATAATGATAAGATACAACTCCGGATGAAATCGCTTCTTTCCAAACTGGATCCAAACTTTTTTTTAAATGAGTAAAATCCTTACGAATCATTCTATCTAGTTCCAATAAAATTTGAATTTGGTTTTTCCAAAATTCTTGATTTGTTTTTGGAAGTCCTAAGTTTGAACGGACTTCGAAAGATTCAAAAGTACTTTGAGAACTAGGGCTTATGACAAAATCAGGATAAAGTCCATCTCGACTCCGTTCCGAATAAAAAGAAGCAATCTCCTGGAACAAAATGGCTGTGTCTTTTGGATCTGAAAATTCATCTAAAATTTTCTTTAAAACGTCCGGATTACGAATGAGTCCCCCTTTAGAAAAATAATTTCTCCATACGATTTCAAAATAATTTTTCCATAAATCTTCATCATTTATAGATTTTAATTTTGGATGTTCCCTAAATTGTTCATAGACTATACCTACAATTTCAACGTGTTGTTTCAATTGTAATCCTGGGTCTATTTTACCGTTATACGAAACTGACATCAAATATTCTAAATCTTTATTGAGAGCAATTCCTTTCTTTTGTAAATGTAAAACTTTTTCTTCTAAACGTGAGATAGACATTAGCAACTTTATATATATGTATTTACTATCTTTTTCTAGAATTTCTAAAGTCAAACTTAGAATGTCGTTCGAAGAATTCTTTGCTATAAAAGTATAAAGTTTTTCTTTCCGCGTGTTATAATACCAACTTTTAGATCCAGGTGAACCGGATTCCACATATAAGTAATAAGGAAAAGATACCGGTAAAAGAATGGTATCGAACACTAAGGTAAAAGGAAGATCGATTAGAATCAATACGTCCCAAAAACTTTTTGAAAATGGCTTAGGAGGACATGTTTCCCAGATCAAACGTTCAAAAGCAAGTACCGCTCCAGAATACGGATAAAATTTTTCTTTCCCTTTAAAAGTATATACAATAGCCGATGTACTATTGCAACTGAATTGTAATATAATGAAAACCGATACAATAAACTTAATAAACATAAAAAAACCAATTTATCCTATATTATAAAAATAAAATTTAACTCGTTATAAAACTCTATTACTGAGAATTACACAATACGTTGTTGAAAATTTAGCTTCCAAGTAACGATTTGTCAAAAAATTCAAAATTATCCTATTACTCAGACATCTGTAAAAATCTAAAAACAGTTTGGAATCTCCCTAAAATTCTTTCAAAGAAATACGCTCATTCAAAATATATTCAACAAATTGAAAATAAAAACATTGAATCTATTTAAGTTCATTTTCATACTATAAGTCATAACGCGAAAGGGATCGATGCGGGGGAACTAAAGCAGAACGCTCTCTATGGATCGCGTTCTAAATTGTAAATTAAGACGATATATTGCATTACGTTTCTTTTATACAATTTATTGACCAGAGCTAAAGAGCCCGGTCCGGTTTGCTTGTGGCAAGCCGGATTCGCCTCGATTTTCTTACGTCGATCTCACTTACATTAGAATTATCACAAAATCGGCCCTCTTCCGTTTTTTTCATCAAACCGAATCAACAGTTAATCGTAGATACGTTTTTTCAAAAACTCCATTTATACACAGTTCATTCTTAATCTCAAATAACATTCAAAAAAAATATAAAGAACCTAATATGTTTTTGTTTTATTCATCCTATTGCTGATCTCTATAAAAATAAGCATCGTTAATTCTATCACAAAACGCCGATTCCATGTAAAACATTAGGTACTTATTATATAGTTATGAGTAATATCATTGTTCCAAGTTCGTTTGTTTTTTTATTGCCTAACACAGACTAGTTTTCTGGAAATACTACAATCCAAAGTGAATCCTGACCCGATAGAAGCATTAGAAATGGTATTTCCGATACCGAACTGTCCATTACTAACGGCAGTTCCATCCGTCCAGTTAGCACAGTGATCCGGACTGGAAATCCAATCGTTTTCTATTCCCGTCCACCAAGTAGTAGCAGCATTAGAATCAATCGAACTAAGAGATGGAAAAATTACAATCCCCGCAGGATTAGTAGTAAATACTTTTACAGGAGAAGTGACCGTTCCCTTATAATATTCTTGATTAGGCAAAAGAACCCAATTTGTATTTTCCACAGAGTTGGTACAATTAGGAGTAGCATTACAAGCTCTTCGTATAGGAGCCACCGTCGAAGCAATCAAAGCCTTATAGTCGGTCCCGTTTCCGGGTAAAGAAGTAAAGTTCGTGTTTTTTTCGTTCGTACAAATGTTGTCCGCCCCGGTCACGGCCCCCGCACCTAATTGTCCGGTTGTTCCTGTAACGGTGACAAAAATATATTTCAATTCGAGATTAGGATCAGAAACGTTATTTGTATTGTTTGCATTCAACAAAGGTAACAACAAAAGGCTCGAATTAAAATCCGGAAACGGAACCGAACAACTCGATAAGAAACAAAACATAATCAAAAAAGAATATATTATTTTTTGAATGTTTTTAATCCAATTACTAAAAATATAAATTTCATTCCACAAAGAGGGAACCTTTTTTAAGAAATCGATTTTTTGTGCGATCATTCTAATTCCCTCCTAAAACTGATTTCAAACCTTCCCAAAGAAAACAAAACGTTTGGTTGTATATAAGAATCGTTTCCTCTGAATATACTTTCCGGTTTGGATTCTATCAAAACGGTAGTAGAATGAAAAGAACGTTTTTCCAACCATACATTTAAACCGTAACTCAAAATAGCTAAAAGACCTATACTCACCTGATTATTTTGATGTCTTTCATATTCCTTTTTATCTCCGTCTCTTTGATGAAGAAAATAGATCGATAACGGCAAGGGCGCATAAAAAGAAACTAATGTTAAAAACGTGGGATCATTCGTGGCGGATTGTGCAAAAGAATTACCTGCGACTCTTTCCGCGTTACCCGCAACTGCGAGCGCACCAAACCACAAAAAGATCAAAGAGGTCTTGATATATTCTTTTCTTTCGATCGGTAACAAACCAGGAACCCATACCTTCCAAGTGGAAACACCCGTGGCAGCCAATTTTTTTTCCGCCTCCACAACACTCTTGGGCCTGTCTTGTTCCACTTGAAAAGAAGACCACTGACTCCAAGAAGACGGTTTTCCGAAACGGTTCAGAGCCGAAATTCTAAATTCGTATTCACCCGCAGGAATTAAAAATTCCAAACTACTAGTAGCCGTTTTTTCTTCGGCTACAAGGGTTTCAGGACTGGAAACCTTTCTGACTTCCACCTTATAACCGTTATTCCCTTTCACTTCGTTCCATTCTATGTAATAGGTATACTTTCTTTCTTCTGAATATGCAGAATAACTAATAAACAAACAAAAAAGAACCAAAATTTTTAAGACTACAGATCTCAATCCGTCACTCTCCTTTTTTACCAGTTGTTTTCGTTTCGGGAGTCGCTAAGTCCTCTCTCAAAACGATCGTAAATTCCGCCTTGTTTTGATTGGATTCGTTTCCTTCTTGAATCAATGCCCACCGAAATTTTCCAACGTCTAAAATACTTAGATCCGTTAAGCGAAAAGATTCTCCATTTACAGATCTTTTGAATATAGGCTCCCCGTTTTTTCCATAAAGATTTAGATTCCATTTCTCCGTTTTAGAATTAGAGTTATGTTTCCATCTAAATACGATCGAATTTCGTCCCGTCATATCCACGGTCCCACCGTGAATAGGATATACCAATTTAGGAATTCTCTCTATCTCATTTCCGTTAAAATCATCTTTATTTTTTTGAACTGCTTCAATAGAAATAGTTTCAGAACTTATAATAGACTTTATATCCTCTATAGAAAAAGATCTAACTTCGGATACAGAAGACATATTTGATAAATTAGAAAAAGTTTTTACTCTCCAATGATACCTACCTACGGACAAAGGAATAGAAATCGAAGTTTTAAAAACCGTAATTTTTTTGAGTTCAGATTTAAAATCAGAAGATTGCGAAATTTCTAAAATATAACCGGTAGCCAACTGTGAAGGTTTCCAACGAAAAGATTGTAACGCGCTTCCTTCCAGAGTTGTATTTTTCAAAGGAAACAATAAGGTCACGGGAGGATTAGGAAGAATTCTGAATTTACGAACTTCGGAAAATTTTTTCCTATCAGAAGAAACGAGTCTCCAATAATAAATCCCTTCCGGAAAACTTTCCTCCGTAAAATCCCCTTTAATTTCCTTTTTAAAAATCAAAGAATTAAAATTTCGGTTTAATGAAATTTCTAATAAACCGACAAAGCCAGAATCGGATTTCCAACGAAACCTAATTTTGGCATCTCCGGTTTCCGGAAAAAACCGATTATTATCCACGGGCTCCAATAATTTCCATTCTTGCTGGATCGGTATAACTGTATCCTTCCCTACTCTGACAGATTCTCCTTCCCGGATCAAACCCATATGTCCTTCGGAATCGGTCCATCTTAGATTTCCTTTGGTGGATTCCACAACGTCGTTATCATTTCGCGTTATACGAAATATACCGTGTTCGTCGCTGGACTTTAAAACGGTTTTTCCGGAAATCAAACTCATGGAATGATCGGTTTGTATTTTTACAGAACCTTCTTCCAGTTTTAAAAGTTCCTCTTCTTCCTTAAGATGAATCACGATCATAGATCTAGGATCTAACTCAAACTTAGTTCCAGATTTTAAAGTAACGATCGCTTCCGAAAGTTCGTCGGTTCTGACAGAATCCTGATTAAAAATAGGAAAGTTTTGTTCCACATCTTGCCAGATCATATGATCCGAAAATTTTCTCTGAGCGGTTCTGTATTTAAAAGTGATGTTTCCGACCGCCTCTCTTTTTCCGAAATCCACGGCACCTTCTTTCCAAAAAAGAAAAAAAGAACCTCCTAAAACAAGCAGAGACAGAATCCCTACAAGAATTTCCTTGTTGAATTTAGAATAAAAATTCATGCCAAAGACCGAGAAGGATTTTCAGGGTCCGGAATTCCGCATAACGTTCGTAATTCTTCTAAAGACTTAGGACAATCCTGATCTTCTTTCCAGCCTAACACCGCATAGACGATCTGTGGTTTTTCCTTGCCTCGGATCCAAACGGCCGGAAGTTCCACAAAATTAAAATGATCCTTTGCTTGTTGATACGTACTTTCTGAAATTAAGATGTCCGTACCAAATTCCTTATTTAAATATTCGATTCTAGAGGCGAGATTGACCGTATCTCCGATGACCGTAAATTCTAACTTCTTTTCGGAACCAATCTGCCCAACGATCACCGGTCCGGAATTGATACCACAACCAAAACGAGTAAAAGGGCGACCGATCTCTTTTCCTTTTAGATTAAATTCTATCAACGCCCTTCTCATCAACAAAGCGGCGTTAATCGAATTTTTAGCCTCATTTCCATCGTGGACCAAAGCTCCCCAGTGAGCCATCACGGCGTCGCCTATAAATTTATCCACAATTCCTTGAGTTAGATAAATACATTCCACCATTTCAGTGAAGTACTGATTTAAGAATTCAACCACCTCTTCCGGTTTCATCTTTTCAGACATTCCGGTAAAATTTCTAAGATCGGAAAAAAATACCGTAACTTCCCTATTTTCTCCTCCCAATTTTAAATCGGAAGATAACGCGCGTTCGGCGATCTCTTTATTTACAAATTTTCCGAACGTATTTTTAATTTTTTCCCTTTCTTCCAATCCTCTCGCCATTCTTAAAAACGAATTGGTTAAAACTCCCACTTCGTCGTGTGTAGTTGCACGAATATCCACGGCATAATTCCCTTGTTCTACCTTCTTAGTCGCGGAAAGAAGTTGAATGATCGGAATCGTAAGAGTTCTTGAAAAAATGAACACTACAAAAAACGCAACCGACAAAACAGAAATCATAATCAAAAGATTTTGTCTTCTGATCTTATACACCGCTTCAAAGGCAATATCAGCGTCTAACGTGGAAATAATCCCTAAACCACCTACTTCCAATTGTTGATAAGAACCTAATACTTCTCTACCTTCGAAATCGAATCGTTGAGAACCGTTGTCCGAAGGACTACGTAACATATTTTCCACAAGAGGATGTTTTTTATAATCCTTTCCAGAAACCGCCTCCTTATCGTTAGAATGAGCGATCAAGTTTCCGGAAGAATCCACTACGATCATTTGAAAAAAATCGGTTTGTCTAACACTGAGAAAAGAACCTAAAAATTCGGAAGCGGAAAAAACCAAACCTGAAATTTCGGCTCCCACTGGAAGTAAAACGGCAACCGCGGGAAAACCAAACTCAGAAGAAACATTCAATATTTCTAATGTATTAGGTAAACGGGAAAAAGATTTTTCCAACGTTTTTTTTAGATTTGTAGGATCAGGTGCAACCGAATTAGACTTTAAGAATTTTGAATTCCAAAAAAGGGAATCGATCTCCAAAGTGGAATTTAAGGTTTTGTTTTTAAAACGTACATATGCCACCGCGTTGGAATTGGTTCTAAAAAACTTTTCGGAATCTTCGGAACGAAAATCCTGAATTTTACGTGTGGTTTCTTTCAATTGTCCGCTCAACTGAATACCCGTCATCCTAGCAAGAGATAGATTGTATTCCTGAATGAGAATTTCGCTGTATTTCCTAAAAAAATACGTGGCCATCGTAATCATCAGACTCATACTAAGAGTGATGATCGCGGAAACGATAGAAAGTAGTTTTACACGAATCGTAAACCTGGATGGGCGAAACGGTTCGAATTCGTTACCGTGTATCTGTCGGAAATGATTTAGAAAATCATAATATTTTGATTCGATTTGGGAAAGTTCCGGACCTTCGGTCCAAACCAAACAGTTTGCGTTTCTGGAACGGCTTTCCAGATAACGAAAAAATTTAGAAGAAGATTCTACGTTTGTGGAAAGTATTTTATCCTTGTCCGCGGATGAAATAGTAAAACCGGCTTGTTTGAAATCTTTTATAAGTTTTAAAAAGTCTCCAGACTTTTTTAGAGATAGAGCTTGTTCCGCAGAAAGACAAAAAATGATTTCTCGAATTCCAAAAGAAAGTTTTTCCGAAATCAGACTTCGTATGATCAGATCCAGATCCTGCAAATCGGAATGAAGATTTGGTAGTTCTTCCCAACGAACCGATTTGTCACTTTTATTTTTCCACCGATTCAACATCCCAGTCTGGAGCAGAATAAGAAGGTTTTATCTTCTGTCATTCTAAAATCTAAAATTTGAATCAAAGACCTTGGAAAGAATTTGAACGAAATAGACACGATACTCCTTAAACCTTATATCAAAATGAAATCAAACGATTTGATCTTGCATGATTGGGATTTTACATAAAAAATGTTCTCATGAATTGGAACGAAGTTCAAGACTGGTTTTCTGAAGACTTTCTCTGGGAATTAGGAAAAGCGACCGGAGTTTTTATTTTCGTATCGTTTTTGGGTTATTTATTAAGCGACAGAATCAGCCCTAAATTGTTCGGAGTTTTTTTCGGAAATAAAATTCTAACCTCTCATCCTATTTACAAAGCAGGAAGAAAAATCATCCGTTTATTTTTCTTTTTACTTTCTTTGTTTTTATTTCTTAAATTCTTAAAACTCAATTCGGTAGAATCCGTTTTTTTAAGTTTCAAAATTCTTTCGATCGTACTTTGTACGATTTCACTCTCTCATCTTTTTTCGGCGATATTAGAAACCAACACAGAAGGAATGGTTTCCTCCGCTTCCATCATAGGCAACGCGATCCGGATCATATTGTTTACAGTTTGTATTTTATTGATTCTTCAATCCTTAGGAATTTCAATCGTTCCCATATTAGGAGCTTTAGGAGTAGGAGGTATTGCAGTCGCTCTCGGTTTACAACCTACACTTTCGAATTTATTTTCCGGCTTAGGAATCCTTCTAGGAAAACAACTCAAAAAAGGTGACTACGTTCGAATGCAAGGAGAAGGATTAGAAGGTTACGTCGAAGACATCACTTGGAGAAGCACTACAATTCGAAAACGTAACGATAGTATAATCGTAGTTCCGAACTCTGTGATGGCTTCCTCCGTAGTCACTACTTTAGAATTGTCTAAAAAATGTTTTTCGATTTCGATCGAAGCAAGTATAACCTATCAAACCGATCTGGAAAAAGTGGAATCACTCGCCGTAAACATAGGAAATGAAGTCTTAAAAAAGTTTTACCCATCCGATTCGCTCGGAGAAATTTCTTTCTCTTATCAAAAATTTGGACCTAGTGCGGTAGGATTTCAAATGGATCTACCCTGTTTAGAATTTTCGGATCAATTTTTGATTCGACACGAATTGATCAAAAGACTACATTCTCAATTTCAAAAAGAAGGAATCGAGTTCAAGTGATGAAATATGTTATCCTCCGGTTGAAAAGGACAATTCCATGTTTTACAGAATATTCTACTATTGGAATGTATTAAGTATTGATATAGTATGCGGAGCGGTTTCTTCGGCCTGGTTCGCTTCTTACGTTTTAAATTCAGATCTAAAGACGGAATTCTGGATATTACTTCCCGTCACGGTTTGGGTAATTTACAGCGCGGATCATTGGATAGACGGCTGGAAACTTGGAGATAAAAGTGCAAATCCAAGACACGAATTTTATTATAAAAACAGAATATTCTTAATTGTTATCACCGGTTTAGCAGCGATTTTTTCTTTTGTATCCGGAATAACATTCCTAAAGGAAAAAATTCTATTGGCAACCTTAGTTATAGGAATTTTTATAGTGATACACTTCGTACTTTCTTATTTACAAGTTTCTTTTTTTTGGAAAGAATGTTCCGTTTCTATCCTTTATACGGCTGGAGTTTGGTTCGGTCCAATTTTATATACTTCTAAAACGGGATGGGGAATTTGGTGTGGTTTATTTTTTTTGACAACACTTTGTAATTCATTCGTAAATTCTTATATGGAAATAGAGATAGATAAAAAAGAAGACGCAGAATCGATCCTAAAATGGATTTCGCAAAAGACGTTGAAAAAGTTGGTTATCGCGTTATCCGGAATCGGAACCGTATTCAATCTGATTTGGTTTTGGAAAAACCAGTGGATAATTTTACCTGAATTTTTTTATCTGAGTATAGGCTATTTAGTTCCGGTAAATATTCTATTTTTTGAATCTTTTTTTCAAAAAAAACAGCTCTATAGAATTTTAGGGGAAGGTTATTTCATCCTTGCCTGTATTCCGGTCATTTTTCGGAAATTGTACCCTATTTGACCACGGGAGGGATTCTCAACATCCAACGAAGAATTTCATAGAACTTTAAGTATTTTAAAATCGGATTTAACCAACCCGTAGTGATACAAAAATAAGTATCATGAGGAGCGGTATGATGAACTCCGTGGTGTTTTGGTCCCAAAATCAATTTATATTTTTGTAATATTCTTATGAACACCGCAGGAGAATCTTGATGCGCCCATTTATGAATTTGATTGGTGGCAAAAATCCCCAAAAGAAGAAAAAACCAAAAAGAAGCGAGTAAATAGCTAAACGTTCCCCCAGACTCCCAAAAGAAAACATAATATACTAAAATAGGTAAAGAAACCAGACAGTTGTTTCCGTTGGTTTCTATAAAATCATGTCTGGTAATTCCTTTCGGATCCACGTGATGATCCCTAAATGGAAATATAAATGCAGGCCCGAAAATCGGAGTGTTTTCCGAACCTACACTATCCCCTAAAAAATGAACAAGTCCCGAAAGAAAATCGGCCCCGAGCCAAGAAAACAAAACCACAAGAGGGATCGCCACAGCCAAATAGGAATGAGTAATAAAATAATCTAAAAATAAGAGAGTAAGTTGATAACCGAAATAAATCGAAAGTAAAATAAAAGCTACAACGCTTAATGTCTCGAAAATTCTGTGAATCGTTAAATTTGGTTTTTGAAGCTGAGTTGGTTCTGTTTTCATAGGACTTCCTAAGTGTAGTCTTATTATAGATAAGAATTCAGGCGAGATTTTTTCAGGAACGAAAGTATGGATTTGAAAAAAAATGAAACTTTACAAACCAAAAATTTTCGCCCAAACGGACCCATTTTTTTAAGATGTTTCAGTTCTATTTTTTTAAGTGATTTTCGAGATCCATAATTCTATAAAAACACAATTCCTAAAATATTCGGATCGAAGTCTAAAAACACCTAACGACACTTTTACGGTCCTTAGTGTTAAATCAGAGATTTCGTCTAAATACCAACAGCATAAAACAAAGCAGTAGTAAAAGACCATACATTTTGAACCGGTATCAAAGTTAAAAACAACCCCCGTAATTCCGTTCAGAATATAATGATAGTTATATTTTTTTATGATAAAATTATTATATAAAATTTATTTACTTAAATCTTTTATATTTTTTTTCGGTTTCATAAAAAAGCAGGCAAACTTTAGCAATTCAAATGTCAAAACTTACACTAAAAATTTAGGAAGATTCAAAATTTTTAATTTAAGGAGAATGAAATGAAACAGATACTTTTATGTTTGATAATCGTATATACATTGTTAGGTTGTATAAAAAATCAAAATGAGGAACTCGGATTTTTATCCGGGACCGCCGATTCGATTTTAAATTTGACCCGAACCACGACCAGTACCCAACTACTTACGATTCCTGCCTGCGCTCCCACTCACGACCCTTCTAAAGGTTATATTTATATACTAAACGCACACGGGCCCTCGTGTGAACCGGTCTCAATTCCTTCCGGAACAACAGTCAACGTTTTGTTTTATCCTCCAGCTAACACTCGTTTTAAGACCTATATGGGAATTTGGAAAGATCTTACGCCTCAAGAACTTTCAGACTTTCAAAATCAAGAAAAACTTCCGACACAAACCAAACATATGGATTCAAAAGATATTACGGAAAAATCCGATTTGATAGCAGCGGGAATACCCTATCAAATGTCATTTTCCACTCTCAATTGGCCTACCGGTACCTATACGTTTACCACGGAAGGAAATCCTGATACTCAGTATCCTACCGTAACCGACAACATCACGATTACTCCCGTAGAAGATCCTAAATTTAATAACGTAATCAACGATATGGTGACAAACAATCGAGACGTATCTCTTTACTTAAACGGATCTCCGATTTCAAGTATAGCGAGTCTCTATCGCGGAAAAACTTACATTTTTGCATTGAATTTAAACAAAATTAAATCCTTACATAAACGGATTTTTGTGGATTTGCTAGATGTTTCGGGAAAGGAACTTCAGTTTTCAGTTCTTACTTTATTCATGATTCCGAATACTACTTCTAAGTACCGAGTCAGTACGGTATGTACTACTGAGAATGATTTCCCGATTTCCATTTCCGATTATCCTCAGGGAATTTTTACCATGCGTTTCCAAGTTCCAGCTTCGGTTAAATTCAAACATTCAAATGATATGAAGTTTAAATTTAAAATCGAATATTATGAAGACTGTTCTTCCGGCGCAGGCACTTCAAAAAAGATGGAAGTCATAAGAGACGTCAAAGATCTTCATAATCCGGAAGCTCCGGTTCCCGTAAATGCCACTACATCTCTAGATACGATCAAAATCCACATCGTACGATTTGGAGATACTCAATATACAACGACAAGTTCTTTGGTTAACTGGGGAAACATTCTAACTTCTGAATTTTATGAAGCCACTAAAAAATACTTCAAACTGGAAATTCAAGGAATCCAATCTCTTTCGATGATTCAGCCGAATATCAACCAGGTCGCGGTTGAAAACTGGTACAACTCAAAACCAAAAACTCCGGGAAAAACTCCTTTAAATTTAAACAATCCAGATGAACGACTTCTGGCGACGATGTTGTATTACGAACAAAATCAATCTAAGTTATGGCCGGATTTGTTAAAAGTTTATACACCCCGGCAAAACGGAGAAGACGTTACGGTGTATCTCTCTGATTTTTTTATGATCTCTAATAATAGTGCCATGTCCATTTCCGAATCGGGTTATTCGATCGTTCCAATTACAGATATTTATTTTGATGATTATTACGGAAATTCAGACGTTTTTTTTAGCACGACAAACGGGGTCACTACCTATCACTTCAATCCTTCTGCGTATAAAGCTTGTAACGGTTGTAGTCCTACCATTGCAAACGCTACACAGTACGTTCAAGTGATGAGACAACAAAATCTATATTATAATTCTCAAAACGTCACTCTACACGAGTTGGGACATACGTCTTGGCATCACAAAATGGGTGGAATCCGGGTTGATGATTTTCCGAAACCAGGCAGACCCTTCGATGAATCTTATCAAGGATCACAACTACTAGGAAATATATACGAAGACTCTTCGATACACTACTTTAGAAATGATGAATATATGTCTGGCTTTAGAAATAGAAATACACTCGATCAGACATACGGAGACATTTTAATCGAAAGATTGCTTTCGAGATATGGAGTAAACTATTGTAATTATAAATACGTCTTTGTTCCACAAATGGGGCATAACGCGAACTTCGGAGGAATCGCTCAAGCGGACGCTTATTGTAATCTGGATTCCAATAAGCCGGAAAAACTTCTTTCTTTGGGAGCTGACTATAAAGCGATGCTCGTAGGTGATACACGTCGCGCTTCCGTTAGTCCAAACGCGGGAGACGGACAGATCGACTGGGTTTTACAACCTCTCCAAGAATACAAACGCGCAGACGAAACCGTGATCGGTACAACCAATTCGGCGGGACTTTTTACGTTTCCCTTGCAGAATTTTTTTGATGGAAATTATACGATTTGGACGGGACTGGATCAAACCTGGAGAAATCAAATTGTCAATGGCAAACAAATCAACTGTCTCAATTGGACTTCTTCTAACACTGGAGAATCGGGTGCATTTGGACTTGCAAATAAGAAATATGCCAGTTCCATTTATAACACTCAGGACACCTGTTCAAAGTTAATCTTGCCCGATCATATGGATCCTTACAACTGGAAAGATTATCCCGCCAGCATTCTATGCGTGGAACAATAACATCTGAGAACAAAAATTAAAAAAAACGCATCCCAAAAAACGGATGCGCTCTTCGAAGTTTATTCTAAAACTTAGATTTATGTTCGGTGACACAAGATTATATATCGAAAAAAGATACAAAGTATGGCTCTCAAATTTCATAACTAAAATAACTTGCTTTCGCATTGGATTCTTCGAACTCACGCTAACTATTCTAAAAAGTTGTCATACCCAATAACAATAATCAAACTTATAAACCGGATATCTAAAACGTGGGAACTCATACTACTTGCTGTTTTCAATCGGAGCTTCAGATGAATTTGTACAATACTCCTTCTCCCACTCCTCCCGGATTTCATCGGTTTTCTTTTTATTACGGTATTGTGTGTATGGAAGTACAATCAAAGGAACAAACCCAATAGGACCGACCCAAAAACCAACCCCAAAAGAAATCAAAACAATAACTGCAGTAAAGTTCTTATTTTGAATTTGGATTTCTCTCATTCTTCTTTTTACGTTATAATAATGTGCAATACATCGCTCGAAACCATTGTTAGGCACCTCCGGAATGGAAATACACGTATAGAATACAAGTGTCCCGATTAAAACGATTTGCTTAAAATATCTTTGATCCATCTTTCCAAAATTACCAAATTGGTATTTTCAACCATTTCCTCGATTTCACTCGTGCGATAAAATCCATATATATAAATGTTTTCTTGACCTGATTGTTCAAGCTCCGATTGAAGTAGAATTTTATTACTTCTTGATATTGTGGTAGCAATCCTAACAGTATATTCTGCTTTTCTAATTTGTAAAGGCCAATAGCCGGGAAACGGATAAATAGCCGGCCATGTCCACCAGTAGTTATATTCTTCCTTATAATCAGGACTGATTTCAACATCAAGAATATACGAATCTGGTTGAAATTCTTCTCCGTCTTTTATTTCGGAAAAAGCCCTATTGCTTTTGATAACAGATTTTAAAGTGGCCTTCCAGGCTTTAGTTTCCTGTAACGAATTGGATTTGAAAACTTCAAATTTACCGATATAAATCGGAGCATTAAAAACGCTTGTTTTTAACTCGTTATATTCCCTAGGAGGGATCTGTCTTATATCTACCTTACAGTGAGCCAAAAAATATAGTAAAACCAGTAAATACGATTTGATTTTATTATTCAAATTCAAACGATTGATTCTTTTAAAACGTATTTTAAAAACGCCTTCTAAATCAAGGTCCGATAAAATTGATTTTGTAAATGATAAGCCTAAATACGTTATGAAACTTTACACTGTCAAAACATTCCAATCCTATTCTAAATTGAAAGATTCTGTCGATTAGAAATGATTTAAACTAACATTATTCATACTATTTTTTCTTTTAGAGAAAATCCTATAAAATGAATTTTTAATATGATGATAACTACAGAATGACAATTTATATAGAAATCTAATGATTAGGCTCGTTATCTTTGATTTTTATAGAAGTTCCTTCGATAAAAATCAAAGATTTCCACTATACAAAAAAAGGAATTAAAAATCATCGTTTTAAAAATATAAAAATTTAATCCGCTTCTTGAACAAAGATCTGCACTGAGTATGATTTGAATCGGATCTAAGTTCTTAATGTAATCCTAAATTTTCGAGTCATTTGATAATGCGGGTTGAAATAAAATCAATTATCCATTCTAATAAAGTCCGTTAGTAATCCTACAATGAATCAAATCAAACTGATACAAAAACACAACATTACAAATCGTATAGAATTGAATTTGGAAAAAGAACAAATTACGATACAACAATATGAGAACAACAATCGGATTCTTTCCCAAACATACGAATATGAAAATCCAAACGTAGCTCATAAAGAGTTTGAAACTTTCGTAAAATGGAAAGCCTGGGAAGGATATTATCCAGAAGAAGAAGGTCCCGATTACGCAGATCGATGGCGCAATTATTGGCTGAACAATTTTCCGGAAAAAAACATTTCTCCGAAACGCCCCACTTATCAACTTTTGATCGAAACGGTAAACAATAGAGATATCGAATTTTTTATCGCAAATAAAAACACACCTGGAATAGAGTTAAAAACGAATTCGGCAAAATTTGGAGATCCGATCCTAATCTACGCAATTAAAACGAAATCGATTGCAATCGTAGATTATCTTTTACATACGATGTGGATAGATCATTCGGTAAAAGATCAAAACGAACGTTCCGCATGGGATCATATTTTCCAGACAAAAGATTCTTTCTTAGGAAATTTATTTTTAAACAACATTGTTCTCCTTGGAACCGAAGACGAAATAAAAAAATACAGAATAGAACTAGGACTTCCCACAGAAGAAGAAACTAGTTCTTCTAAAACCGAAGAAAAAGAGAATCATAAAAATAAACAAGGATTTGAAGTTGACGTTTTAACAAATTTTGCAATTCAAAAAATCAAATCTTTTGCGAAAGCCCACGTAGATGAAACTTTTTACGGTTTTGCAATCGATGCCTCTTATATCAAGATGAACAGTATCGAAGCCTTTGAAAAAACTTTACAAGAATATCAATCAAAATGGCCGAACAACTACAACACTCCTGAGAAAA
This sequence comes from Leptospira kirschneri serovar Cynopteri str. 3522 CT, assembly GCF_000243695.2. NCBI lineage: Bacteria > Pseudomonadati > Spirochaetota > Leptospiria > Leptospirales > Leptospiraceae > Leptospira > Leptospira kirschneri. The sequence continues at coordinate 474,553 of NZ_AHMN02000011.1, read as the reverse complement.
TTCAAAAGTTAAAAAATAACGTAGGAGACTGGAAATATACTCTCGCTGATTTTATAGAAACGTACGACGAAAATGAAGACGAAGACGATTGCCCCTTTGACGAGGAACTCTACGATAAACATTATAACGCAGACGACCTAGAACAAAAAAACAGCGAGTATGCGCAGGCAATGAATTCAATTTTAAATAATCTAATACAGCAAGAGGTTTTTCGAAATTTAAAAACCTCAGCCGATTTCAATTGTTTGAGAGCAGAACATAATTATTGAATCTTTAATTTAAGCAATGTATTAAAAGTTAACATTGATCTATCAGGGAAATATAGAACTCCTCACAGACTCTATTTACTCCGAAACTTATGTCTTTTTTGAGAGAAATAGTCTCAAGTTTTTGAAGTAAACCAAAAGGTTCAGCGAGGATCACTTATTTAACGTGAGTTCGACATAAGAAAATTTTACTCACACCGTTTTATACACTTCAAAATTTGTCTCAAAAAAAACGACAGAAGATACAAATATATAGATTCAACCGTTTTTTCAGAATATCTTGGAAAAAGAATCAGATTTAAATCAAAGATGTATTCATTAAATAGAATATACTAAATCAATTTCGGATAGAAATATGAACCACCACCTAACATTCAAAGACGATAAATCTGATAAATTCTGGAACATAGAAGTTTCCGGAAATTCTTTTACGGTTACTTACGGTAAAACCGGTACAGCCGGTACTTCTCAAACCAAAACTTTTGATAACGAAGAAATTTGCGTCAAAGAAGCTCAAAAGTTACTTTCAGAAAAATTAAAAAAAGGTTATATAGAAGGAAACACACAAACTTTTTCCCAAAAAGAAAAAACTTCCGCACAAACGCCCAACGATTTTCGCCAAGAATGGGAAAAAATTGTAAATTCTAAAGATCTACAGAAAGATTTAATAAAACACTTTTCTTATCTAGTCGACTCTACCGGCTTTGAACCGGTATTACATAAAATTTTCGAACATGCGACGGGGGCAAAAATAAACGGAAATACTTTGATCGTAGAATTTAAAAACGGAAACACTCTTACGGCCGAACCTCCTGGTAATTCAAATTCTTACAAGAAATTTCCAAAGTCATTCTTAAAACTAATTGAAAAACATAACACGTTAAAAACAAATCGAATAGAATTAGGAAAATGTTATTTCGATTTTGATATTTTCGATGATGGAGATCGGGTCTATGAAATCTTCGATGGTAAAGAAAGTAACGTATTCTGTCCTCTCAAGTTTACGGACAATTCAGATTGGATCTATCACCCAACCGAAAAAAATAAAGAAGGAGAACCTGCCATTTTTCCAGTTATTCACGAATTGGAGGATGAAATCAATCTAGAATATTATAATATTGGCTCACTGTTTCTAAAAGAACTTTGTGACGAATTCGAAATAGAAATCGAAATCCCGATTGCCGAACGCCCTGCAGATCCTTTTGCAGACTTAAAAACAAACTGGTGGAATAATCTCAGCGAAGTTTGGAAACAAACTTTCCGCAGTCAATCTGAAAACAAAGATAAGGAACCTACATTTGAATCAATACTAACTTTAGAAAAATTGAATTTAACCGATTCCGCAATTTCTGATCTAAAACCTTTAGAAGCGCTTTTGGCCGAAAAAAAATTCAAGTTAGAAATCATACGTTTAGCCGACACTTCCGTTTCTGATATTGCGATTTTGGCATTAGCTAAAAAAAAGCTATTTAGTGTGGATATTTCCGGAACTCCGGTCAAAGACGTTTCTATGCTAAAAGAAATTAATTTCTTAACCGCAGACAGATGTACAGAGTTAGATTTTTCCACCGTAACGAAATTGAAAAAGTTACGCCAACTTTCTCTGCAAGACACAAAATTGAACGACCTTGAATTTCTACACGACTTTACAGAACTAGAACAACTGAATATCAACGGCACTCCTCTTACTGACGAACAGATTCAAAAATTTCAGATACGTTTCAATAAAGATCGATTGGAAAAAAACAAAACGGTTTCCTACGGACGTGATCCTTTAAAACTAGATATTCATCCAGAAATTAAAGATCCGTTGTTACGAGCGCTTGCGGATAATAGCGATTACAAACCAGAACTTGCTTTGGAAGTTGGCGAAAAACTTTTAGCACAAAGTGCGGAGAGAAAAGATATAAAACAAATCCTCAAGGATATGATTTCTATCTGTGATAAACAATGGCGCAAGTATCTTTACATTAAAACCCCCGAAGGTGAAAAAAAATACGAATTCTTTAACCAAAAAGAAAAACGATTCCAATATATTCTTGAAACGGATGATTTTAGCACTCCTGTCTCCATCATGAGTGTCTCCGATCCTATTGCAGAGATAACCAGTCTGATTCCATTTATCTATGAAAATAAAAAGAAGTACAAAGCGTTCTGTACTATCAAAGACGATTCATTTTATCACGTTAACGCCATTTTAGAAATCATCTCTAAAACAAAATACCACGACGTAACTCTGGCTCAGATAGAAGAGGCTGTAAAAAAATCGAACTATGTGGAATATAAAATTAAAGAAAACGGAGATATGTATATCAAAGTAAAAAAATAAGATCGGACAATACAAGGACAGAGTTTGAATTTGTATTCAAAGACTACTTACTACTTTATTTAAAATGAGTTTGGCTAAGAAAGAATTTTCTAAAAGTATGAGTCTCTACGATTTTAGAATTGATTCGTAAAACCATGATTTGTGGTAGTTCCCACATTTTAAAAATCAATCTGCAGGATTCAGATTCTAATTTTTTTAGAAAAATGAATCCTTACCAGAACTCACGTTATTTAGAAGTTGTATAAAATTCAATCATGTAGAAACTCTTATAATTTTTAAATTCTACTAAAAACGTATCTATTGTAGTATAAAGCGTAATGTATAAAAGTTACTACGGTTTGTTATCAACCATGTTATGACTTAATTTTAAAGTTTTAGAGAAGACTCTGATTGATTTCTATTGGTTAGAGTAACTTTCATTCTAAAAAAAATAAAACCGTGAGGTATAAAATTGAATACTGTAAGTTTTTATGAAAAAGCGCGCGTTTCAGTAGAAAATTTTGAGTATTCATTTGAATAGTGAGCTTTACTAACCACCGAGATACAAAAAACACATATCAATCGATTAAAAATATTATTCAACCTTAATATACTGATAAACTAATCAATAAATCTATATTTCAAAGAATCTAGGATCCATCAAATGAACCACCACCTAACATTCAAAGACGATAAATCTGATAAATTCTGGAACATAGAAGTTTCCGGAAATTCTTTTACGGTTACTTACGGTAAAACCGGTACAGCCGGTATTTCTCAAACCAAAACTTTTGATAACGAAGAAATTTGCGTCAAAGAAGCTCAAAAGTTACTTTCAGAAAAATTAAAAAAAGGTTATATAGAAGGAAACAAATCTCCGAAAGAAGTTCAACAAGAAGTTAATAAAATTATAATTTCTAAACCTGAAGAGAAAACAAAATCCAGTCGGCAAGAAACAGATAAAATCGTAATTTCAAAATCTGAAAAAAATTTAAAACCAACCGAACCACACTCTCAAAAAACTGAGACTAAAAAAGAAAATTTAAAACAAAACTCTAAAGTTCAAGAACGAAATTTAGAAACCTCTCCTTCGGAAAATTCTACAGAGTTAAATAAAATCAGCCTTTATTATCAAGGGGATGGTAGCGATAAAGTTTATCATGTAAATATAGATCCGGAAGGTGACGGTTACGTAGTTCATTTTGCGTTCGGCAGAAGGGGAAGCTCTCTCCAAACCGGAAGCAAAACCTCAAAGCCAGTATCTTATGAGGCCGCACAAAAAATTATGCGTCAGCTCGTAAATTCCAAGATGGCCAAAGGATACACGGAAATAGAATCCGGTACTCCTTATCTACATTCTACAAAAGAAGAACGAATCAGTGGAGTTCATTGTCAACTACTCAACCCTATCGACGAAGAAGAACTTTCCTCATATATCGAAAATGATCAATATGGTGCCCAAGAAAAATTAGACGGAAATCGTATGATGATTCGTAAAATCGGCAACAACATAGAAGGAATCAATCGTAAAGGTTTGATCATTGCAATTTCTCAAATTTTACACGATCATTCTCTTGATTTTACAGAAGATTTTATTTTAGACGGAGAAGCAATCGGAGACGTGTTTTATCCTTTCGACATTTTTTCTAAAGACGGAAACGATATTCAACATCTTCCCTATCAAGAACGTTATACGATACTGGAATCTATTTTAAAAGCCCCAGATGATACCTTTCGTATCGTAAAATTGGTCACGTCCACAAAAGACAAAAAACTTATGTTCGAAGAATTACAAACAAAACAAAAAGAAGGAATCGTATTCAAAGATTTGAATGCTCCTTATAAAGCGGGTCGTCCCGCAAGCAGAGGCTCTCAGATTAAATTTAAATTTTATGAAACCGCAACGGTAAGCGTAGAAACGGTAAATTTAAAACGTAGCGTTAGTATGCGTCTCTACGACGGTAACGATTGGGTTTCAGTCGGTAACGTTACCATACCGATCAACTTTGAAATGCCGGAAGAAAAAGATATAATCGAAGTTCGTTATTTATATGCATACAGAGGAGGCTCCTTGTATCAACCTACTTATCTTGGAGTTCGAACCGACGCAGACGAAAACGACTGTGATCTAAAACAGCTTAAGTATAAAAGTGCTTAATAAAAGCTTAATACAATTCGCTTTTGTTTTTAGTTATGCAATATTTTCTATCAGATCAATTTGATAAATTATGAATCAAAATTTTCTTTTAGAAAGAATCAAAAACAATCCATCGATGTAAGTGGGAATCCGATTCCAAACGAAAACAAGGGAAAATTAGTGCAAAACCTAAAACAAAAAAATCGAAAGCTTCAAATCAATTTCAAAAAATCGAAGCAGACAAAGGAAACATTTATACAAATGTTCTAGTTGCGTATTTTCTAATACAACAATATTCAGAAGCAATCGCAGAATTAGGAAATCCCTGGGAAATTCAAACCGATTTAGGATCTTTTTTTCTCAATCTGGCCTGCGTTTATGTAAAACTAGAAGATACAACGTCTGCAATTAGAGCCGTGATGGAAGCGTTAAATCGCGGTTATACGGTCGAAAAGTTAGCTAAAGACAATGATCTAAAACCTTTGATCGACCTAACGGTATTTCAATTTTTATTAAAAAACGGTTCCAATGAATTTGTAAGCGAGACGTTTTTCAAAGAGCAAGATTGTATAGAGTTGATTCGAAATCGATCCGAAATTATAGAACGAGATATGTTTGCCACGAAAAATATCACACAATCTAATTTTAAATTAGAAACACCTCATCAAATAGCGTTTAAATTCGCAGAGCTAAAGGATCTACACACTCAGTCTGGCTGGAAATCCGATCCTAAAAAACTTTCTCCCATCGAGGAAAATTTAGCAAAAGAAATCGATTCTATTCTAAACGAGTTTAGTGTTTCTAAAAATTCAGATTCTAAAGTAGGTGCAATTCTTATGGAATGGGATTACGACGACGATGGATTTTCGTACTATCTTTGTATCGAAACTTACAAAAACGTTGAAAAAGCGAAAATAAAATACAGAACCTATCATGGTACGGATAAAGATACAATCTATGAAAACGATTTAGAACACAGAGATAGAATTTACTCGCAGGAGTCTTTTGAAAGAATAGTAAATCGTCTAACGCAGGAAGAAAGTTTTCAGAAAATAAAAAAGCTGCCTTTACTTTTTTTCGTTCACGCCGAACATGATTCGGGAAACGAATTTATAGTCGAACACGAAATTTGATAGCCTAGATGTATATATTATTTTTTAAATATTCAAAAATAATAATTTTTGGCATGTACAAATTTTTTAAGTTTGATTTAAAAAAAATAGAGTTGTTGAAAAATGAATCCTTCATATATTTCTGTTTTACGGGAACGGTCGACTGAAGCATTTTGTTAATCTGAACTATGGAATTTTTCAACAACTCTAATTTAGATCTATTCGTTTCTATTAGAAACTTCTAAATAAACTATAAATTAGCTCATCAATATGGCATAAAATATATCAACATACGGAGACAAAGTAATAAATTTTTATCACAACTCTATTTAACCTAAATTTCATGGAGAAAATTTTAGCGAATTAAAAATTCAATGAAACAAATCGCGTAAACTCAGCAAAATGCTCTCTACGAACCGCGCTTTAGGCACAACATAAGAATCGCTTTCGCATTGATTATGCCAAACTTACGTTATTTAAATAAAAAAATGTTGAATATCTTATTACATAATTCCGAGCAATACCCCGATAATTAAAATCATGAAAGATCGCCTAACATTCAACTTTTATAAATTTCTAAATACTAAAATATCAAACAAATCCTTTCTTTTATTGGCTTTGATTATACTATCGAACTTATACTGTCAAAAGATAGACATCGATTCCAGAAAGATATTTATTGCAAAAGGAAACAAAAAACTTCCCTTTTACATAGAAATTGAAGGTCGTAACTACACTTTTGATCCGGAACAAAAACTTTTAAAGGTTCGTTATCCTATCTGGTATAAAGATCCGTTTTGTACTACTGAAGCCTGTGCACAAATGATCCGAGTTGCAGAAGCAGAAATCTCATTTCGAGATCAACCCATTCTCACCAAACGCTCTTTATACGAAGTCAGAAAAACAGATTCTTGGAAAGAATGGTTTCCAAATGAAGATAATAAATTTTTTCAACCCGATCAGAATCTGTCCAACTTGGAACCGGAATTAAAAAAACAAATCAAACAAAGAATTAGATTCCCAGAACTTTCCATTAACTTATTGATGAATTATAAAATCGACTCGGAAGTTAAATTGATTCTTTATCTTGCCGTTTCGAAACATAGTACGACGGATCATAAAGAACTTTGTTTAGTTCGAAAATCTAATATTTTAGATTGTTTTTCAGTATCTCAATCCAATTTTGATTTTCTTTCTTTAGGAAATAATCGGTTTCTTCTGGCTGAATCTTATCGAGGTACAGATTTTAGATATTTTGAAATTCATAAGGATCGATTTGTTCTAGAAGATAAATCGATTGAAAATTTTTCTTTCTGTATAAATGAACTTGTCTGTGAAAACAATCAAATTCATTTTAATGAATGGGAAATAGAACATTTTGACTAGAACCAAATAACTTCACCATTCCAAACTATATAAAAAGTTAATCTATTACACAAACATCAATAGAAAAATCTAAAAAATATCAATATGAGTAAGATATTCTACTATGTTGAAATCAAATTTCAAAAATAGAGTTGTTGAAAAATTCTATAATTCGATCAAAAAAAACTGTATCAATCGACCGTTTCCATGAAGCAGAAGTTGATGGAGACTAATTTTCAACAATTCTAATATAGAAAACTAAACGGATTATAAACTTACCGAGCAGAAAAAACTTTTATAAAATAAATTTTAAATTAGATAACAATCACTAAACAACGATTTTATGAAAAAACTTGATTGGATGATCACCAATTTTAAATTTTATAGAGATTCTTTAAGATCTATTTTGGGACAGGTTTTAAAGAAAAAACTCAACCTTTCTCAAAATGCCATAAATTCAAAAATAGGTAGAACACTTCAAACAATCTAAAGATAAACAATCAAAACTTTTTCTACTTGCCTTAAAATACTTAAGAACAAAATCTTTACCTGGACGTTGGGGGTGGGGTTCACTGGATGAACCTCTGAGAGAGTCCCCGGAACCTGATCAGGATAAAACCTGCGTAGGAAAACGGACCTGTAAAATTTATATATTCAATTTTTTGAATGTATTTTCAAATTTCGTCTATATAAATTCTTACAAGACCTTATCTTTAAGGTTATATTCCTACCTCGGTTCCAACTCCAAACTAACGCCAGGAGAATCTATGGAACCTGTTCAAAAATTACAAATTCCTTATAAACCAATCCGACTAAGCGACGGAACCGAATATCAATCCTATCACACTGAAGGAGGTCTTTCTGGAAAACAACCTTCGGATTATAAAAACGGAATCCCGGCTTTTAGAAAAGAATGGATTCAAAAACGTTTCAATCACTCAAACCATTCTCAGATGTATTTTGCTAAAAAAGGTATTATCACCGAAGAAATGCGTTACGCAGCATTTAGAGAGAATATGGAACCAGAATTCGTCCGTTCAGAAATCGCCCGTGGCAGAGCAATTCTACCTTCCAATCGGAATCATCCCGAACTCGAACCGATGGTTATCGGTAAAAATTTTTTAGTAAAAATCAATGCAAATATTGGCAACTCCACATTCGGTTCCTCGATCGAAGAAGAAGTCGAAAAGTTACACTGGGCGATCAAATGGGGTGCAGACACAGTCATGGATCTTTCTACGGGAAAAAACATACACGAAACCAGAGAACGAATTTTGAGAAATTCACCCGTCCCAATCGGGACCGTTCCTATATATCAGGCCCTAGAAAAGGTAAAGGGGAAAACAGAAAATTTGAATATTCAAATTTTCTTAGAAACTTTAGAAGAACAGGCAGAACAAGGAGTAGATTATTTTACAATTCATGCGGGAGTACTTTTGAGATACATTCCGCTTACTACAAATCGAGTAACCGGAATCGTTTCTAGGGGAGGTTCTATACTTGCAAAATGGTGCCAGACACATCACAAAGAGAATTTTTTATATACTCATTTTGACGAAATTCTAAAGGTAATGAAAAAATACGGCGTTTCCATTTCACTGGGAGACGGCCTTAGACCTGGTTCGATCGCAGATGCGAATGATAAGGCTCAATTTTCAGAATTAGAAACCCTAGGTGAATTGACTCAACTTGCTTGGAAAGAAGACGTCCAAGTTATGATAGAAGGCCCCGGACATGTTCCTATGAATTTAATCAAGGAAAACGTAGATCTTCAAACAAAACTTTGTCAAGAAGCGCCTTTTTATACGTTAGGCCCTCTTGTAACGGATATAGCACCAGGCTACGATCATATCACTTCTGCGATCGGTGCCGCCATGATAGGTTGGTACGGAACAGCTATGCTCTGTTATGTGACCCCCAAAGAACATCTGGGACTTCCCAATAAAGAAGACGTCAAACAAGGAGTAATCGCATACAAGATTGCCGCCCACGCCGCCGATTTAGCAAAAGGACATCCTGGAGCGATCGATAGGGACAATCTTTTAAGCAAAGCTCGTTTTGAATTTCGCTGGGAAGATCAATTCTCGCTTTCTTTGGATCCCGAAACCGCAAAAACATTTCACGACGAAATGCTTCCACAAGATCGGATGAAAACAGCACATTTCTGCTCTATGTGTGGTCCTCATTTCTGCTCGATGAATCTAACTCAAGACTTAAGGAAATCTGCAGAAGAAGAAATCCAAGAATCCTAAACGATCCAAGTAGAACTTCGAAGGAATTTTTGGAAGGAGGGGCGGAAATCTACGGAAATTCTTAAAGAGTTATCTCGATAGAGCCATGCCAAATATGTATTCTTCAACTAAGAGCCGGTTATCTTTTTAATGCCCCCTCCTCCACCACCTAGCATAACCTTGAAATATACCAGTAACGATATCGAGAGTCAGTGTAAACGGCAAAAGGACCCAACGCATTCCATAGACAATTACGTTACCTGGGCTGAATTGTTTGGCCTCAGGCAAAAATTCAATATCCACAATGGAGAAACCTTTCTGGGTCGATTTTGGTTCGTACAACCAAACGGCTATCGCCATCGTCAGGAAAACGGTCTTCCCTGTCTTACGATCCTTTTCGCCCGATCCGCCCCATCTCTTAACTATAAAAATGGTAGGAGGGGTTCTAGGAATTTCCGATAAAGAAAGCAATTTTGAAGTAGGTGGTTGGGAACAATCCGCAGACGTCTGAATACATACATTTCGACGAAAATCAGAGCCGACATCAAATTTAGTACAGTCAAGTACAAGGATTCTATTTTTAGAATCAGAGAGACAGAGTCTTTCATCCGATCCCCAACCTACACCACGCTTTTTGAATATCGGAAATCGTTTTTCGAATCGGAGTACCTCGATAGATTGTAATAACCGAATGCTGCCATGGTAAGACGATCGCGGTTCCTATATCAGGAAGAAATAATTTCCTGGATACATTTTCTACTCGGATCCGAGAAATGTCTGTGTCGCCCTCTTTCCAATCGCATTCATTTTTCAATTTAAGGTGGCGTATATCGTAGGAATATTCTTTGTTAGAGTTTTCACTCGACGACAAAGCGTCCGCACAGTAGTAGTGAAATTTAGATTTTCCATCCGCTATATACGATAATTCTAGAATGGGACGTTTCTCATTCTGCAATAGACGCAGTTGATCTAAAGGCGGATCTACGGACTCATAAAACGAAGTTTCTTTTTGTATCTTTATCAACTCCATCGTCGCACAGTTTAGAAAAGGAAAACAAGAGAAAAAGACGATCAGAAACCAAATCCATTGACTTGGATGCGAGAAAAGAACGATAGGTTTTTTAAACCGAAATGAAAGAATATTTCTATTCATGGGATGACTTGTATTCGATTGTATTGGATCGGTAAAGAGTTTTATACAACATTATACGCTTCCTTTAGTGAGTGCGACTTTAGAAACCGGTTCTGAACTGAAAAGATTGTTCCACTCTCAAACGAATTTTTGATAAATGCTTACAGCGCGTCCCAAAACTTACTGAGCAATTCATAAAGAACGAAGCGGCTTGAGTTTCTTTTACTTTGTCAAAAAGGGTAAGCTGCGGAAACTCAACAAAACGCTTTTCATAGAGCACGTTCTGGGTTCTGTCCAGCATGCAAGAGTTGGATAAGTTCTTATTAAAAGATTTTGAATTTTCGGAAAAAGGTTAGTTCCTTGCACTCTTTTAAGATTTCTTTGTCAGATGGATAATACTTTTTAGAAGATCCATCCCCACTTAATAATAACGGTGAAAATATAAGTAAAAAGCAACGATATCGATAGCCAGTGTAAACGGCAAAAGGAGCCAACGCATTCCATAACCAATTACATTCCCCGGACTGAATTGTTTGGCCTCAGGCAAAAATTCGATTTCTATAATGGAGGAACCTTTCTGAGTCGATTTTGGTTCGTACAACCAAACGGCTATCGCCACCAACTCGGGAAAAGTTTTTCCATCCTTCTTATCGTCCCATACTTTAGCTATAAAATAGGTAGGAGGGGTTCTAGGAATTGCCAATAAAGGAAGTGATTTTGAAGTGGATGTTTTAGAACAGTCCGTGGAAGTTCGAACGCATACACGTCGTCGACCGAAAGTGTAATTTTCTTTTTCTTCTTTGGAACAGTCGAGTGCAAGGGTTCTATTTTTAGAATCAGAGAGACAGAGTCTTTCATCCGACCCCCATCCTACAGTCCATGCTTCTTGAATATTGGAAATCGTTTTTCGAATCGGAGTACCTCGATAGAGAATGATATTTGCACCATTTAGATCCCACCATGGTAAGACGATTGCGGTTCCTATATCAGGAAGAAATAATTTCCCAAATGGGTTTTCTACTCGGATCCGAGAAATGTCTTCGTCACCCCCTTTCAAATCGCATTCATCATCCAGTTTAAGGCGGTGTATATCGTAGGAATATTCTTTGTTAGAATTTCCACTCGACGAAGGACTCGCGCAATAGTAGCGAAATTTAGGCTTTCCATCCACTATATACGATAATTCTAGAATGGGACGTTTCTCATTCTGCAATAGACGCAGTTGAAGTTTTACGTATTCATCAAACGAAGTTTCGCTTTGTTTGTTTAATAGGAGTGTAGTTGCACAGTTTAGAAAAGGAAAACAAAAGAAAAAAAGAATCAGAAACCAAATCCATTGACTTGGATACGAGAAAAGAACGATAGTTTTTTTAAACCGAAATGAAAGAATATTTCTATTCATGGGATGATTTTTATTCGATTGTATTGGATCGGTAAAGAATTTTATACGCTTCCTTTAGTGAGTGCGACTTTAGAAACCGGTTCTGAACTACAAGGAAAGAGTAGCAGAGATCTATGGAAATTCTTAAAGAGTTTATTTTTAGGATCGGTGTATGTCGCTGGAAGAAACCGTTCCAACAAAATTAAATCCGCCACCGAAACCTATTTCAATTTAGAAATCGTATATTCCCGTACCGGAAATAAAAAGTGGGCGATCGAAAATTATCAGAGATTCATAGAAGCTACTCCCACGAAGTACGAAAAATCGGAACAAGACGTAAGAGCGAAAATAGAAGAGCTGAAGAAAATATTACTGATAGGGAAAAATATTGAGTTAGAGAGCGATCCCGGCTCAGTTTTTTTCGTTCGGCATTTCCACAAAGCCGAAACCTTTGGACTTCCCGGAAGAATAACGGTTCCGACCAAGTTCAAATCTATCGGAAATTTTTCTGAAAGTTTACCAACACACTCACAAATAAATAATGAATTTTAACCGGAAAAATTGTTCAAGGTCCGTCACTGACACAACGTAAATAACTTTGGGTACTCAAAGCGGTAGTATTAATTGTAGCATCTGTAAAATTAACTTTAAACACTTGTGCATGCGGAATGGAATTGCTAGCGTTATATTGTGATGATATGGCGGGAGTATTGGGAAAAGCAACCGGATCAATTTTTGCTCCTGCCGAAGAAGAAAAATCTAATAAACTTCTTAGTTCGTGAACGTTAGGAAGTCTCCAAGTACGATCCGCTAAATTCAAATTTCGACATGTATATAAAGCCGAAACAAAATTATGAATCGTTGGACTTCCTAAAGTACAATCGGGAGAATTAGGAGACCAGGTCTGTCCAACGGAACATTTCTGCCAAACTAAATTGGTTCTATCATCCCGAACGGTTCCATTATTTAAATCGGAGTAAATTTGATCAGGCATTCTACCACCAGAAACACAACGAACATTCTGATTTCCCCAAGACTTGGGTACCAAAGTATTCAATCCGGAAGCGAAATTAAACACCCAGGCCTCGGTCACATTCAGTGCGTTAGTCGTGTTTGACCAAAATTGTTCGTCTCCAATCGGAAACTCAGTAAGATCTATATATACTCCGCTCGGAGTTTTATACGTACTGAGAGTCATTAGCTCTTCAATTTCTGGAAGCCTCCAACCTTGAATACCTGCATATCCTAACCCGGCATTCATCTGATTCAAATCACTGCAATAAGTCACCGCTAACGAATGTGTATAAGCGTAGGTAGGCAAAGTACAAGTACTACTACTCATAGTGACTGGACAATATTTCCAAATCAAACCAGTTTGCCGATCAAAAGTCACAGGTTGTGGGGTATAACCTGGCATAATTACATTGGATTGAAAAGTGGATGGAGTTCCCGTAAAATAATCAGCGTCCTGACCAGGATCGTCAAAACAATTTGAATAACAACTAGTCTGTCCCGCATCCGTTAGACGAAATATAGGAAGAACCTGAACCGTATAATCCCGAAAACTTTCATCACTTGCAATCACTCTATAAATCAATGGAGAAGAAAAATCATTTATAGTTTGTCCACTGGATTGAGAAACACCGTTTATTTCTACTCTTGTCCCTGTGGTTACAAAAGTGGCTTTCAAACGAGAAACCGCACCGAACGGAACTAAAATTGCAATTCTATTTTCAAAAACTTCTCCTACAGAGTCGAGGGCAAAAAAATGATCTGCGGCTTGAAAACGAAAAGAGGTAATTTCTTTTGGTTCTTCGGAAAGAACTGGAGAATCGTTTTGGTTTTGGCTCTCCATGAGTAAGGCTTCCATACCACTTTGAAAAAGAAGACCAGCCGTTGAAGAAGAGTCTATACTGATCCGATCGGCTTGAGAACAAAATACAAAGAACGATGTTGCTGCGAACATCAAAGATAAGCCAAGGCGCCGATTCATAAAAAGATCATTTTTCCTTAATAGGAAAACTATAATTGGTATTCCAAAATAAATCCTATCAAGTTATAAGCTAATCAATGAAAGAATTCGAATCTATAAGAATCAGATAAGTATTTTTTTGCAGAAAACGAACAGAATTTTCAGATCAAAAATTTTAAAATTTCCGAAACTATGCCCGGTCCATTTTACAATTTGTTTTTGATAAAAATCCCTAAACTAATCCAGAAACATAGAACGTCTTTAAAGTTGCGTTTCACCGTAAAAATTGTATCTTTCCTGACTTATTTTGTAAGTCTTGCGAAAAGAAACCTTCCCAAACAAGTTTTAGATTTTTTTGAAGTTTAAATTTATGTTCGATCGATGGAGTAAATATGTCACAGTTTGAAAACGTAACGGTCCTAAAAAAAGCAAACGTATATTACGATGGTAAGGTGACAAGTAGAAGCATCTTGTTTCAAGACGGTAGTAAAAAGACTCTTGGAATTTTAATGCCGGGTCAATACGACTTTGGAACGGACGAAAAAGAGATTATGGAAATTTTAGACGGAGAACTTTTAGTGAAACTTCCAGGACAAGAAGTTTGGAAAGAAATCAAAGGTGGTCAAAGTTTTGAAGTTCCCGCAAAATCCAGATTTCAAATGGATGTGAAAAAAATTAGCGACTATTGTTGTTCCTATATTCAAAATTCCTAATTCTAAAAACAAAAACGTTTCAATTCAGCGGAAAAAAGACTTATAAACGAAGACCGTATCCTCAAGATTATCCACCAAATCGATCCGTGCGAGTTCCCACAGATTCTGTCTCTTGGTATCCAGAAAAATGATCTGATTCATTTGTTTAAACGAATAAAAACTCTTTTAAAGAAAATTCGCCTTTTTAAAATTAAAGATGGGTATTAGTAATTATTTTTTGTTCTAGTCTTTTTTGTGCGGCCCTAAGTTCACCGTCTGCAATTCTCAGCGTCCATTCCGGAAAATGTCTCGTTAAAAAATATTGAAGCCAAGAATCCCAGGTGGCATAACCTAAAAATTTCTTTTTAGGAAACCAATTCATAAATGAGTCCACTACTTTTCCTACGGAATGAACCGAATTGATCGCCGAACCCATCTCCATTTCTTTTACGAGATCTGGTTTATCCAGATTTTCTTTTTCTAAACCGGGAGTATCCGTAGTCGGAGGTAGAAAAACTTTCACCCTCACTCCATGAAACACCATTTCTTGTCGCAAGGATTGTGCAAAACCAATAATCGCAAACTTACTAGCAGAATACGCTCCATAACCGTAAATAGAAAACGTAGCAAGCATGGAAGAAACAAAAACAATATCTCCGAAACCTTGTTTTAGAAAATGACCGTGAAAGGCACGGACCAAGTTCACATGTCCAAAAAAATTCACGTCCATCAGTGTTCTAAAATCAGATTCGCTTAAATCCTCAACCTTACCTACTTTCGCATAACCGCTGTTACATATTAGAAGATCCAAATCTTTTAAAGTTTTGAGAACCTTTTTTGAGGCCCTTTGTATTTGTAAAACGTCGGAAACATCCGCAACTACAAAATCAAAGATTGCGTTTTTAAAACCGATCGTTTTTAACTCGGCAACGGTTGTTTCCAAAGCTTTTTTATTTCTAGCAGCAACAACTACGTTTGCCCCTTGTTTTGCAAACTCCAGTGCAAGTCCTTTTCCAATTCCAGCCGAACCGCCGACAATAAAAACGTTTCTACCTTCAAATCGTAGATGATTTGATTTCATATTCAAAATTTATTTTTTAATTTTGTAACCGGTTTTAAAAATTATCCAAACCAGACCCAAACAAATCGAAAGAAAAATAAAAACCATCGTAAGACTTACTCCCACGCTTACATCAGAGATCTCGTAAAAGCTCCAACGAAACCCGCTCACTAAATAAAGAACAGGGTTAAAGAAAGTCACCTTTTGCCAAAAAGGAGGAAGCATATTCGCAGAATAAAAACTGCCGCCTAAAAATACTAAAGGAGTTATGATGAGTAAAGGAATCACTTGCAATTTTTCGAAACTATCCGCCCAGATCCCTATAATAAATCCGAACAAACTGAAAGAAATAGAAGTTAAAAGAAGAAAAAGAACCATCACAAACGGATGTGCAATTTTTATCGGAACAAATAAAGAAGCTGTGGCAAGCATAATCGTTCCCAAGATCACCGATTTTGTAGCCGCAGCACCCACAAAACCAATCACGATCTCCATCATAGAAATTGGCGCCGCTAAAATTTCATAAATCGTTCCAGTAAACTTAGGAAAATAAATTCCAAAAGAAGAATTAGAAATACTCTCCGTCAACAAAGACAACATAATTAAACCGGGAACGATAAACGAACCGTAACCTACTCCATCCACTTCTTGGATTCTAGAACCGATCGCAGAACCGAAGACCACGAAATACAAAGAAGTAGAAATAACTGGGGAAGCAATACTTTGAAAAAGTGTTCTCCACGTTCTGGACATTTCAAAAATATAAATAGATTTGATCGCGTATAGATTCATTTTGATACCAACTGAACGAATATTTCTTCCAAAGAACTTTGAGTAGTATTCAAATCTTTGAAATCAATTTTAGCTTTTTTTAAATCCTGAAGAAGAGTGGAAATCCCGGTCTGAGTGCCATGAGAATCGTATGTATAAAGAAGTTGTCTTCCGTTTCCAACGATTTCCAGTCCCTTTGATTTTAAAGCCGCTGGAATTTTTTTTAAGGTTCGATTTAGATCAATCGTAAGTTGTTTTTTTCCTAACTTCTGCATAAGTTCTTTTTTATCTTCTACGAGAATCAACTCTCCTTTGTTGATCACTCCGATACGATCCGCAATTTCTTCCGCCTCTTCTATATAATGTGTAGTCAGAATGATTGTGACTCCGTTTTCCCGTAGATTGCGAACTATATTCCACATATCCTTTCTAAGTTCTACGTCCACTCCCGCGGTTGGCTCGTCCAAAAATAAAATTCTAGGTTCATGAGAAAGTGCCTTTGCAATCAGAACCCTTCGTTTCATTCCTCCGGAAAGTGTAAGTATCATCTGATCCTTCTTATCCCAAAGAGAAAGTGATTTTAAAAGTTTCTCAATATAATCGGGATTAGGTGATTTTCCGTATAAACCTCTCGTAAAACTCACCGTAGCCCATACGGATTCGAACGCGTGAACACTGAGTTCCTGAGGAACAAGGCCGACTTGGGATCTGGTAAATCTAAAATCCTGTAAAATGTCTTTTCCGGAAACATGAACAAAACCTTCACTTGGATTTACAATTCCACAAATGATCGAAATCAAAGTCGTTTTACCCGCTCCGTTTGGACCAAGTAGAGCAATGATTTCTTCTTCTTGAATTTCCAAAGAAACGTCTTTTAACGCCTGAAATCCATTTGCATAATATTTAGAAAGACCATTTACGGATACAATGGGCGATTTCATTTTCGGTCTCATATTCTTCCTTATTGTATGAACGTCTTAGAATCGACTCGATAGAAAGCCCAAAATACACAAAACATTTTCTTCGTACAGCATGATTTTACTTTTTTTGAATCGATTTTCATACTTTACTTGAAACTTAAAATTGATTTACAGCGCCTTTCTAAGTTTAAACGCGGTTCGTAGAACAAACTACACGCAAAAGGTGCCAAGTGTTTAAATCCATTCAGAAGATTGAAGTTTTTTTAAAAAAGAAATCAATTATATTCTAATTTACTTACAATCAATTTTTTTATTTTAGATTCTAAACCCAGTATTTCTATTTTGAGAATTGGCGATTCCGATTTCCCAGGTCTGTGGATTTCCGGCCAAGATTACTTGTTTTTTAGCTCTTGTAATTGCAGTATAAAGAACCTGACGATTGAGTAGTCCATGAGACTTTTCCTCTTCTATAGAATCTGGGAGGTACATTAGGATTGTATCATATTCAGATCCCTGACTTTTATGTACACTCATCACAAACGCCGGTTCGTGTTCTGGAAGAGTGTCTAACGCAAACTGAAAGAGTTTTCCTTCAACAGGAAATACTGCCCTAAGTTCTCCAGTAGATTCCGTTTTTAATACGATTCCAATATCTCCGTTGAAAAGTTTTCTGTTTTTATCGTTTCGAGTAATTAAAATGGGAAGACCCACAAAATAAATTCCCTTGGAAAGTCGTTTTGCGAAAAAGTTTCCGCCTTTTCCGAGAAAAAAATTTTGAGCGGCCAAGTTCATAATCTTTGTCTGAATCGCATCCACTCCCCAATAACCACTTCTAAAAATCGTAAGACAACGAAATCGTTTCAGTTCTTCTTGAAATTTTTGAATAAAATCCGGTTTATTAAAACAAAAAGAATCCTGAATTTTCCAAGAAGCAATTCTATCAATTTGAGGATAAAAAATTTCTTTCCAAAGTTTTTCGACTAACTCGTCCCTAGAAAAATAATCCGAAGTAGTATTTTCAATATTTTGTAACCATACTACTTCACTTTTATATTGAATATTCTCCTTGATTTGAATCGTTTTTGGAAAATTTTCATCTATCTTAGTTCCTAAGTTTAGGTTTTCAGGGGAATATCTTAAAATTTCTTCGGCGAGTGTTACAATCTTTGAAACTTTTCCGTTTGCGTTCGGTTGTTGACGATTACTTTCTTCTAATTTAGAAACAAAACGAGTTCGTTTAGATTCTAACGCGGATAAAAAATCGCTTAACACGGCTCCTTTTTCGACAGAAGGAAGTTGATGTGGATCTCCGATCAATATAAACCGAAATGGTATCGTTTTTTCTTTAATCGTCTCATTTTTAGGAATCGAGCTCCAAAGAGAAAGCATCAGATTCAAATCCACCATAGAAACTTCGTCCACGATAATTAGTCTATGTGGAAGGTATCTTTCTTGATTATAATAAAACCCACCTAACGACTGTTTGTAGTTTAAAAGTCCGTGAATCGTCTGCCCCCTTAAAAATCCGTTTTCGAGAGACGTGGAAATTTTTTTTAAATTTTCCTGAACCGATTCCGTTAGTCTCTGCGCCGCTCTTCCTGTCGGTGCGACAAGTGCAATTTTTTCCGGAGAAGGAAGTTGTCCCAGTTCATTCAAAATTTGTAATAAAAATGCTACTACGGTCGTTTTTCCAGTACCAGGTCCTCCGCTTACAATTTGAAAAGATGAGTTTAAACAAGAAAAGATCGCTTTTTTTTGATTTTTTTTTAGTGAAAAACTTTTTGATTCCAAATCTTTTAGAATCTTGTCGACTCGACCCGTATCTACATTAACCGAAATTTCATTTTCGATCCTTTCTTTTAAAAGACGTTCCAATTCGATCTTAGAATAATAGTTTTTTTCGAAATACACCCATTCCGTATTTTCGAACCGATCCACAACCAGACCGGGAAGTTTTATTTTTAAAATTTTCCTCCACTCTTGTTTTACGGGAACACATAAACTTCCTTCCTGAGTGGCGCTCCAAAGAGAATTCAATATTTCTAATATATAGTTTGAGTCTTCTTCAGATACTTTTATCGAATTTTTCTTTTCGAGTTCCGACAATTTTACCAGTTCTAAAATATCCGTTCTTAATTTTTCGATAAAAGTCAATTGGATTCCTCCCATTGAAACGTAGTCGATTCTATAACGGTTTTACGAATTGTCTCTATTCTTTCCAAACTCCAAAAAAAGTCCGAATAAGTTCCAGAACTTTCTCCGTATTTCATCCCTCTTAGAAAAAAATAATATACTCCTCCGATTTTTTGTAAGGCTTCCTTTGGACCAAACAAACCATTTAAATATTCATAAAGTACTAATGCGTAAATATCTCTTTGAAGGTCATATCTACTTTCCGAATTTTCCACGTTTCTTTTTAAAGAAAGAGTAGAATAATCTTCAAGTAGATTGGATTTATAATCCGCCAAATAAAATTTATCATCGACCTGAAACACCAAATCGATGGAACCTCTTAAAAAATTTCCAGGACTAGTATTTAAATCCAAATGAAAATCCATTTCAGAAATCCTATTTTTTTTGGATAGATCCACAAGTCGAAATGAAGTTCCTTTCTGATCTGGAATATCTGCGTTCAATAGATTCCATAAAATTTCTACGCTCCTTTTTTGAACCGTTTCCTTTTCTAAAATAGGGCGGCCTTCTTCTCTTTTTAAAATTCGAAAGTAGTCCAAATGAAAATCCATTCTGGAAATAATTTTTTCGTTTTTTAAAAGCTCCTTAGGTGTAGTAGTTTTAAAAATGGAAAAATCCAATTCTTCCAAAAGAGAATGTAAAAAAGAACCGATAGAAGCAGAAGATGGAAGTACATCTTTGATTTCCGTTTCGGAGTTTTCCACGTCGTCTGACTGCATACGGTTTTTTTCTTCTAATACGGAAAGAGATGTTTCTTCCGAAAAATTCATTCTAGTCCTCAAAGAAGAATAACTATTGAGACGAATCGTTTGAAAAGTTTCCGATTCTTTATAGAGTAAGGGCGTAAAACATATTTCTGGATCTAAATTCCGATCAATTCGGTTAGGATCGGTAGAATCAAAAGGTGTAGGAGTCCAAGAAATCACATGAAATAAGTCCGTATCGATTTTATTCTCTAATATATTTTGAAGCCTAGGATAAAGAATTTTATAATATGCTGAATCTCTTGCTTTCCAATTGTTCAATGGAGTATAAAACGGTAGATAAAGTCTCACCTTGGATCTAGTGATCCCCACGTATAAAAGTCTTTTGTTTTCGTTCAAAGATTGATTAGAATATATTTCTTTACTAATTTTCTTTTCTTCTTCATCATCCCAAAGACTCAACTTCCAAGATCGTATTCCATCCTTATCCACAAAAGGATAGTCGTAGACCTCCGGAATATAATTTCCGGAAAGATTAAACAAAAAAACGACTGGCCATTCCAAACCTTTAGAAGCGTGTAAAGTTAGTATCTGAACCGCATCTTTTTCTGTTTCTTTTTCAAACAAAGGAAGTTCTTCTTCGTTTTTAGAACTACTCTGTAGTAGTTTCAATTCTTCTAATACTTCTTCCAGATCGGCTTGGTTTACAATTTGAAACTGAAGTAACCTTTTAAAAATCTGTCTGTAGTTGGTCAGTTTTCTTTCCCAGTCTATATCCGTTTCGTCTTCGGTCAAAAAAATCCTGCTGTCTTCTTCTATGGAACGGAATAACTCAGAAAATTTACGTTCCATAGAAAGAGTTTTCCAACGATCTAATATACTTTTTTCGGACGAATCAATCGAATGTTCATCAAAATAAGTAAGATGTGCCGGATGAATTTGAAACAAATCTCCCAATAAAAGTTTTCGATAAGAGGAAGGTTTATTCGGATCTAAAAGACATTCGAATATATTAGAAATTTGATATGATTCCGCGGATTGATAGATTCCTTCTTGTTTGTAAAAGGAACAAGGAATCCCTCTGAGTTTTAAAAATTGTTCCGCCAGCTTTCCTTCCGACTTACTTTTTACTAAAACTGCTATTTCACGGAGTTGTAGTTTTTTTTCCACATAATACAAATCCCCTTCAGAAACTTGATAAGTAAACGGATTCTTTTTGTGAATGAGTTTTAATATTTCCTCCGAGATAAATTGTCCCCAGGCGTTTTTTGCGTCTTGAGTATTCCAAAAATCTTTTCCGGTAAATCGTACAATCTGAATCGGACCTTGTTTCTGTTTGTCGCTTAATAAAATCTTAATATTTTCTTTGGGGGCAAATACGGGCTCGTATTGGATCGGAATCGATTGTTCTAAGATCGGGAAAAAACTCTGTTTCCCAGATTCTCCACCAAAAATTTCATTATAGGCTCGAATCAACTCAGGAACCGATCTATAATTGACGTTCAACGAAATTTCTTCTGCTTTATGTTTTTTTAATTCTTCTTTTGCTTGAAGATAAATTCCTATGTCCGCTCCTCTAAATCCGTAGATGGACTGTTTCGGATCTCCGATCAGATACAACGCTCTACCATCGTTAGATTCTAAAAAAAGTCTTTTGAAAATTTCATATTGAGCCCCATCCGTGTCTTGAAATTCGTCCAAGATCCCTACTTTGTATCTACTTTGAAGCGCTTTTCTAAGACGAGGGTTTTCCAAAGAATCCCTGGTTTTTAAAATCATCTGGTCGTAACTCATCCACTCCGAAGTTTTAAACTCCTTCGAAACCATCTCCGCAATGATCAATGCGGTTTTTTGAAGAAAAGTCTCCGAACTCATGGTAGTTGTTTCGTTAGAATAAGTGTATTTTTTTCCGCTCAAAAGTTTAGATGCAGAAATTAGAATATTGTCTTTTTTGAATCTATATTTCGAAGCCAAAATGAACTTTTCCAACTTTTCGGGGTCCACCCAAGAACTCCATTCCTCGTGTTGAAGTTTATACAGAGCAACGTTCAACCTTTCCAGAGAGTCGGTTAAGATCCAGTTTGTAGGAGTTTCCGTTTCTACCGGATATTCCTTTAAAATCATATTACAAAATCCGTGTATTGTGGAAATCGTAACCTGATCCAGTTCCCTGGCTTCTTTGGTCAGTCCGGAACTGATCAGTTTTTTTCTAAGTCTTTCTTTGAGTTCTCCCGCCGCCTTTTCTGTATAGGTCAAAATCAAAATCTGAGTCAAAGGAACTTTATGTTCTAAAATCAGATCTCCTACGATTTCCATAATCGTATAGGTCTTTCCGGTTCCGGCAGACGCTTCTATAAAACTGGATTTGAGTTTATAAGGACGACTAACGTTCATGGATCCTCTTCCAATTCAAGAGAGGTTTGTAAAAATGTTTGGCCCATCGGATTTGGGACCGTAAAATCAATTCAGGTGTTTTCGGATACAGTTTCACCAGCGGGGATAAGTCCTCCTTAATTCCGCTCAATTCCTCTTTGAGAAAACGGATCCAAACGTTTTCGTCTTCAAATTTCGACAAGTCTTCGGTCGTCTTATTTTTACCAGAACTTACCTGTATATTTTTAACGTAATAACTTAGAAATGCTTTACGCGGAAAAAAGATAGGTTCTTCTTTCAAATATTCAGTCAATATTTTAGAAAGATATTCCATTCCTAAAGAAGAATTTTCTATTTTATATTCAAATTCTAGAATATTCTTTTTTTTAGATTCTTCCGAGGGCCTAGGTTTAAAAGAATAGATTTTAAAATTTTTGTTAGATGAAGCAAATGCGACCCCGGTTAAAAAGGGGAAACTCATCACCTTCCAATAATCCTTATAACCGAAGTAATCCTCGCTAGGTTTTTCTTCTAAACTTTTGGAAAACAACCAGTATAAACTCCCTTCTTTTTCGATGACGTGTTCCCATTCTCCTTGAAGAAAAAAATCCCCGGATTCTAAAGGAACTTTTAGCGCGGGAAGTTTTTTACAGATTGTATCGGGCAATCCTGTATCTCCTAAACTCAAATACGGATAATACTTCCCTCCTTGAAAAAGAGGTTTCCATTCCGAAAGGTGTTCACTAGTTGTTACTAAATATCGAACCAGATCGGCTTCTTGTATTTTCCCAAATACGGATGCAGGAAACTTTGCAGAAAATTTTTCCTTTTCTAAAATCGGAGAAACTGCTTGAACGATTTTTTCTTGATCCCAGACCCACGGTTTTTCTGAAACCAGATCTGGAATCATCAGTGCATGCACTTTTTTTAATATATAGGTTTCCTCGATCGCGTCCAGATAAAAAGGTTCCTTTTCGTTTTCTTCGACGTTTTCCTCTTCTAAATACATCGCCAATTTTCTTTTGAGATACGTGTCCAAAGGGTCGCTTAAAAACTGAGAAAGTTCTTTTACGTCGATCGTAGACTGAGAAAGATCAGAATGATTTTTTATCAGTTCGTCCGGATCTTGAAATCGATTCAAAACAGGATGATCTTTTCGGTTTCCATTAACCCAGACTCTTGCAAAATCATAACTTACCAAACCTTGTCTTAAATCCTGGGGAGTATGTTCGTATTTTATACTATACGAATGTAATGGAATACGAACAACGTTCTTAACTTCCAAAAATTCCATGATTTCAAGAAAATGGGAACAAGGTTCGAACGTCTTATCTTCTTGTAGATTTTTACCTACGTAGCTGAAAGTGATCGATTCTCTTGCGGAATGAATCGTCTCCCATAAAAGGGATTCTTGAATTTCCCTTTTGGAAATATCCCATTCCTCTCGAAAATGTTTTCTTAAATTCAATTGTGAAATATCGTCAGAACCTGGAAACTTTCCTTCTCCCAATCCTAAAACATAAATATGTTTAAAAGGAATGGGACGCATCGGTTGCAAAAGAGAAATTGTAACTCCTCCGGTTAGATAGGCTCCTTTACGATAAGGTATTTGATCGAAAATTTGTTCCGTAAGAAATTTCAAAAGAGAAATTCCTTGTTCCGAATTTTGTAATTGGATTCCTTCCCATTCAGAAAGCGACTGGAACCAACCGTGAAAAAGTTTGGCTTCTTGTTCGTATTCTTCTGGGAACTCAAAAAGTTCTTCGATAGAAGTTCTTACTAACTTTAGATATTCGGAAGTCCATCGAGCCGTTCCGTTTACGGAGAAAGAAAGAATATCTTTTTTTACTTTGAGAACCGTTTCCCAAAAAACCGTTAAGTGCAGAGAAGATTCTTCAGATTCTAGAGGAACCTGAGAAATTTTATATTTTGTCCAAGCGGTATCTCGAGAAAGAATCGAAGACAATCGAATCCTTTTGAGTCCATTCGAAATTTGGAATGTATCTTTTTCTCTTCCAGATTCTTCGTATCTGACTCCGGAAGTTTCGATCAACCTTTCCAGTTCCTGCACATCTTCAGAATGAATACGAATCCTTTTCTGTAAAAGAGGATTTCTAAGAAGTTTTAAGAGATCGTTTTTACGAACGGAAATTCCCGAACAAATTTCCCAAATACTCATCAAACCTCGATACAAAAGAGAAGCTTCGTTCGCGTTTATGTCCGTCAAAGAATAGGGAATTTTTTTTCGAACCGGGTCCGAGTCCGCTCTAGTCTGTAAAAGAATTCCTCCATCTAACACCCATTCTACGGCGGGACGATAAACCTTCATATCCGTGACCAAAACCGCAAAATCCAGATACGTCAGTGTACTGTCCTGGTTCATCTTATAGAGAATATCGTTTGCAACCGATTCCATTTCTCGATAGGAAGAAGGAGCGTTCCAAAAACGGACTGACACGTCTTCTGAAAAAATTTTTACGTTATGCGATATTGTATCTCCTTTGAGAAGATTTCTAAGTGCGGAAAGTTTTTCTGGATAAACACGAGTATCTTCTAAATTTTTAGAAACAACCCCCGCCATTCTAGAAGAGATATGAATCTGAGGATTGGACCATCTTTGTGGTCCTAAAGATTCTGTCTTAGTAGAAGCACCGGTGTGAAATTGATAGAGATAGATCGGAAGTTCGTCTTTTTTAGAAATGGATTCTAAAATTCCTAAATACGTATCTGCAAGATTAGAAAGACAAAAAAGATGCAGGGAACCTTGAGGAGAACATTTTGGATCTTTAAAAACTTCTTTGAGAAAAAATTGAATGAGAGTGTTCGGCTGATTCGAATTTAAAAGAACTTTTTGATATAACTTCTTTTGAAAAAGGTAATATTCGTCTTCCTTTGGAAACGGTGTTGGTCTATGAGAAATAGAAGGAATATCCAAACCTTTTTCGTTTGCCCAACTCTGAATCCAAGAAGATCGGTTTAATTCGTAATCTTTATAAAGCGAAGTCAGTTTTGCGCTTAAAGAAAACGCTCTCGGAATACTTTCTAAAAAAGAACCCAAAAATTTAGTTTCTTTAGAATTTGAGTTTTCGATTAGAAAAGTTAAAATTTTTCTTTGAATCGCATCTTGGCTGAGGAATGTCTTTTGAAACGGATCGTATTCTAAACCCGCTCTGAGATAAAAATATTCTTCGAGCGCTTTTTCTAGAAAAAGAAATTTAAGATTAGCGCAAAGTCCGGAGATACGAGCAAGATTCAGATTTAGCCAAAACCTCATATTCACACTAGGTACTACGATCATAGTAGAACGAAGTGGGAAATTTTTTCTTTCCTTAAGTATGTTCTGAGAAAGTTCCGAAGTTATATCTTCAAGAGATAGACTTGTAATATGAGTGATCGACAAACAATTTTCTCCGGTCGAAATACGAACATCCTAAGAATTCAACCTTGTGGCAAGTAATTACATTTTATCTTGCACTCGAAGATCATTGACAAATCCTGATCGTAATGGCCTCTCTTTCCGAACTCAAAACCCTTTTCGGAATTTCTTCTTTTAGAACCTCTCAAGAAAAAATCATTACGGATGTTCTTTCCGGAAAAAATTGTATGGTGATCATGCCTACCGGAATGGGAAAATCGATCTGTTATCAAATTCCAGCGCTTATTTTAGAGGGATTAACAATCGTCATCTCTCCTCTGATCGCGCTCATGCAAGATCAAGTGTTAAAACTGAAACGACTCGGAATCGAAGCTGGTTATATCAATTCTTCCCTTTCTAAACAAGATAGGCTTCAAAGTTATCAATACCTAAAAGAAGGTAAATACAAGATCATATACGTTTCTCCAGAACGTTTTCGTAAGAATGAATTTTTAGATTGTCTTAAAAACAGAAAAATTTCTCTTCTTGCAATTGACGAAGCACATTGTATCAGCCAGTGGGGTCATGACTTCAGACCAGATTACACTAAAATTTCCGAGTTCCGAGAAATTTTAGGTAAACCGACCACGATTGCGTTAACCGCAACAGCTACGACCGAAATCCAAAAAGACATGATTCTTCAAATGGGACTAGAAAATTCGGAAATCATAATATACAACGAAGGGATTTGCAGACCAAATCTTTTTTTAGACGTAAGAACGTTTGTAGACGAACCTTCTAAATCAGATGGAATTCTAAAGCTTTTAAAAAAACAAAACGGAAGTACGATCGTTTATTTCAACCTCATCCAGAGTTTGGAAAAATTCTGCGAAAAACTAGATATTCAAAAAATTGAATATTCTGTTTATCACGGAAAGCTAAATGCTGACCAAAGAAAAAAAATACAAAACCGATTTTTAAAATCGGATGATAAAATTCTACTCGCTACAAACGCGTTCGGGATGGGAGTAGATAAACCGAACATTAGAACGATCATCCATGCAGAACTTCCTTCTTCTTTAGAAAGTTATTATCAGGAAATTGGAAGAGCGGGAAGAGACGGTAAACCTTCCGATTGTCATGTGTTTTACAACCAAGACGACCTTTCTGTATTGATGGATTTTATAGAATGGCAAAATCCGGACGCGGCGTTTATCTCCCGTACATTTCAGACCTTGGAACATTTAGGAGAAAAATTATCTTCGATCGATTACGAAGATTTACAATCTAAGATCGTTTCTAAAAACAGAGGAGATCACAGACTTCAAACCGTTCTCAATCTATTTGATAGATACGGAGTCACTTCAGGAGAATTGGAAAAAAATTCTTTAAAATTAATTTCCACTTTGCCCAAAGCTTTGTGTTCTACAGAATCGCTAGAACTTAAAAAGAAAACCAGTTTAAAACGTCTGTATCAAATGCTTCTTTATTTAAAATCAGAAAAATGCAGAAGAGAATTCGTTTACCAATACTTTGACGCGAAATTTTCAGAATGCGGGAACTGCGATATTTGCAAAAATTCTAATGAATCAAATTAGAACTTTTGATCAAAAATAGAGTCGGTGAAATAAAAGTTTTCTGATAAAACATGGTATTAAAATCAAATTATTTGTATTTAAGAAAAGCATCATATAATCTAGTAACTTTCAACAACTTGGAGTCCGGAGTTTAGTCTCGCATAAGTTCGATAAAACCAATCCGAAAGGGAACTTTAGCAAAACGCTCTCTCAAACTAAAGACGATATTTTGTATTACGTTTTCTGCACGCAATTTATTAACCAGGGTTAAAAAGCCTGGTCCGGATTTGCCTAAATTATCTTTTCGCAAAACTTATATTATTCAGAGTTATATAGTAGAATACCGCAAGTCTTTATCGCAAAAGCACTTTGAATGTAAACTTTTAGGTACTGTGTTATATAGCCTTATCAATAAAATAATCTTTGTTTAAAAAATGATTAGAAGTATAAAACTATTTTCGTTTTTTCATTTACAAAATCTAAATTATCACGATTTCTATGCTAGCAATAGGAGAATAGAATATGAAAATTTTATCATATATTCTAGGTGGGATTGTGGCATTGATTATAATTCTTGCAATCATTTCCCCCAAGGAATTCAAATTAGAAAGAGAAGTTGTCATCAATCGACCTAAAAGTATAGTTTTTGCAGAACTTAAGTTTCTAAAAAACCACGAACAATGGAATGCTTGGTCTAAAAAAGACCCTCAAATGAAAAAACAATTCCAAGGAACGGATGGTAGCGTTGGATTTATTTCTTCTTGGGAAAGTGAAAACCCAGAAGTGGGAACCGCTGAACAGGAAATCACGAACATTATAGACGGTGAAAGGCTCGACACTCAGATTCGTTTTCAAAAACCTTTCGAAGGAAGTTTTAATTCCTACATTACGACTCAATCCGTAAATGAAAAACAAACAAAAGTTTTGATCGGTATGTCGGACAAAATGTCCTTTCCTATGACAGTGATCAGTTTTATAGTTAATGTTTGTTTTGATCAACAACAGAAAATTATCCGGAACATGGACGATAGTCTAAACAATCTGAAAATTCTTCTGGAAAAATAACAACCTATCTGAAAAACTTGCGCGCTGGGAATAACACAAGGTTCAAACAAGCAGCTCGCAAGTAGAGGAACAAAATAGGGGCTACGTTAAATGATTTCATGTAGAAGTTTTGATTGTACAATCATTATATTTGAATTTTATAAAGATTGTTTAAAGAAAATCGCTTTTTTTATTTTTTAAGCAAACTCTATATATTTCGGATAACGTAATAAAATTTCTGACATCCGTAGCTCTGATACGCTTGTGTACAACTGGTTTGTTTATCTTTAAACATGAAAGTGTCTATATGCAAAGACCGTAATAAATTCCAAGCGGGAGCCGCAAATGGTGAAGAAAAAAGTGTCCGTTACTCCGCTATTGTTTTAATAGGGAAAAATTTTTGTAAAAATACACTTCTCTTCAATAAGCTCAAATAAATTATTTTTATTTTTCATTTGATTTTTTAAAACTCCAGCAATCAGATCGGCAACTTGGATAAAAGGATGATCACTACTTTGAAACATTTCTAATTGTTCAACCTTTTTGAAATAATATTCAGTATTCTTTTTTGTTATGTAATCTTTAAATTCTTTTTGAAATTTAGAATTTTTACCTGAATACTCATCGAAATAAAGATTTATACTACCTCCTAAATATTCTAAAAGTTCTTTTAAGAGTTTATCAAAAGCAAACTTAT
This sequence comes from Leptospira kirschneri serovar Cynopteri str. 3522 CT, assembly GCF_000243695.2. NCBI lineage: Bacteria > Pseudomonadati > Spirochaetota > Leptospiria > Leptospirales > Leptospiraceae > Leptospira > Leptospira kirschneri. Next base: position 445,263 of record NZ_AHMN02000011.1, on the reverse strand, counting down.
AAAATGACTTTGAATGTTTAAATCCTGCGCCCGTTAATTTGGTTTTTACAAAAATGACACTAGCAAATTCATAATCGACAGTCGACAATTCTGTTAAAACTTTCTCATATTCGGTTAACTTTAATTTTGTCGATTTAAATTCAAAGTCTACTTGTTTACCTAATAAATCTCTAATGAATCGAAACCGTTTATCCAATTCATAGATCGGTTTATTTCTTTTTGATTCAATGACGACAGCTGTAACTATGAAGAAAGGATCATTTTCAATATTTTTTAGCGAAGGAGTTCCTGATTCATCAAAATATACATTTACAGTTGTTTTCTCTTTTTTAGTGTGCTCAAGTTGCGCAAATAAGTCATTTTTACGAATAATCTTCTTCAAGTTTCTTAAATGCTTTTGCTCTGACCGTATTCGATTTGTGTAAAAGTCTAAAGTATTTTTTGCATCTGCCGAACTTTCAATAAAATATATACCTTTTTGGGAAGTTCCTATAAAGACCTTGTCACTTTCTCTAAATGGCACAATAATTTGATGTTGAAACGCCTCTTTACTATAATCGTATTTAAAGTTCCCGTTCCTAATAATAGTTTTAATTGATTGGCCATTTTTAAATCCTTTACAATTATGTATGAGATATTCAATAAACTTTTTCCTATCTTCACCATATCTATCTCCATTTTCAGGAGACCATGACAAAGCAATTTCCTCTAATGTTCTGTTTTTCATTTTGGATATTCAAATTCAATTAGCGCATATTCGTCCACTCAAATTTTCTAATGAATTCTAAAAACAAAATATACAAATATTCTTAAATACTAAATCATAAATCGAATTTCAGAAGCAGTATAAACTGACGTTCAGTGCGAGAAACTAAGTTTTTAGAAAGGGGTATTCTCAAAATCTGGAAATATCGGAACTACTATATTTAACTTGTTACTCAGAACTATTACAATAGATTACCTGCCATTTTTCACTCAAACAGAACTTTGCGACAAAAATTCACGTCATTTAATTTCATCCCGACTATTATCAAATGACCAATGTAGGAACTACCTCCTAAATATTCTAAAAGCTCTTTAAACTTGTCGCAAAACCCAGACGATCTTCTTTAGAAATTTCTAATAATTGCGCGAGTTCCAACAGACCATTGCATCTAGATATTTACGAACGTTCCAGTAATTCTTTGTCATCAAAATCCCTGCAATCTTTAAGGTTTTAGAGGTTCTATGTAAAAACGTGAGTCCGAGGTAAGGAATCCTCTTTATGAAAGTCAATCTTTATACAAAAAATAAAATGGGGAACTATTACAAATCTGAATTTTACAGAACCGAAGAACTTTCAAAAAGAGTAATAAATCGCAAATGCGACTTAATCTGTGGGAACTCTCACAAATTCGAAATTTAACATGAATTCAGAGTAACCAATACGAAAGTGATATATGTTGAGACCATGGAAACAAACAATATTGAATTTTTGTTTGCCAAGACTTTCTTACTTCGAACTCAAGGTAAATTAAGAAAATCACATATATTTCTCAAGATCAGAAACGTTATCAATCGGAAGTTTACAGGAAAAATTCTCACAAACATAAACAAGAGCATTCCCGCCACTGTCTCTGGAATCAAAAAGAGAGGAAAGTTTTCTTGCCTCCTCTAACTCATCTTCGTTCACAACTGCAAAAACTGAGTCAGGTAAAAACCGAGACTGAATCCAAGCGAGAAGATCTCTACCCGCTTCTGAATTTTTGCGAATCAAAACGATTTCCCTAGAATGATATTTATAAGACCAATAGGCGGAAAGCAAAAACGGATAATTAAGAGCATAAGAATATAATTCTTTTCTAAAATATAAAAAGATCGATTCTGCAACTTCACGATAACGATCCGAATTCACTCCCAAAAAAGATAACTTAACCAAAGAATGAGCAAGAGAACTGTTTGCGGAAGGTTCCACACCGTCGTAACCGTCCACACTCCTTCTCAATAAAACTTCACCGTCGATTCCGGTATCAAAGAACACACCCGCGGTAGAACGAAACAAACGAATCGTTTCTTCCATCCAAAGAACCGCGTTTTGTAGATAACGAACTCCCCTACCAGCCTCAAACAATACAATCGAAGAAGCAATCATCTCCGCATAATCATTCGAATATCCTAATATTCCAGATTCTCCTTCTCGGAATCTTCTCAAAATTCTACCTTTAGAATCGATTAGATTTTTTTCGATAAAAGAATACGTTTCTTCTGCGAGTTTCAGAAAGTCTTCTCTCTGAAACGCGATTCCGGTTTTTACGAGCGCCTTGATATAAAGACCATTCCAAGAAGTCAAAATTTTATCGTCTCTAAGAGGGCGAATTCTTTTACTTCTTCTTTCCAAAAGTTTGGCTTTTCCTCTCGTCAAAGCTCCATCTAAATGTTTGGATTCTTCTTCCGTAAAATTGGAACCGCGAAAATTTTCGTGTAGTATATTTTTGCCTTCAAAGTTACCTTCTTTTGTAACGTTCCAAAATTTTTCCAAAAGGGAAGAATCGTCTCCACAGACTTCCCTAAATTCTTCTAAATCCCAGATATAAAAAAGCCCCTCTTCTCCTTCAGAATCCGCATCTTCTGCGCTGCAAATTCCCCCTCCGTCCATTCTCATGTCCCGATGTAGATAAGAAACTATATCAAGTGCAAAAGATTTGGCTGAAATTTTTTTCGAAACCAAAGAATACTCCGCAAGAATCTCTAAAAAAAGAGAATTATCATAGAGCATCTTTTCGAAATGAGGAACCAACCATCTTGGATCGGTAGAATAACGACAAAGTCCACCGCCGATTTGATCATAAATTCCGCCTCGTTTCATGGCGAGAAGAGTGTTTTCCACCATCTCCAAAGCATTTGGATTTCCAGAAGAATGATAGTATCGAAGTAAAAACCCAAGTCCCATACTAGGAGGGAACTTATTGACTTGGTTGGTTTTAAAACCTCCAAACTGAGAATCATAATAATTTTCATAGAGTAAAAATCCGGAATCAAAACAATTCTCTGGTGGAAAATCCGCTTCTTGTTTTTCTTTCGCCCTACTTTCTCCGGAATCCTTTAAATATTGGGAAAGTTCAGAAGCCGCAGCAATCAATTCCGATCGTTTTTCCGTCCAAACTTTCTGAATAATATTCAAAACTTCTAAAAAACCTTTTCTTCCATATCTAGATTCCGGAGGGAAATAAGTTCCACCTGTAATCGGTTGTCCTTCAGGCGTCAAAAACATATTGAGTGGCCAACCTCCTTGCTGTTCCATTGCGTGTAACGCGTCCATATAAATCCGATCTATGTCCGGTCTTTCTTCTCGATCCACTTTGATCGATACAAAGTGAGAATTGAGATAATCTGCGATACTTTGGTTCTCAAATGATTCCTTAAATCTATTTTTCGATTTCTAAAAAACTTCCTACATTCAACCATGTCCATTCAGTAGGCACTTGTATGTATTACAAAAAGAAAAGGACATTAGAAAAACTTCTCGTTTTCGGAACCATTCTACTCACGATGATTCAGCCTACTTGGAGTGAGGACATCCTTCCGGAAGAAATTGTTTTAGAAGAGAATAAAAAATCTTCCGTTGAAAATTTAGGCGATTCCAAAAAAATCTTGAGACTGACTTTAAAAGACGCAGTCAATCATGTTCTTGAAAAGAATATTACGATCCAAAACGCTAAAATGGAATATGTAAAAGCGGATGGTGGAGAACTTAAAAACGAATCCCAATTTACTTGGAATCTAATCGGTGGAATCACCGTTTTTAGGACAACCCTTCCTGCCAATAGAAATAACATCTTCGCCGGAACCAAACAAAGCCAAGATAAATTGAGTGTCGGAATTGAGAAAAATTTTAAAACCGGAACGTATGCAAAACTAGAAGCGAGTACTACCCGTTTTGATACGAGTGCTTTTGAAAATCCCAGCACAACTCCTTCTAACTTAGCCGCACTCGCAATTCCTCCTTTATATACTGGAGCTTTGACGATCACTCTCAGTCAGGAAATTTTAAAGTATAGTTTTGGAAAAACCCAGAAAGAAAAAGAAGCTATTTTAAGACAAAATACTGTGATCAAAAGAGAAGAATTGATCTATGTACTTTCGCAGCTTGTAGCGCAAACATTGATTCAATATTGGAGTTTGAATATTTACGATTCGAACGTAAAAACACTGCAAGATTTAGAATCAAATACTAGAAACATCAGAGATCTGACCGTTAGAAAACGGAACTTAGGACTTTCGGAAGGTTTTGAAGTTAATCTATGGAATTCTATTCTATCACAAACCGCAGGTAATTTAGAAAAAGCTAAAGTGTCCCGCAGAGAAGCTGAAAGAAATCTGATTCGAATTTTAAACGCAGATCCTTCTTCTAAAATTGAAGGGGTTACCGATCTTCAAGAAAACATTCCTTTAGATTTTAACGTTGAAAAAGATTATATCTACGCACTCGATCATAGAACCGATCTAAAAAATCTTCGCAAACAAAGAGAAATCGCAGAATTAAATCTTAAGATCAAAGAAGCGGAAGACATGCCTTCTTTAAAACTTTCAGGGGCTTATTCTACAAGAGGACAAAATATTGTTTCTCCTCAGCAAAATCTCACAGATGGAAATAGAGGAGTTGCCTCTTTTAAATATCCGGAAGCATACGCGGCTTTTCAATTTTCCTACCCTCTTTGGGACAAAGGGATCAAGGCAGACATTCGAAACGCAAAGTTAGACCTACAAAATCTAGAAAAGAAAGAAGCCGAATTAAAACTTTCCATCAAAGAAGAATTAGAAAATCGTTATGCTGCCATCGTTGCCGATAAAGATATTTTCGAAGGTGCTAAAAAAAGAAAGGAAGAAGCTAATAAATTCTACAGAGGTCTTTCTGAACGTTTTCGTCAGGGTAGATTTACAGCGGTCGCGGTTAAAAACGCTTTAGACAACGTAATTCAATCCGAATTACAAGTCACCCAAGCAAAAATTCAACTGAACATAGACATTCTTCGTTACGAATTGGCAAAAAATCATATCTTCGAAAGGTTCAGCGTAAACGTAAATGACATCATCGATAGACTAATGAAGATGGTGGATGCTGCACAATCCAAGTCTTCTACGGAAACTTCCGAAAAATAAATCATCCGGTTCTGCTTCTTTTTCAAGTTGATAGTTCGTCTAAGTTCATTGATCTCAAAAATTCTTTTTTATTTAACGTAAGTTTGGCGTAAGAGATTCATTTTATAAAAACCTGATTTTTCCATAAAATAAATGTGGAACTCCTCGACTCGAATTACAAAAAATGAATATTTAAAAATCTGTAATGCGACTTACTACTCCGACACATGAATAGAATACTTGGATTAGATTGTTTCAAAAATTTGAATATTTTGGTCCTGCTTTAAAATGCAGTAAATCCCGAATTTGCGGTATTTTTTAAGTACTACTATTTTTTTCGTAAATTCGACCGTTAATAACTTGGTACTATTTTCATGCGTCCGGGTAGTAATCTCCCACAAATTTATTTTTTACAAATAAATTCTTAAATTGTAGGAATTCATACTTTTAGAAAGTTCTTTCTCAAGCCGAACTCACGTTATTTATGAACTTGCGGTAGTTCCACATTTTAGAAAAAGTTATACTGTAAAAATCCTAAAATATTGCCTTCGGAAAATACTTTTTTACGTCTTTATCCTGATAACCCTCGTATGCACATTCCCCCACTCTCGGAGAATTTACAAGAGGTAAAAGCAAATCGTCCCCTTCCTCTTTAACACATTCATGATTTCTAATACAAGACTGACATAAAAAACCCGATCCGTTATAGATACAAAATGGACAAATCATCACCGCTTTATTGTCACAACAAGAACATTTAAAATCAATGTCCTTATTTCTAAATATTATTTTAATATCTTTTTCGTCTTCATCTTCGATTTCATCAATTAGCGATAAAGATAATTCCGTGGATGATCCGAAATCATATACGTAATCCACTTTAAAACCTTTTTCAAAAACTTGTCCTATTTTTTTCTCCATTTCAATATCATCGTTATCGCCCTCAACAAAGGAGCTTAAATGATCGCAACATTCAACCCATATATTTTTTATGAACCAATCTATTTCTTTTAAGGAAGTATCTGGCTTTGCCTTAACTACAAGCCAATATTCGGGGCTATACTTTCCCTCAATGAGCAAAATCATATGACGAGAGGACTTACCCTTCTTCGTTTTGTTTTTACCATCGCATTTTGAGATATGTGTTTTGATTGATCTGGAATTTTTCGGTATTTCTTTATTACAATACGCGCACGTTCCGTTAGTTTTCATTTTTTTCATAAACTACCTAATTCTTTTTAAATAATAGATTACGCGTTTAGACGACTATCTTTGCATTAAGCGCCATAGACATCAGTTTACAATTTATGCATATTTTAAGAGTTTGTCCCAAAACCTCAAAGAAAATTTGCAGTAGTTCCCACAAATGATGTCTATTTCTGCGGTCTTTGGGCTTTTGCACGATTTTTCTCACCGTTTCAAAAAATAATAGTTCCCACATTGTAGAGAAAGGTCTTTGAAACTTGTGAGAGTTCCTAGTTTTTCATAAGAAACACCTATAAAATAGTTTTTTCATTTTTATAATAGCCGCAAAACGGCGATTTGATGCAATAATTTGATTGGTCATGTTTCTTTTTGAATTTTATAAAGATCCATAGATGATTTGTATTTAAAAGTTATATCTCTAAATTACATAACAAAGTATCCAATATTTTACATTCAAACAGAGCTTTATTATCAAAATTCACAGTATCTAACTTTATAGGTCTCAGTAAAAACTTAAAATTGTGGGAACTACTGCAAAATTTCGTTCGGAAAAATATGATTTAAAATCGCAAAAAAGATAAAAAGAGACGTAATCTGTAGGAACTACCACAATTTAAAAATAGAAGTTTATAACTTGTCGTATTCAAGTGTGGGAACTATTACAAATCACGATTTTACGAACCAATTCTAAAATTGTAGGAACTCATACTTTTAGAAAAGTTTTTCTTAAGCCGAACTCACAGTATTTAACTTTATAGGTCTCAGTAAAAACTTAAAATTGTGGGAACTCTTACAAGTTTTATCATTAGAGTTGGTGAAAAATTCCATAGTTCAGATAACAAAAAGACTTAGATCATCCATTTCCATAAAATAGAACAGATAAAGAATTAATTTTCCAACAGCTCTATTATCTAAAAATATAATAAAACTACCTTAAAAGATAGAATTTGTGGGAACTACTGCATTTTTTTTTATTAACAACTTAACAATGAAAGAGCCATTTTTTTTGCGAAAGCGATTGAGTTGAGGCACAAAACGCTTTTTCAAACGAAAGTGTCTCACTCTCCATCATAACCAACCCCACAACTTGAAAAGGATTTTAGAATCAAAGTTGAACTCAGCAAAACGCACATTATTCAAGTGTTCCGACAAGAATGCGTCTTTTTACTTGCAAAAAGTATGTTTTTCTGATAGAGAAAAGTCTCTCAAACCTTTCCACCTCCATCTGAATTGCGACCATGGGAAGCAATTCATTGAGTTTCTAGGGAAAACTCATGCAACGCTCTCTGCGGATCGCGTTGCAAGTGTAAGTTTTACAGAGGATTTGTCGTAATTCCGACAGATCTATATTGAAATTAAATACAAAATATTGTATTACGTTTCTTTCATGCAATTTATTGACTGGAACTAAAGAGCGCGGTCCGGCAACACCGGATTCGCCCATTTTCTTACTCCGAATCACATTCAATTATAGCAATACACTATCTACAAAAAACGAAAGAATTTAAACTGACCGATTTTCAACGAAGTTAAATTACTAAAGAGATTCTTAAAATGTCGTAACTACTATAAAAAAGAGATGTGAGTTTTAAAACTCACATCTCTTAACTTGAAAAACAAAACCAACTTTAAGTTCTCAAAAATTTTTACTTCGGAACAACTTTTACGAAATAACTTTTGTTCGTTTCAAAATCCTTTAAAATTCCTTCAGAAAGGTCGGAACCGGTCAATTTAGAATGTTCAGAAATTAGATTTTGAATCACTTCATAATCTCCATTTTCTAGATCCACAGTTTTCACATATTCCTTGTTCAAAAGAGGCTCAATGTCCCATCCTTTTTGAAAGAAATACGCAGTCCCTCCGGTCATACCAGCTCCCATGTTTTTTCCTACGCTTCCAAGACATACGATGGTTCCACTGGTCATGTATTCAAGAAAATGATCTCCTGCTCCACCTACAACCGCCTCGGCTCCGGAGTTACGAACTCCAAAACGTTCCCCGGCTCTTCCAGAACAAAAAAGTTTTCCCGAAGTTGCACCATAAAGACAGGTGTTCCCTATGATCGTATTTTCATACGCTTTGAACTTAGACTTACGATGTTTTTTGATTACGATCACACCACCACAAAGACCTTTACCAACGTAATCGTTCGCATCTCCGTGTAAGGTGATCTGAACTCCTTTAACAAGCCAAGCCCCTAAGGATTGTCCTGCGGTCCCTTCCAAAATGATTTCTAACTTTCCAGGCAGACCTTTCGATCCGTATTTTCTAGCAATCAGACCGGAAATCTTTGCCCCCACGGTTCTATTCGTATTACGCACCAAGTATGAAAGAGCCATAGAAGATTTTCCTTCGAGTGCTTTTTCTGCGTCCTTGATGATACGATCGTCCAGAACTTCTCCGACCGGCTCTTTACGAATGGATCTATCTTTTTTCTGTTTTGTAGGGTCATAAAACAAAGGTAAACGGACCAAAATCGGATTGAGATCAAGAGAATCCAAACGATCCCTTTCATAACGTGTAATTTGTTTTAATAAATCGGTTCTTCCAATGATCTCATCGATAGATCTAAATCCGAGTTCCGCAAGATACTCTCTTACTTCCAACGCAAGACAAGTGAATAGATTTACAAGCTGATCCGGAGATCCTTTGTATTTTGCACGAAATTTGATGTCCTGGGTCGCAATCCCCGTAGGACAATTGTTCAAATGGCATTTTCTAGCCATGATACAACCCAATGCGACAAGGGACGCAGCTCCGACCCCGTATTCTTCCGCCCCCAAACAAGCCGCAATGATCACGTCTCTTCCAGAGACAATCCCACCGTCTGTTCGGAGAACGACTCTATCTCTCAGACCATTCATTACTAAAACTTGATGTGTTTCGGAAAGACCTAACTCCCAAGGAGAACCAGCATATTTGATCGATGTGATCGGAGCCGCCCCCGTTCCTCCTACATGACCAGAAATAAGAATTACATCCGCGTTCGCTTTGGCAACACCTGCCGCGATCGTACCTACTCCCGCTTCAGAAACCAGTTTGACCGAAACCTGCGCCTTATGATTGGCCATCTTCAAGTCATAAATCAACTGAGATAAATCCTCGATCGAATAAATATCATGGTGAGGAGGAGGAGAAATCAGATCGATCCCCATCGGAGTATGACGGTTCGTTGCAATTTCCTCGTTATTCTTTTTACCGGGAAGCTGACCACCTTCTCCCGGTTTTGCGCCTTGAGCGATTTTAATTTCTATTTCAGTCGCGGAATTCAAATATTCGGAAGTTACGCCAAATCTACCCGAAGCGATCTGTTTAATGGAAGAATTAGCAAGATCCCCTTTTTCGTTCACAACATAACGAGAAGGATTTTCCCCACCTTCTCCCGAAGAAGACTTAGCACCTAACCGATTCATAGCGATCGCAAGATCCGTATGAGCTTCAATAGAAAGCGCACCATGAGACATTCCAGGAGTTAAAAACCGTTTTTGAATTTCAGTAACGGTTTCCACTTCTTCAATCGGAATCGGTTTTTTAGCTACGAAGTCGAATAAATCTCTTATGTTAATGGGATCACTTTCTTTCAAAATTTTAGTGGCTTCTTTGAAAGCTTCATAATCGTTATCGACTGCGGCCTTTCTTAAAAACTTAACAACTCTAGGAGACCAACGGTGAGGTTGATCGTCCTTCTCGGAAATGAAATCTTCCGGATTAATTTCTTTGTAAAAAGCTTGTTCGTGGTTTCGGAGAATATTTTGTTCGATTCCCCAGATCCCAATTCCAGAAATTCTGGAATACGTTCCTGGGAAATATTTGGAAACAAGAGTTCTAGAAAGACCAATCGCTTCAAAAACCTGACCTCCTACGTAAGAAGATAAAATGGAAATTCCCATTTTAGACATGATTTTGAGAAGCCCATCGTCTACACCATAACGATAATTTCCGCAGATCTTATGAAATTCCGGACGAGTTCCATCTTCTCCGTCAAATTCTCCCTTTTCCCAAAGATCAAATAACGTGTCCCAAATCAAATAGCTGTTAACCCCGGAAGCTCCGTAACCTAACAACACTGCTACATTATGAATTTCGAATGCAGATCCGGTCTCGACCAAAATAGAAACTGCAGAACGAGTTTTATTTCTAATCAGATGATTATGAACCGCCGCCACCGCAAGTTCCATCGGAATAGGTGCCCTTTCTTTCGAAAGTTCTTTGTCGGAAAGAATCAAAATATTCGTTCCGGAAGTAGCAGCCTTAAGAGCCTGCTCCAAAAGCGCCTCTAAAGCGGTTTCTAAATAATTCCTGTTTTGGCTTGTCTCCGTTTCCAGATGCGCCTCAAATGTGGCGTCTAACGTTAAAATTTTATATGGTTTTCCTTCCATTTCTCGGATTCTTTTTAAATCCAAATTGGTAAGATAAGGATGAGAAAGCACCAAACAGTTCTGAGGTTTTTCGTCTCCGAACAAATTCATCTTTTTTACAAGACGAGTGTAAAGAGAAGTTACACCTTTTTCCCTCATATAATCGATCGGAGGATTGGTCACCTGAGCAAATCTCTGACGGAAATAAGTATAAAGACCAATTCTAGAAAGCATCAAAATCGAAAGTGGAGTATCGTCTCCCATAGAACTAATCGCTTCTTTTCCCTGATGCGCCTGTGGTTTGATCACCGATTTTTGTTTAAATGGAGAATAAGCAAATAAGATCTGTCTTCTTCTTAGATCGTCACCTTTGTAAGTGATCGTTTCATTGATGGAAGAATCTAAGTCTTGATTGAGATAAGATACGTTCTCTTTAGACCATTCTCTGTAATCGTATTTCTTTTCAAAAAGAGAGTTAATATCTTCGTTATAATAAAGTTTTCTCTCTTTTAAATTGATTCCTATCATTTCTCCGGGACCAAGACGTCCTTTTTTAGTCACGAGTTCTTCGTCTACTTGAACAAGTCCGGCTTCCGAGCCCATGACCAAAAGACCGTCTTCCGTAACCGCATAACGTGCAGGACGAAGTCCGTTTCTATCTAAAGCGCCCCCGATCCAATCCCCTTCCGCAAACGCAAGCGCCGCAGGCCCGTCCCATGGTTCTATTAGAGTATTATTATATTCGTAAAAACTTTTCAACTCTTCCGACATGGTCAGGTTTTTAGACCAAGCATTTGGAACGAGCATCGCTTTTGCTTGTAGAACATCCTTACCAGAACGAACAATCGCTTCCATCGCGTTGTCCAAACTTGCAGAATCGCTCATGTGAGGGCGAATGATCGGATGAATTTCTTTTTGGTACTCACCCCATTTTTTACATTCTAGTTCTTCCTCGCGTGCCAGCATCCAGATCCTATTTCCGGCGATCGTATTGATTTCACCGTTGTGAGCTAAAATTCTAAACGGTTGTGCTAAAGCCCAAGAAGGAAACGTATTTGTTGAGTATCTTTGGTGAAAGATACAATAGGGAGAAACCATCTCTTCCGAATTCAGATCATCGTAAAACTGGGAAACTTGATTTCCGTTGAATAGTCCTTTAAAAACGATTCTTTCTGACGAAAGAGAACAGATATAAAGATCCCCTGCAAGTGAGTGACGATCTGCGTCTCTCATTAATTTTTTCTGAATTAGAAATAGTTTGGTTTCGAAGTCTTCGTTTGACATCCCTTCCGGTTTGCCTATTAAAACCTGTTCGATCTGAGGTCTGGACTGATTTGCTTTAGGTCCTAGTACTTCCGGATTTACTGGAACGTATCTCCATGCATAAAGTTTAAAGTTAAATTCCATGAGTGCGGACTCTACGAGACTACGACACATATCTTGTTTATCTATGTCTTCTCGAGGAAGAAAAATCATTCCTACTCCGATGGAATCTTCATCAGGTCTTCTGTGACCCATCTCTTCGATGTAAGTGGCAAATAACTTTTTGGGAATCTGGATCATAATACCGGCTCCGTCCCCGGTTACCATATCCGCATCTACTGCACCTCTATGTGTCAGACAGGCTACAGCCTTAAGCCCCATAGATACGATTCTATGACTATTTTCTCCCTGATAGGAAGCAACAAATCCCACTCCACAGTTATCATGTTCGAATGAGTTCTCATAGAGTCCATTTTCTTCCAGATACTTTTGAAGTTGTAATTGTTCTTTTAGATCGTTCATCTGCCAGATCCCTCTTCATCCAATTTCCCTGGTTTCCATATTACGTCGGGTTCGTTTATGGTCGAAATTTCAGCAAAATTCCCCAGTTACAGCCAATAAATTGAGAGTTGAGTAAATTGAAAACATTCTTTTAAAAGACTGGATTGAAATAAGAATCTGTCGGGACTCTACCTGTAAAACAGGACCACGTTCTTCGTTGGATCCTTCTTTTTCAAAAAATTTTCTCACTCCTGAGTATAACACAATTGAAAACACCGTTCCAGATCTAAAAAGGGAATTTTCCATTCTCCAAATGTGGGAACTCTCACAAAGTTAGAATCTCACTCTCCAAATGTAGGAACTCTCACAAAGTTAGAATCTCACTCTCCAAATGTAGGAACTCTCACAAAGTTAGAATCTCACTCTCCAAATGTAGGAACTCTCACAAAGATAGAATCTCACTCTCCAAATGTGGGAACTCTCACAAAGTTAGAATCTCACTCTCCAAATGTGGGAACTCTCACAAAGTTAGAATCTCACTCTCCAAATGTAGGAACTCTCACAAAGTTAGAATCTCACTCTCCAAATGTGGGAACTCTCACAAAGTTAGAATCTCACTCTCCAAATGTGGGAACTCTCACAAAGTTAGAATCTCACTCTCCAAATGTGGGAACTCTCACAAAGTTAGAATCTCACTCTCCAAATGTGGGAACTCTCACAAAGTTAGAATCTCACTCTCCAAATGTGGGAACTCTCACAAAGATAGAATCTCACTCTATTTTAGGTGTGTTCTAAAGAGTCATGAATGAAATCGAAAAACTCGATCTAGAGTTTTTGAAGAAGGGGAAGGAACAGATCGGAAAGTTTTTTTCTCTGAGTTGCATCCGGGATTCTAGTAAAAAGTTGATCCAACTTTTGGCGCAAAGAAGAAGTATTTGGATATTCTTCGAAAATTTTAAGAATGTGGGGCCAGGCTTTTTTCACAAGTTCTTCCATTCCCGGACCGGCGGTTTTAGAAGATACAAAAGCCTTTTCCAAACCTGCCCTGAATTCGGCAAAAATACGAGTCAGATCCAAAACCTTCCAAAGTCTTTTCTCTGTTAATCCAGTTCTAGAAGAAATCGAGGAAAGGGTAGAATTCCAATCTAAAGGTTCATTTTTCATTTCCTTCAAAACAAAAGAATGAAGTTGAACAAGAGCGCTGAGTTCCGAAGGAAGAGCCATCACCCATTTTTTATAAGCGTCCGGTTGACCGTCTTTTTGAAACTGTCGAACACGATTTACACTTTCCATATATTTAGAAAATGGAATATTCACGGGGGGTTCTTCCGGTTCAACCGAAGTATCTTCTAAAAACGTAGGTTCTTCAAAACCTTCAAATTGAAGATCCTCTACTTCGGTTAACAATTCTTCGTTACCACCAACCGCAACTGGAGCCGTTATCTCCGCTTCCTCAAACTCTTCCCTTTTTAATTCTAAAACCTTTCCGGAAAATTCGGAACCAAATCTATCCAAGATTTCGGTAAGAATCAATTTTTCGGGCTGCTTTTTTAAAGGTACAGCGGGGGAAGAAGTTTGTGGTGTAACTTTTTTAACGACACCCTGTCCCGACTCACTTTCCTCATTAGCCTGCTTAGGTGTTTCACCAAAAGAAGAGGCGGAAGGTTCAAGATCTTTTCCGGTCGCATCGTCTCTAAGAACCACATAACCTTCCATTCCGATAAACCTTTTACCTGGAGGAACCAATTCTCCGATCGTTTCCAAAATTTCTTCCGAAATACGGGAATATCTTTTCCTTTTAGGTTTACCTATATTTGCCTTTTCCTGTTCAATGAGTTTGTTTTTGATCCCCGCGTGTGTGTTCATGAAATTTTTCGTCATAAACGCGGAAAGATCAGATTGGGACATTCCTAGAAATTCAGCGAACTTAGGAAGGTGATCAAAAAATTGCTCCGTCTTTTGGATATTACTTACAATATAAGAACGTACTTTTTGTTTAAGAGTTTCCTGGTCTGTTGGAGAAATTTTCTTACCAGAGATAAGGCCGTTAAAAAGTTGAATATGAGTATGGAAATAACTTAAGAACTCTCCGTAAGCTGTTAATTCAAATTCGCCGTGAGAGTTTTGCTCTAGAATCTTTTTATCATTTCCGGACATACGATCAATTTACGTTTGTTAAGTTGAACAAGACGAACTTACACTTTGATTGGACAGTTTTCACCCACTTTTCAGGAATTCAAGACATTTCGAGAAACTCGTAAGGAACGAAAAAAGCCGAAAGATGGCATTTGTGAAACGATCTACGTTACAACCGCAACGTACAAAATTTTGATTTCAATAACAAGCGGTAAGGCACTGAGTTTACAAACCACACTCATAACGAAATAGTCGTCAAATTACTGAGTCGAATCCTATTTTTAAAAACTACTTTTTTACTCATAACTAACTATACAACAAAGTAACAATGTTTTACTTTGGAATAGTATTTTACGACAAAAACTTAAGATACTCAATTTTATAAAAATTAGCAGCCATTTAATTTTATAAATAGAAAATACTTTTTAAAAGAATAAGTTTTGCAGAAAGAACTTTTATAGAACACGATCTTTCAAACGTTTCAAAAAATGATCATAGATTGTAAACGTTATAAAATCTAAAGATAAAGGGTTCTAAATCAAATTTACACGTAAATTTTTCGTTTCACCTAGAACTATAAAATAAAGTCCCAATATTTTACGCTGAAATAGTGTTTTGTAATAAAAATTTACAATACTTAATTTAACGTGAATTTGGTGTAAGAAAATTTTGGCGAATAATAAACTCAGGTGCTGCTCTCTATGAATCACAGCATAATAATCGTTTTCGCATTTGTTATGCCAAACTCACGTTAATTTAATAGAAATCAGTAAAACCACAATCAGATTAAAAATTCATTTTATATAAATAACTGATAAATCTTACGAAATCGTTCCTACCCATAAAGACAAATTGTTTAAATTTGAAATTAAAAGTATGCACTTATATAGGTTTATAATATTAAAATATTCTATATAATTAATAAAAAACTTAGTCTTACTTTCACTTAAAATTAATAGATTTAATTCCTAAATTGAAGTAGTCACATAAAAGTGGACAGTCTTTTAAGCAATATTTCTTCAATCTTTCTTGCCAAATTGAAATAAAATGATTCCCAAAATAGTTCCGCCTACAAGCCCTCCTATATGAGAAGCATTATCAATTCCACCAAACAATCCCCAAATCAAACCAGTTAGTATAAACGTTACTATCATGATCAAAACATTTTTTTTATCATCTCTGGGAAATGCATCCATTAGCACAAGTCCTAAGATCGCACCGTAAAGTCCAAAAATTGCACCGGAAGCCCCTACACTAATTGTATTCGGATACCATACAATACTAGCAAGACTTCCACAAAGTCCAGAGAAAATATAAAGAATTAAAAATCGAATTCGTCCAAGAATGGGCTCTACGAAAATTGCTGAAATGATAAGACCAAATCCATTAAAAAATAAATGTGGGAAACCAGCATGAACAAATACATTAGTTAAAAGCCTCCACCATTGGCCGGCTAACGTTTCAATTCTTCGATTTGCCCCCCATTCCAACAAACTAGGTCCATCCGGATAAAAAAAATGAACTCCTGAAAAAATCATTATTAAGAAAATTAAAATATTTAAATTTAATAAAATTGAAGTAATCATGTGATCACCTCGAGGAAACAAATACTCCAACACATCTCTCAAAGAATACTCTTTCACTTGTTCGTCCTGCGATAACATTTCAGAACCTTCTACTTTATAACTCGGGAATATTAATGAGATTAACAAAATCAAAAAACCAATCCCGAAAGTTCCAAAAAACCAGGCAAGTTTACCTTCATTTTTGCTTTCGAATTTTTCCGGTATCGGTTCCAAAATAATGTAACTTTCGTCCGGTTTTCGTTTTATCGATGATTCAATAGCTTGTAAAAAGTATTTTTTATCATCAGATGTAGGAGTACGTTCAAAATGATCCAAAGAATGGTAGTCGTATTGCTCCATAATCGCCATAGATTCTTCGTAAAAGTCTGTATATAACTTTTCTTTTTCTTCATCGTTCAATTTATTACTGATTTGTTTTTTAAATTTAACTCCATACCAATATTTATATTCTTTTTCGTTAAAACTTTTAGCTTCCGGTAAAAAAGGAATCCCAATAAATAACTCTAAGTTTAAGTTTTCATTATATTTTCCGGTAACTGTAACATTAGCAGAAACACCAGCAAAGGAGGGATCGACAGAAAAATTGATAAGTTTATAATAACGAGCCTTAGAAACACTTTCAATTTGTTGAATATTAGAAATAACTTCTAACTTTCCCATGGCCGTAGTTAAATAACTTTGAGTAATCATAAGAGAAACAGTAATTATAAGAGCCGAAATAAGTTGAAGATAAAAAGATCCGTTGCTGTCTTCATTTTTAAAACGTAAAATTCGCATTCTAGGTCTTAACCATATCAAGATAGGTATCCAAGGTAAAGTTATAGGTAGCACAAAGTCCCAAATTTCTTCGTTAATATCTAAAATTTCATATCGAATGGTAAGCAACCAACGTGCACCCAAAAATAAAATCAGATTCAAAACATAGATTAATAAAAAAATGGGAAGTATATGTTTTAATTTTTTGATATAAGTATTCATAGAATGTTTTTTAACTCAATTTCGCTGATACTGATATGAGTCGCACCTTTCATCAATTCAATTTTTTTAGAATAGGGTTGTTAAAAAATGAATTCTACATCTATCTTCGTTACATTGAAACGAGCTATCGAAACAATTTTGCGAATTCCACTATGGAATTTTTCAACAATTCTAATATTTCAGCAGTTTTCTTTTTGGAATTAAAATATTTTTAAGCTATAGCGACTAACGATCTTATATATGAATCTCATATAAATTCCAGAAACTCAACAAATGTCGCATACCACCCCCGAAAACCAAATCTCACAAAGAAAAAATTCTTTGAACTGCTTTTTCTTCTTTTAGACCCAAATTTCCGAGCGCTGAAAGATGTAGTTTAGGAATTCCAAAAACGGACCTGGCAAACATATTCAAATCTTCTAAAGTAATAGAATAAATTTCCTTCACCCTTTCCTCATAAGAATAATTGCGACCATAGTATAACTCCATTAAGGCGATTGTATTCATACGAGATTCGGTTTGTTCATAACTAATCGAAAGAGTGCCTTCATGATTAGTCTGAGCGTCTAAAAGTTCTTTCTCCGAAATTCCGTGATCCAAAACCGATTTGATTTCGTCCGAAATTGTTTCTAAACAGGTAATGAATTTTTCCTTAGAAGTGGAACAAACGATACTATTGATTCCAACATCAGCATAAGAAGAAGGATAAGCAGTAATATGATAACAAAGCCCTTTTTCTTCTCTCACTTTCTGAAAGAGTCTGGAAGAAGTTCCTCCGCCCAGGATATGAGTAAATAAACTCGCAGAAGAAGCGTTATGAAATTCTCTAGCAAATCCTTCTCCACCTAAAATAAAATAAACCTGTTCCAGCTTTTTCTTTTTCGGGAAATAACCCCATTTTTTCTTAGGTAAGGAAAATGAATTTCCTTCCCTTTTTTTAACTCTGGTTCTATTGAAATATTTGGCGGCAATCGTAAAAATTACGTCTGGTTCAAAGTTTCCAGAAATAGAAAGAAACATATTCTCCGTATGATAATATGTATCATAAAATTCTAATATACTTTTATGAGTAACACCGGAAACAGATTCTCTCGTACCTATAATATCGCGCCCTAAAGAATTTTTAGGAAAAAAATTCTGATAGTAAAAATCGTGGATATAATCTTCAGGAGAATCCTCATAACCTTGAAGTTCCTCCAAAATAACACCCGCTTCATTGTCTATATCAGATTGCTTAAGCAAAGGTTCATAGATCATTTCGGCTAACAATTCCAAGCCGATACCGATATGTTTTCCTGCGACGGTAACGTGAAAGTAAGTATATTCTCTCGAGGTGGCTGCATTTGTAAAACCACCTACTCTTTCTATATCTTCTGCTTGTTGTTTTGCAGAACGTTTAGCGGTGTCTTTAAAGAGCATATGCTCTAAAAAGTGACAATAACCCGCGTTTTTAGAGGATTCGTGTCTGGAACCAACTCGAACAAAAACCCCGGCAGACGCGCTAACGGTATGAGGGGCTTTTTGAAAAAGAACAGTTATTCCGCCAGGTAGAACTTTTTTATGAACTATCTGTGAAGGTTCCTGCACCAATGGAATATTAAAAAATTCTTATACTTATTCTTCGAGAGCGTCTTTTCTGGAAAGATCAATTTTACCGGTTTTATCTACGTTTAAAACTTTCACTCGAATAATGTCACCTTCTTTGACTATGTCTTTGACCGAGTTTACTCTTTTAAAATCGATCTTGGAAATATGACAAAGACCTTCTTTACCCGGAAGAATTTCCACAAATGCACCGAAATCAGCGATTCGTTTTACTTTTCCTTCGTAGATTTTTCCTACTTCTACTTCTGCAAAAAAACCGTCCACCATCTTGGCCGCTTTTTCTGCCGACTCTTGGTCGGAACCAGAAATAGTCACTTTTCCATCGTCTTCTATATAAAGTTCGGCTCCGGTAAGTTCGCTGATCCCTCGAACGTTTTTACCACCTGGTCCGATCAATTCTCCGATTCTATCTTTAGGAATATTTCTAACGATGATACGAGGTGCAGTTCCGGCTAACGTCGCGGAAGCCTTGGATATATGTTTCTCCATAATATCCAAAATATGAAATCTACCTTTCTGTGCTTGTTCGAAAACACTTTCCAGAACGTCAAAGCTAACACCGGTCACTTTCAAATCCATTTGAAACGCCGTGATCCCTTTTCTGGTTCCGGCGATTTTACAATCCATATCTCCGAAATGGTCTTCCAGACCCGCAATATCGGATAAAACTGCATACTTACCGGAAGAATCTGAAAAAAGCCCCATTGCAATTCCAGAAACGCTTCCCCGAATCGGAACACCTGCAGCCATAAGAGCCAAAGAACCAGAACAAACAGAAGCCATAGAACTAGAACCGTTGGATTCTAAAATTTCAGATACTACCCGAATCACATAAGGAAACTCATCCGGCTTAGGAAGAACAAGCTTTAACGCGCGTTCGGCGAGATTTCCATGACCGATTTCTCTTCTACCCGGACCGGAAGATCTACGAACTTCCCCCACAGAAAATGCAGGGAAATTATAATGTAACATGAAAGATTTTTCTTTCTGGCCTTCCAAAGTTTCGTATCTTTGATTGTCAGAGCCGGTCCCTAAAGTCACAACTCCCAAAGACTGAGTCTGACCTCTCGTAAAAACCGCAGAACCATGAGGACCCGGAAGAGGATTGATTTCCACAGAGATGGAACGGATTTCGTCTAACTTTCTACCATCAAAACGAGTTCCTTTTGTAAGAACTTGTTCTCTTACGATCTCATATTCTAACTCGTGAAGATATGCTTTTATATCCTTGATCTTGTCAGAGTCCTCAACCGTACTTTTGAAAAATTCTATTACTTCTTTATTTACATTAGAAATTTCTTTATTACGAGCAGTTTTATCCGGAGTTTGATTCGCTGCAGTTAGTTTTGCAAACGCGTATTCTTTTACTTTAGAAAGAAGTTCTACGTCCCGGACTTTCAAGTTAACTTCGCGTTTAATAACTCCGATTTTTTTAGAGTATTCTTCCTGAAGAGTTACAAATTCTGCGATATGTTTTTGAGCAAAACGAAGAGCGGAGATCATTTCTTCGTTGTTTAGTTCTTTCGCTTCTCCCTCAATCATTACGATATGAGTTTTAGTTCCAGCAACTACTATATCCAAATCGGAATTTAAAATTTCTTTAGTAGTAGGATTTAGAATCAATTCTCCGTTGACTCTACCAATTCTTGCGCCTGCAATTGGTCCATTAAAAGGAATATCAGAAACTGCTAATGCAGCACTGGCAGCATTTAAAGCATGTCCTGCAACGGAAACATTCCCATCTGCAGAAAGTACCTGAACTTGAAGTTGTACTTCGCAGAAATAACCTTCTGGAAATAAAGGACGAATCGGCCTGTCTATGATCCTGGAAATTAAAATTTCATGTTCCGGGGGTTTGGCTTCTCTTTTAAAATAACCACCTGGAAAGCGACCGACTGAATAAAGTTTTTCAGTATATTCACAAGTCAGTGGAAAAAAATCCTGTCCTTCTTTTGCTTCCTCGGCAGCACATACGGTAGCCAGTAAAACTAAATTTCCAGATTTATAAACAACGGCCCCGTGTGCTTGTTTTGCCCAGTTTCCAGTTTCTAAAACGATCGTATCTCGGCCATACTGGCCGGAAATTGTGTGTGTCATGAACGACTCCCTTACTTACGAAGTCCGAGAGTTTCGATTAGTTTTTTATAACGTTCTAATTCAGTTCTTTTAAGATAATCTAGAAGTTTTTTTCTTTTGCCTACAAGTCTTAGAAGACCAGTTTTAGAATGAAAATCTTTTTTATGAGTCTTAAAATGTTCGTTCAATTCTTTGATTCTAGCATCGATCAAAGCGATCTGTACTTCAGTGGAACCCGTATCTCCCGCTTTGCGGGCAAAATTACTGATAATTTGTTTTTTCTGTTCAGTAGCTATCATAGAGTGAATATACCTTTTTACCATTTTCCAGTCAATAGCGCCACTTTAAAGCTAATTTTTAGGAAAGACCCTTAAATATTTATAATCCAATTCATGGATCCCATGTTCTTCTTTTTTACACCAAGCAAGGATCTCTCCTTCCGGAGAAACCAAAAGAAACTCGTTTCCTGGAATCCATTCTAATTTAGTTTTTCTACCATTGAGCACGTTTTTTACTTCCGTGTTCGGAACTTCTATCGTCGGAAAGTCCAAAATCGTTTCCGGAGGATAAACTTTAATCTTTCCTTCTAATAAACTTTCGTACGAATCCGCCTGGTTTAAGTTCAACTTACCTATACTTGTACGAACCAATTTTTCTAAACGAAGCGGAAAACCGATCTGATTGGAAATATCCATTACAATTTTACGAATATAAGTTCCTGCAGAAACTCGAATTTGAAAAAAAATGGATTCGGGAGAAAATTCTCCCAGTTCATACTGATATACTTTGATCTTTCGAACGGCTGGAACAAGAGCGACCCCTTCTCGAAATAGATCCGACCTTCGTCTACCGTTTACCTTGAGAGCAGAAACTTCCGGAGCTTCTTGAGTTTCCCAAGTAGGCACTTGTTCAAATAGATCCCTCAATTTTTCTTGGTGTTCCTGAAACCAGATTTCAGTTTGTTCTTTGGGAAGAGATTCTAAAATCTCGCCTTCTTTATCTCCGGAATCAGTGGATTCTCCCGGCTTTACCCATGCTTGGTAGGATTTTTCTTTTTCTAAAAATACGCTGGAAAAACTAGTACAACTTCCAATGGGTAGAATCATTAGACCACTTGCAGCTCGGTCTAAGGTTCCGGTATGACCTACTTTCTTAAATCCTAGTTTTTTACGAACGGTAACCACTAGATCTGAAGAAGTCATACCTATTGGTTTATGGATCAGTAAGAATCCGGATTCAGTCCGTGTTCGTGGGTTTTCTAGTAAGTCTGAGCGATTCATCCAAACTCTGAATATATTCCTCGTCCCAGAGAAAATGCATTCTAGGTGTAATTCTAAGTCCTAACTTTCCGGACAAAGTCGCTTGGAATAAACCCGCAGCGCTATTGAGTCCGGACAATACTTTTATTTTTTTTTTGTCCGTGCAGATCGCAGTCACGAACACTTTCATGTTCTTTCCGTCTTCAGATATTTCCGCACGATGTACGGAAACCATATGCACCCTCGGGTCTTTTACCTTACCCGATAGAATCATCATTGCAACGGTTCGAACCGCTTCCGCTTCGATTTTTCTTCTTCGGATCGGATTCACAGTCCGATTTTCCTATTCTAACTTCCGCTTAATTACGGTTACATTATAAGCTTCGATCGTATCTCCGACTTTAAAATCATTGTATCCGTCTACTTGGATTCCGCACTCGAAACCCGCAACCACGTCGTTTACGTCGTCTTTGACCCGTTTGAGAGACTTAAGTTTCCCTTCGAACTTAGTTGCTCCATCACCGATAACACGTATGTTTGCAGACTTTTGAATTTTCCCGGAAAGAACCATACAACCCGCAATGTTTCCTATCTTGGATACTTTAAAAATCTCTCTGATTTCTGCAGTTCCGATCACTTCTTCGATTTTTTCAGGCTCAAGAAGTCCTTCCATCGCAAGTTTAATTTCATCCACTACTTGATAGATGATATTATAATATTTGATCTGAACTCCTTCTTTTTCTGCAAGCGCAATGGTCTTAGGATTTGCACGCACGTGAAAACCGATAATGAGAGCATTCGATGCAGACGCGAGCATCACGTCCATATCCACAATCGCACCCGCTCCAGATTGGATTACGTTCAACTTCACTTCGGGGGTAGAAAGTTTTTCCAAAGATTCTTTGATCGCTTCTGCAGAACCTCTTACGTCCGCTTTGATGATTACCTTGAGTTCTTTCAAAGCTCCTTGTTTAATGAACTCGTTCATGTTTTCAAGGGTTACTTTAGAAGAAGTTCCGGTTGCCGCACCTGCGTTTCCGATTCTTTCAAACTCGATTCTATGTTGAGAAATATTTCGAGCTTCTTTTTCATCCGCCATCGCGTCAAACGGAGCGCCTGCGTCCGGAACCCCGTCGATACCTGTCACCTGTGCCGGAAAAGCAGGACCCGCTTCCTGAATCAGCTGACCTAAATCGTTATACATGGCTCTTACGCGACCGGAAAAAACTCCTGCAACAAACGGATCTCCTACTCGGAGAGTTCCATTTTGAATGAGCACTGTAGCAACCGATCCACGACCTGGATCTAGTTTCGCCTCTATAATGGTTCCTTTCGCTCTTCGTTTCGGATTGGCCTTAAGATCCATTACTTCGGCCTGAAGCAGAATCATTTCTAAAAGTTTATCGATTCCTATATTTTCCCGAGCAGAGATTTTGGCATACATAGTCTCGCCACCCCATTCTTCGGATTGAAGACCATGATTGGCAAGTTCCTGCATAATTTTTTCCGGATTTGCAGCAGGAAGATCAATTTTGTTAATTGCTACAAGAATCGGAACCTCAGCGGCTTTTGCGTGACTGATCGCTTCTAAGGTTTGAGGCATCACTCCGTCATCCGCCGCAACTACAAGAACTACTATATCCGTTACTTTGGCCCCTCTCGCTCTCATCGATGTAAACGCTTCGTGACCAGGAGTATCTAAAAATGTAATAAGACCACGCGCAGTTCTAACTTGATACGCTCCGATATGTTGCGTAATTCCTCCAGACTCTGTATCAATCACAGAACTTCTACGAATCGTATCTAGTAATTTCGTTTTACCATGGTCCACGTGACCCATGATAGTAACTACAGGAGGACGATTGATATAATCCTCTTCTTTGTCTTTTTCCTCTTCTATGATGGTTTCTTCATATAAGGAAACTACTTTTACCTTACAACCGTATTCATCCGCGAGAAGAGCCGCGGTTTCCGCGTCTATGATATTGTTGATCGTCACCATCATTCCCATTTTCATGAGTTTACCGATGACGTCTCCAGGTTTTAAGTTCATTTTTTTGGCGAGTTCGCCTACTTGCACATTTTCTAATACTGTAATTTCTTTCGGAACAGAAATTCCAGATACACCAACTACTTTAGTTTTTTTGAATTTTTGTTTAAAAAACTTTGTGTTTTCTGCGCCGGAAAAATCCCTATCGGAAGTAGATTTTTCTTTATCGTGTCCCTTTTTCTTACTGGTAACAGAAGAACCTCTTGATTGAGAAAGTTCCACTTCTGCAGAAGTAATAGGCATAGGGCGAGTTCCAGTTCCACCGGAACGAGGACCTCGATTGCCTTGGTAACCTCCACCACCTTGTCCAGGACCACCTCCGGGACCGCGATTTCCCTGATAACCTCCGCCCTGTCCGGGACCACGATTGCCTTGGTAACCTCCGCCCTGTCCAGGACCACGATTGCCTTGATAGCCGCCGCCCTGTCCAGGACCGCGATTTCCCTGATAGCCGCCGCCTGAATTCGGTCTAGAGGGTCCAGATCCAGTTCTTTGAATCGGTCTAGAAACGATAATATTAGAATCTTCTTTTTGGAAAGGAGAACGAGAAGGGGGGCCTCCACTTTGTCGAGTGTCTTTATCTCTGGGAGGTCGAGTATCTTGTTTACTCGGAGATTCCTCGCGTTTTGCAGGAGAATGAGAAGAAGGAGCCGGACGAACGATTGGCGATTGACCGGAATTACCCGGTAATGGCAATGGCATTACAGGCGGCTTTTGGGAAGGAGCAGACTCTGCAACCGTTTCCTTCTTTGGAGACGCAGGCGGTGAAGGAGTCGATGGATCGTCTCCTTTCTTTTTTATAATCAGCTTTTTGCGCTTTCCCGCGTCCGCCGAACCCTGAAGCGTTTCCTTGATCGTCTTATTTTTATCTTCCATAAATGATTCCCTGGCTTTCCAAAGTTCTACAAACTCCAGATCTGAATCCACCGTTCCGGTTTTTTCAGTTATCCTCCACCCACTCTACGGATTCTCGGAGCAATTTGAGAATCTGTCCGGCTGTAGTATGTCCGATTCCTTGTAATTTTGCCAGATCGTCTTGGCTATACTCGATTAGAGTTTCCAAATCTTTAATTCCTTCGCTCTTCAAAATTCCTACGATACGAGCAGAGAGACCGGGAAGATCTTCCAAAGGTGTAAGTTCTTCCTCTTCTTCTTGTCCCATTGAAATTTTGGCTTCTTCCGCCATAGGAGAGTAAAAAAGTCTTTCCAGCCTTTCTCTTGCTTCTGGTGAAGCAAGTTCAGCGTTATACTGTGTCACGGTTTTAATATCAATTTTGTAACCAGCCAACTGAGAAGCGAGTTTTACATTGGATCCATTGATTCCGATCGCAAGAGAAAGCTGATCATCAGGCACAACTACCATCGCTTCTCTACCGGAACCGTCTACTTTTACTTCCACCGGTTTTGCTGGAGAAATCGCGTTTGCAATAAATTCAGAAGCGTCATCGGATGATTCTACAATATCAATTCTTTCGTTTCCAAGTTCTCTTACGATCGATTGAATCCGAACGCCTTTCATTCCTACACAAGCCCCCACCGGATCGATGTCTCCGCGAGTGGCACGTACTACTACTTTTGTACGAATAGAAGGTTGTCTAGCTACATTGATAATTTCTACTAAACCGTCGTATATTTCTGGGATTTCCATCTCAAACAATTTACGAACAAAATCCGCAGATGCCCTAGAAAGTGTAATGACCGGAATCGGTTCTCTAGGACGCAATTCTACTCTTTGTATGATTGCTTTAAGTCTATCTCCACTGTGATACTTTTCGCCCGGATTTTGTTCTCGGCGGGGCATAATTCCTTCTACTTTTCCGAGATCAATACTCATGGCGTCTTTTTTCCATCTCTGAAAATATCCGTGAGTCAGCTCTCCTTCCTTCGCCTTATACTCGTTATAGAGAAGTTCTTTCTCCATATCTTTGAGTCTTTGAAACACCATTTGTTTCGCTTGGCTAGAAATGATCCTGGAAAGTTCTACTGGTTTTTCTCGAAAAGAAATTACAGATCCGATTTCTGCTGATGCGTCAATTGCTTTAGCATCTTCTAAATTGATTTCAAGTGCGGAGGATGGAGTTCCGTCCACAACCTTTTTGGCGATTGCGATGACTACGCTATCTTTTCCAGAAGCAAATTCTACAGTAACCGGAGAAGGTTTTTCCGATTCTGAAGATTCTTCCAGTCCGGATTTTTTTTTATATGCAGTTATCAAAGAATCTCGAATGACTCCCATAACTGCTTCCCGATCCAGGGATTTATCCGCGCAAAATTGTTGGATCGCCTCCAACAGATTTCCTTCCGATTGTGTCTTCTTAACTGCCATATCAAATATTTACGTAAAGATTCCCTTTCAGTATATCCTTGAGGTCCAGTACCGTCTGCTTTTTTACGGCAGATTTTTTTCCCTTTTGAAATTTTTCCAAAACTACTCGATCCCCGTCACGATTCACGACTCGAAAAATTCCTTCCTGTTCTTTTTCCAATTCTTCTGATCGAAAGACCAAACGAATCGGTATTCCCCGGAAACGATCCAGGTCTCCCGGAAGATCCAGTTTCCTTTCCGCTCCCGCAGAGGAAACTTTCAGAGTATAATCCAGATCCGGTGAGATCCGTTCTAACTCTTCTTTCAGTTTTCTGGAAACTTGCTCACATTCCAGAAGGCTGACTGAACCATACGGATGCTCGAGATTGTCTAAGACTACTTCGATCAACGAATGGTTAGGCCTTTGGTTGACCTTTAATGAGTACAGTTTGACAGGCAAAGACAGAACGCCATCTAGAATACCACTGATTTCTTCACTGCTTACTGTCAAACCCAGCCTTAGAGAGAAAACTCAAAAATGAATGAATTTTTCCTGATAACCTAATCAAACTATTCAGATTTAGCTATAGTGTAAAGTAAAAAAACCCGCACAAACGATTCAGTAGGATTATTGCTTGTTTTCCAATCCATCTGTGAGAATGGTATCGTTAGACTGAATCAAACTCATGAGAAATCTCTATTCCAATTTTAGCAATCATTCCGGCATTCAAAAGCGGACTCGAATCCTTTTTTATTTTAGATTTGTTTTATTCTGCGTTATAACCCTAACGGTTCTTAGCTGCACTCGTTTCAAAGTGGATAATTACAATTCCTATCTTTATGGTAGAATCAAACTAGGAAACACTCTTTCAGATGTTCAGGCTAAAGTTTTGAACGGTGTTCCGACCAATCTTCCACAGACAATTCCAGTCGTTTCGAGTAAATTTTATATTCCAGACTTTGAACAATCTATTTTAAAAGTGTTTTCCACGGATGGAGAATTAAAATTTATCTTAGGAACTCTCAAAGAAAAAGTAGGAGATAAATACAAACTAATCACCGCAAAGATAGGAAAGATTGGACTTGTTACAGTCAACGGTGACGAAGAAATTTTTATTCAGTCTAGAATCGGAAAAGAAGAACAGCCGAAAGTAGATCCTATGTCGGAAGATATTTTTTTGAAAAAAAGCGGTTCTTTTGATACGGAATTTAAGGAAACGATCCCATCTACCATTCTTCATTTTTCGGATTCGGGAAAACTTTTAAATACGATCTATGTAGAAGGGATTTCCGGAAACACTCCTTTTGGCTATATAGAAAGAATGGAAGCGGGTAAAAACCACCTTCTTTTTGTATTTCATAAATCAAACGGAGACATGAAACTTTCCGTGTATGACAACGGTGTTTTACTTAGATCCGTAAACGCGTCTAACTTTGCTGAAACGATTTCGGATACAGAAACCACTCAAGCTAGATTAGAAACCATTCTTCCTCATTTTGAAGGGAAATACGCAGTCGCTTCTTTCAGCATTTTTGATAAGAAAAATTCCAGATTTAAATCCCGTAGAATTTTTAAATACGATTTCGAAACAAAAATCTCCTCACTTCTGAAGGAAATCCAAGATCCTTCGGAGTCTTTGTATTGGATATTAAAAGATAATGATTTTTTTATATGGGAAACTGAAACCGAAGAAGAAAGCTCCATTCGTCTTCAAGTTCATAACGAAGACGGCACACACGTAAACAATATCAGACTCAATTATCTTCCTCCCAGGGGGCTTTGGAGAGAGACCTGGATGGACTTAAACGACGAAATCTATTCCGCGAGAATCAAGTCAGGTTATCTGGAAATCCATAAATGGAAATAAAGTTTTTCGAATATTCAGAATCTCTGTTTGATGACAAAGAAAGCAGGGATCTGGATCGAAATACTATTTTTTCCTCCGGCATCTCCGGTTCCCATTTTATGGGTTTTGCAGCCATTTCCGTTTATCAAAAATTTAGAAAACAAATTCTTTCTTTTGATCGTATTCAAGTTTTATGCGGAAACGGAAACAACGGCGGAGACGGCCTCGCACTTTCCTTCTTTTTAATTCAAGAAAGTATCAAACCTACAGTTTATCTAAAAGATGGTTCTTTGTCGGAAGAATCTAAATTTTATAAAGATGCGTTTTTAAACTCAGGAGGTACTATTCTTCCTTTGGAAGATTTCCAGATTTCTTCTGGAAATGAAAGTTTATTTTTAGTAGATGCTCTTTTAGGAACAGGCTTTCATTTTCCTCTAAAAAGTCCTTTTGATTTAGTAATTTCTAAAATTCAAAAAAGCAAACAAAACAATCCTAAGAACGTTTTTATTCTCAGTATCGACTCCGTTTCCGGTTTTCAAGTCGACGTTCCTCTTCCTTTTGAAGCGGACGCGTTATCCGAAATAGGTTTTAAAAAATGGAAAAACCGTTTTTTACCCGGAAAGGTTCGTAAAACTTTCCATAGAATTGGTTTTCCGATCGGTAAAAATTTTTCTTTTTCAAATCCTACTGAGATCAGTTTTAAATCCTCTCAACACGAAAAACTAAAAGTCGGAACTCCGAAAAACGACGTTAATAATTTAGGATCAGAAATTCAAAAGACAGAATCCATAACTTCGTCATCCGATCCAATCCCGAATGAAACTTTAAAACCGATTCAAACCGGTAAAATCCTTTGGAATCCTATTCCGTTTAAAATTCTTAAAAAATCTCTCAAAAGAAACGAAGACTCTCATAAATATAAAAACGGTTCCTTGGTTGTAGTCGGCGGCTCTAAAGGTATGTCCGGAGCGGCACTTTCCTCGTTACTCGCCTTTCACATGTTAGGTGGTGGAATTTCTCTTCTTTTAACCCCTTCCGTTAAAACGGTAAAGGAAATTTTAAAAAAAGACCCTTCTTTGATGGTGGACTCGATTCCTGATAACAATAAAATCCTTTCTCATCCTTTTGTTCATAAAACCTCCGTTCTTCTTTTAGGTCCCGGTTTAAAATCTGTTGAATGTCCCAGGTTTGTTTTACCCGCAGAAAAATTTTGTGTTTTAGACGCCGGCGCGATCCAGGCTTTCGCAAACGTAGTGTTACACGATAAAGTTCTGATGACTCCTCATACAGGTGAATTGGAGATTCTTCTCAATTCTAAAATCAAATCGATGGATCAAGGGATCTCACTTGCAAAAGAATACATACGTAATTATAACGTAAATATTCTCTGGAAAAGACACTCTTCTTTTCTAATAGACGTCAATGGGATTGTTTATCTTTGGGAAAAATCAGAACCCAAACTCGCGGTCATGGGAACGGGGGACCTTCTCGCGGGAATTCTTGCTTTTTATTTTTCAAGAGGATTTGGTTTACGTGATACGGTTCATCTTTCTTTTTCCTTACTGACTAGAGCCGCTCAAAAATCCAAAGGATTTCCGACTGCTTCTGAAATTCGTAAACTACTGATTCAAGGAGGAAACTAATATGGGAGGTGGTTATCATTCTCGTTCTCCGGAAGAATTTAAAAAATTTCTGGAAGAAAATAGAAAACGGTCGTCCAGTGGCGGCAAATTTTCAAGGATTCGTTTGATCTTTGTTTTAAATTTGGTTTTAGTCATTTTAGTTATCGGCATGGTCGCAAGAACTACCTTGCCGGGTGCGTTTACGGTTCAATCCTCTTCCTCTAAGGTAAGTTTGGGCTCGATCACATTCTATGTTAAATCCAGTCGAGAAGGTAAGGATGGTTTTCCTACCTTTTTTCTTTTTATGAAAAATGAATATAATTCCGGCGAGACTCGTTTTCCGGATCCTACTTGGAAGTTTAGAATTTTATTAAGTAATAAAGAAGGGTTAAATTGTCTGGATACTTTTTGGAAGATTTCGGAAAGATCCATTTATCCGGATAAAATTGAATTTGAAAGATTCCGTTTGAATGACGATGTGATCGATTCTCTTCCTCCTGATTGTAAAATCAAAACCTCCGATAGTTTTTTGGAAAAAATTTTCAGAAGATCCGTCAACAAAAGCGGTTTAAATTTAGATGTGATCATTTCTCACAAAGAAGAACTAAAAACTTTATCTATCGAGAACCTTTGAGTAAATCATTTTTAAAGCAGAACTGCAAGAATCGTATTTTATAATGAAATTTTAGAATTTTCTCGTACGCCCTGAACTCTCAAGTCTAGGTTTTTCTTCAAAACAATGTTTGAAGATTTGTATTTTAACGTGAAGTTTGGCGTTAGAAATGAGAAAGAATTTTCTAAAGGTGGTAGTTCCCACAGATTAATGTTTACGGTAATTTCAAGGTTTTGTAAGAGTTCCCACATCTATTTTTTCGCGGTAAAACAAAATTTTAGGGAACAGATTCCTTGTACCGAGTTCACGTTATTTTAGAGTATTAAAATATACTGAATTTCTATTTTACAAAATATTCTCTTTTAATTTTGTCCTTTTTAACTACCAAAAAAGCAATCCATGAAAACTTCTTTTAGAAAAACGAGTTGAAATAGAAATGAGTGTCCGTCCAAAACGAAATTGGTTTGTCTTTTGAATCAAACTACGAGTATTCTCATTTTTTCAATTGAAAGAATGATTTATGAATTCAACTCTACTCTGACGTGTCTTCTAATCGAATCTTATATCATACATAATCTTGAGGTCAAAAAGTTTATGATCAAAAACAAAAGATTTGGTTTTTGAAACTTTCTATTCCTTGCATACAGGATCTACTTTTGTCGACCTTGATTCTGTAAGATGGCGAAGACAATGGACTGGAAAAATGTTTAAGAATAGGCCTCCGGTGATTTTTGGATTTTTCTATGAAGATTACAAATGTGAAGTTATAGACTTTCTAAAACTTCCCAAAAGCGGAATCCTTATTAGTTGTGATAACAGAGGCTGAAGGTTTAGATCTATATCAAAAATACTTTATCTTTGCTTAAGATGTAAATTCTGATTATTCTAAGATATTTTTTAGTACCTTATATTTTCAATTTCATCCTTAACTTAAGAAATGTATGATTTTCTAAACTTCCTTGCTAAAACCGTGGCCTATTTTTTGTCTTCTAAAAGTATTATTCATAAGCTTAAGTTTGAATAATACTTTTATAAAAATTTGGAAATTACGACTCGAACGCATGAAAAGAATACTATGCTACGCTTGTTTCAAAACTTAGAATGTGAGATCCTTTCATTCTAGGTTTGGTTCAATTTCGAGAGGTCTTCTATATCTTTTAAAAAATTACCCTTAATTTTTGGTACTATTTTCATGCATCTGTATAGGAATTTCTATAAAATGAATTTTAATGTGAATAGACTCATGATTCTGAAAAAAGTTGGAATCTGAACTTTACAATTCGATTCTTTAAATGTGGGAACTACCACAATTTATAAAATAGAAGTTTATAATAATTGAATTTATAGTATTCAAGTGTGAGAACTACTACAAAACTTAGGTTTGTCTGTAAAATGGATGTGGGAACTACTGCAAATCTAGATTTTACGAACAAATTCTTAAATTGTAAAAACTTATACGTTTAGAAAGTTTCTTCTTACGTTTCTGCTCACATTTTTTAAGTTTTTAGATAAATTGATTTTTGATTTAGAAAAAATGATTCAAACAATTCGTTTAGTTTCTCTGAGTTTATAGTAGAGTTCTTTCGCGTTAGGGATCGACGCGTGGTCAAGTTATTTTTATTTTATAATAACATAATATACTTCAGTAATTTTGAAATAACTTGACCGAAGCAGAGAGCCCGGGCCGCGCTAGCGGCAACGCCCGGAATTAGATTTTTTTGTGCGGTTCTTTTTCTAAATTCTGTTGATAGGTTCTAAATTGATTCAGTAGTTTTGTATCGTTGATGTTAGTTTTGTGCTTACAATGTTTTCACGCCAACGGATTTTCTAACCATAACGTCGACAGAACTACTTATTACAACATACACCTGCCGCTTTCACTCAAGCATTGATTTACAGATGCGCTGGTTGGATATTCCCCCGCGCCTCTTCTGTCTTCTCCTTCTCCTGTACAATTTCGATTAGAGATCATAACGTCCAATGGGTTGTGATAAACCTGTCCTAACTGCATAGTTGTAAGCAAAAGCAGAGTTCGATCCGGTCTTTCCAGGTTTGCAATTACCTGATTTGGATCCATTGTGGGTGCTAAAGATTGTCTATATTGGTCCAGTAACGCCGAACGCCAGTTTGTTGACATTACTACCAATCCTTGAGAGGTCCTAAGTATTGGAACTGCATGTCCCACTATAGTTCCATCAGGACGTTGTCGCTCCATTATCGCCAACCAAAAACTTCCAGGGGGAGAATTGATAAGTGTATTTATGTGAGTTATCATCTCAGGTCTAGTGTTCATTTCAGGAGAGACAATCCATTCATACTGAGGCAACATATACGTAGCAGTTGCCAATACCAATAGCCTGAGTCCGATTAAGTCAACATTAAACATGATAGGTAAATTTTCTATTATTAGATTTAAATACGCATAACGTTGTCTAAACGATATAAAGGGATCGGTATTAGGAGCCGTATCGAAAAAATAACCTCCTGCGGAAAGAGGTCCTTGAGAATGATACTCCTGTAGTTCTGCCATCATCTGGAAAGCCTGGAGCAAACAAACTCCACATATTCCACTTCTCTGAGCCGTAGGCGAAGCCGAAATAGCTATCGCGTAAAGTCTTTGAATCCAAGCCTCAGTTAATTGAAAATCGGGTGGTAAGGTTCTTTTGACTCTTTTATGTAGAATACTTTTGTGATTACCAGCTGGACAATACTGATCTGTCTTTCCAAGATTAGATGACGTATAACGTGTCCAATCCAGTAAACTTTTATCAACTACAAACAAAGAAGTGGGGCTATTCTTAGTATCCTTTTTGACAAAATCAGGTTTAGCTGCATAGGCA
Source organism: Leptospira kirschneri serovar Cynopteri str. 3522 CT (assembly GCF_000243695.2). Lineage (NCBI taxonomy): Bacteria > Pseudomonadati > Spirochaetota > Leptospiria > Leptospirales > Leptospiraceae > Leptospira > Leptospira kirschneri. The sequence goes on along the minus strand of NZ_AHMN02000011.1, from coordinate 411,900 downwards.
ACTCCCCAATTGCTTCCATATCTGGTTACTCTCAGTAAATTACCTTTATAATCTGTGATGATTCCTCCTTCTTCGGTTTGAAAAGAGACGTTCCAAAAAGCTGGATTCTCTTTACTGATCGCTGCGTCACTACACGATGCCCAAGTCACCCAATTCCAATTTGACTCACCCACGTTAGAATACATACAATAGAGAGAACTACTCACCGGGTCATACTGAGCGAGATGTCCACTTTCTGGATTGTAGTAGAGAGGAGTTGTATTTTTATCCGAACCTCCCCTGCGAATAAAATAACGTTCATTTCCCTCGGTAGTTTGCAAATCCCAAGCGATAGAAGTTTGAATGCTGATGTTTCCAGGAGTGGCTATTGTTTGAATCCAATCTTTCATGGAAGAATCTAATGTATGGTTGTATCTATCTTTAGAATTTCTTGATATATAGCCGTACCAATTTGTATCTTTCAATCGATAACGCTCATCCGCAGTCCAAAATGAGTTGTCTTTTACGATCCATCTTTGCAGAGGATCGTTGATGGTACAAGGTCTGAGATGTACATAGTCCCAGGTTTTTTCTGCATGAATGACTTTTTCCGGTGCAGTGATACATAACCACGTATTATTGACGTTATACGAAATTCTTTGGAACACGTCGTATCTTGCATTCATAACGTGCATTTGCTGACACTGTTCAATTATGATGTAACTTTCACCACCGCTAAAAGTAGGACCATAACAAAATGTTCCTCCGCCACTTACATTGACTTTGATTGGTTTATCTTTTGGTGGATCGGTAGGTTTTTGAATGATCGAGTCAACGGTCTTTGAGGAAGAAGACGCATGTACAAGTGTATAGTTGATACCGTATTCAAAACCAACTACAATCGATACTAACAAAATTAGGATTAACACTTTCCAATTTCGCATTTTTCAAATCCCATTTTTTAAATTGAATAAAGACTCTTTCTTAAATTTGATTTCAATAAATTCGTTTGAATTCTAAAATTTCCGCTGTTCATTTAGATGACATGAGTGTTTTGTCGTACTACTCGAACATACTATAAACTTTTTCTAAAAGCTAAAATATGGAATCCCACTCAAAAGAACCATCAATTCCAGATTAGATTCAATTTGTGAGAACTTATACATCTTCGCAGATACACCCTTAATTTTCAGCACTCAAATTTCATAGGAATCATCAATACAAAAAACGGATACAAATCATCAAAAATCTTTTTACTTTCGAGTTTCTTGCCTCTAAATAAAAATAATATATTTAATTATTTAGAATATTCAAATAAACTGAACCTATAATTTAATTATTTTGAACTTAGATTTGAATTATATATATTAATTTTAATCTATTTTTTAAAGAAAATTTGAACGGACGATTGAATTCATTTCTATTATGAAATTTACCCCTTGAGACACACTCGGCCTTGGGGTCACAGATGTTGTAAATCTTGCTTTTTTTATATTTTCTCTGCGTTTACTGATTTCAATTTTCGTTAATTTTTATCGCAGAAACATCGTTTTCAGAAACAGAACATTACATTTTTTTTATATAGATATGCCTAAGCAGTAAAAGAAACCTACCATAATCTTTAATGGACTACAACTTCTTATCTTTTTAAAATCAATCTGTAAAATCCAGACCTGTTATATCCTTAGTGAAATGTTAAAAACGGTGGTAATTTTGAACTTTTGCGTGAATTTCTATATCGAGAAGACATTAGGTTTCAGTTTTTTGTGTTTTTAATTAACGTGAGCAGGAACGTAAGAAAATCATAGGTCCAGTTTTTTGTCTGTAAAATGGATGTGGGAACTCTCACAAATCTAGATTTTACAGTTAAACTTTGAAATTGTGGGAACTACTATAAAATACAAAAAGAATCATCGTCCTATCCGATTTTTGCGCAAAAACACTGTTTTACGAACATCATCAAAATTTAAATCCCATTTTAACGTGAGTTCAGTGCGAGAAAAAATTTTCTAAAAGTATGAGTTCCTACATTTTAGAATTTGTTGTAAACATCAAAAAACATAAATGATCAATCCTTTAGAAACTTTTAATAAACTGCAGTAGTTCCCACAAAATTACGTCTCATTTATATTTATGTTGAGAAAATTCATTACACTCTCATAAAGAAGTCGGAACTACAAAAAACAAGATCGTTACTATTTGATTTAAAAAATTACCCAGAATTGATAATAACAAAATGCCCAATCTTTGGCATTAAACCAGGGTTTTATGATAAAAATTTACAATACTCAAAAACCGAAAATTTACTATTAAACATTTCTTCCAATTATGAAAAAGAAAGTTAAGGATTAGAAACCGGATTTCTTTTTTTCCTGGGAACCACTTCTTTTCTTTGCAACTTTAAAGACTCAAAATCGATTTTTTCTCTCTGAATGGTTTCTAAAAAAGTTTGAATGTCGTTTAACACCATTTCTCTATGTTCTGGAAATTCATTCATCAGTTCGTGATAAAAACCAGGATAAATTTTGATTCTTTTATTTCTATAAATTAGATTTTTATAAAGTTCTGTAGAACCATTTACGTCCACAAGTCCGTCTTCCTGACCATGCAAAATCAGCACCGGACAACGAAGTACATTTGCTTTTTTGATCAATTTAGGTCCGATTTCCAAAAGTTCGGTTCCCATTTTCAAAGAAACTTTGCCGTGAACGAGAGGATCTTGTTTATAAGATTCAATTACCTCTGGATCATGAGAAAGATATTGAAGATCCAACTCCGCGTCCACAACGGAAGAAGGGGAAATTTTACTTAAAATAGCGGCGGCAAACTTTTTTAACTTCTTTCTAAAATCCATTCTTACCATAAGCGCAGGAGAACCCAGAATCAAACCGAGAATATTATCCTGATTGATTCCTTCCTGAGAATATCGAAGAGTAATCGCTCCTCCCAGAGAATGCCCCAATAGAAAAAAACGTTCTTTGTGTTCTCTTTTAAGAACTTCTGAAACAAAATCGGCAAGATCTCTTACATACAAATCAAAAGAATCCGAATGACCTCTTTTTCCATCCGAATTTCCGTGACCTCTCATATCAAAGGAATAGAAATTAATATCACTTTTCGAAAAATAACGAACCAAATTCGCATAACGTCCGCTATGCTCTCCAAAACCGTGATGAAAGATCAACAATCGATTGGAATTAGGTTTTGTCCAAGACTGACAATATAATTTAGATTTATCGGAACTGGATAGAATGTGAAATTCTTTATGATGAAAGGTCATTGTTAAAACCGATTTATTTGGAAGAAAAGAATCATGAAAATAATACTGGTCAACTAAATATTATAAAACCGTTTAAAAAGGGATTTTTTTCATTCTATACTAGTTTTCTTTCAAAACCAATCAATAATCTTCTATGTCTCGTTGTATATTGAAGTCCAAAAACGAATTTAAAGTTTCCTTGAGTTTTACTCACGGTTTGAATTCCTTTCCTAAAAACGAAAGAAATCAAAACCTAAAATTACCGGAGTGAATATGGAAAAAAGCCCCTCGGACAAAAGTCTTCTTCGCTTTTTCGGATTAGGAGAGTTGGCCAATCATGGATGGAACGCTATCTTAGCTTTCTGGATGATTATGGGAATGGCCTTCTTCCTTTTCGCGGATCAGAATCTAATTGCTCCCAACTTAAAAAATATCGGCGCCTCCTTCGGTTTAATCAATCAAGAAGACGTAGATTGGTATATCGGTGGAGTAATCCCGATTCTGTTTTTTATCTTAGGTGGTGCAGTTTCCGTAAGTATAGGTTACCTATCCCAAAAATATTCTCGCAAAACACTGATTATATTCTCTGTATTTTTAGGAGAGGTTCCTTGTTTTCTTTCCGGCTTTGCGACCAGTTATCCGGAATTCGTATTTTATAGAACTCTTACCGGGTTCGGTCTGGGAGGAATTTTTCCACTTCTTTTCACGGTATTAGGCGATTACTTTTCTAATAAATCCAGATCCACCGCAGCGGCTTACGTTTCTCTTTCGATGGGAATCGGTCTCGGAGTAGGACAACTTTTAGGAGGAATTTTAGGAAGTACAGATCCGATCAATGGTTGGAGAACAAGTTTTATCTATCTTTCCATTCCTTCTTTCTTTTTTGCGATCACTTATTGGATTTTTTGCAAAGAACCAATTCGAGGCGGAGGAGAATCGGAATGGTCCGGAATTGCGGAAAAATTTTCAGAAGAAAGTTTTCATCTTCGTTGGAACGACGTTAGACTACTTTTCAAGAATAAAACGAATATAGGAATTTTTCTTCAAGGGATTCCTGGTTGTGTTCCCTGGGGAGTATTTTTTGTCTTTTTAGTGGATTACTACGAAACTTCTTATCATTTAGACAAGGCAACGGCGACGATGCTTTTGACTTATGCTGCGATTGGTGTTTTTGCAGGCACGTTTTTCGGAGGAATCATCGGACAAAAAATTTATAACTATAAAAAACGTCTTCTTCCCCTTTTTTGTATGTCCAGCATTTTAATCGGAATTTTACCCTGTATCTATCTTTTAAAAGCGGAGAATATTGCAGGCTCAGGACTTTTTATTTTAATCAACGTCGTGGCTGGTTTTATCATCTCCGTTACCGGCCCTAACGTAAGGGCTACATTAATTAATGTGAATATTCTAAAAAACAGAAGTAGTATGTTTGCACTCTATAACCTTACGGACGATCTAGGTAAAGGGTTAGGACCCGCGATGAGCGCCTTGATTTTGGGCCTGACTCCGGGAGATCGTTCTCTTGGACTTTCCATTTCCGTTCTTTTTTGGATTCCTTGCGCCTTATCCTGGTTGATCGTTTTGAAAAATTTTGAAAAGGATGAAAAAGATGTACATGAATATTTGGTTTTAGAAGCCGAAAAAATCAAAGGGGCACCTAATTGAACATAAAAACTTTCGAATTCTATCTATTTGATATTGAAGGAACAACAACTCCGATCGAATTCGTTCATAAGATTCTTTTTCCTTACTCCGTGGAAAAGTTTGATTCTTTTTTTCAATCGAATTCACTTGAAAAAGAATGGATTGAAAAATTGATCTTAGAAGGTAAAAACGATTCCACCTATTCCGGAAAACTTTCGGATTCCGCTCTCGATCTGAGTGAATATTGTAAACATCTCGTTTCGTTGGATCGCAAAAGCGGCACTCTGAAAGAGATTCAAGGTAGAATTTGGAAATCAGGTTATGAAAATGGAAAACTAAAAAGTTTGATGTTTTCGGACGTTCCTCCTTTTTTAAAAAGAATCCAAGCTTCTAAAAAGAAATCGGCGGTTTATTCTTCTGGTAGTATTCAAGCGCAAAAGTTAATTTTCGAATATTCAAATTTTGGCAACTTAACTGATTTTTTTTACGCCTACTTTGATACCGGAGTCGGAGGAAAAAGAGAATCCTCCAGTTATTCTAAAATTTCGGAACTACTAGGAGTTGCACCGGAAAAAATTTTATTTTTCACGGATATTAAAGAAGAAGCCGACGCCGCCAAAGAAGCAAAACTTTACCCTACAATTTTAGAACGTCCCGGTAATTATCCTCAACCGCAACATCCTCATTTTAGAATTTCTTCTTTTGAGGGTTTGAATCCTTAATAACAGAATCGATTTTTTCTTTATTTTCAGAACCGATCCGTAAAATCGAAGTTTAATGGGAGTTCCCACATCTTCAGAATTGATCCGCAAAATCGAAGTTTAGCGGGAGTTCCCACATTTTCAGAATTGATCCGTAAAATCGAAGTTTAATGGGAGTTCCCACATTTTCAGAATTGATCCGTAAAATCGAAGTTTAATGGGAGTTCCCACATCTTCAGAATTGATCCGCAAAATCGAAGTTTAGCGGGAGTTCCCACATTTTCAGAATTGATCCGTAAAATCGAAGTTTAATGGGAGTTCCCACATCTTCAGAATTGATCCGCAAAATCGAAGTTTAGCGGGAGTTCCCACATTTTCAGAACCGATCCGTAAAATCGAAGTTTAATGGGATTTCCCACAAGTTTTTAAATAACATTTGAGCAAATCCGGCATTGGAGGTTTTAAAACAAAAGTTCTTAATGAGAGTTCATTGGATCTTGGTCGTAAGAACGGCAATTTCATACAGAAATTTGATTGGACGATCTTTCTTTTTGAATTTCATAGAGAATTACAAGCGCCAGCGATCTAAGCGACGCGAACGCGGTCACGTTTCCAACGGAAAACGTGACCGAAGCGAAGCGTAGTCGCGGCAGAGCGCGGTCCTTTCGATCTACGATCGAAAGGAGGCGCCATGAATGTTTGCTGAATCGCACTAAAAATAATTTATAAACAAACATTGTTCAAAAAATCGTAGGCTTCGCTTTTACGTTTTGTCCCTTCAAATTTTTATCTTTTGAAATGATTTTCTCTTTTTTAAATCGGTTCTTTTTTAGAGGTAAGTTCGTAAAATTCGCCGATCTTTGTAAGGTGAGATTCTTTTGTTCTTTTTTTCCAACCCTTCTTATTATCTCTTCCTTTGGAAATCTTGTTTCTAGGGAACTCGTCTATGCTTTCAGAGATCCTGGAAAACCGGAAAAGGAAAAGATGATTCTTGTAGGAGAAACCGTTTTGTATGATAAGGTCAAACCGATCGAAGAAAAAGGAAAAAACAAACACCTTGATATCGGAGTCGATACAAGAGCGGATCTAGTTACTATCAAAATCAACTTTGATCCGGGTCTTAGAGTTGGTCAGACTTTATATCTCATCGAAAAAGACTTTGATCATAAAAATTATAAAAACGGCAACATAGTCGCACAGATCGAAATCAAGTCCATCTTTCAAACCTCTTTTATTGGCAAAAGGGCAAGAGGAATTGGAAACCTTAGTCTTGTTAAAAATAAAAATCTAATGGTAGCCGCTCCCTTAGTTTCCGAAAAAGTCGAACCTGCAATCGTGGAAAGAAAAATGGGGGACTATCATCTTTCCAGAAACGAAATTGCAGAAGCAATCCGATCTTACAAACATACGATCAGCCTGGATCCTTCTTCTCCTATGGGACATTTTCGTTTAGGTCTTCTTTATAAAAGAACAGGAGAAGCCTACGTTTCAGCCGGGTCTGAATTTTCTATGGCTTGGAATAACCGTAAACGTTTTGAAAATTCTCAAGAAGAACTTGAGTTTTATACTGAATACATCGACTATTTAAATCATAAATATGATACGGAAGGTTTTAAAAATCAGTCTATTCTTTCTAGATCAATGGAAGTGATTCAAGAAGCGTTCAAACTTACTCGATCTGATTCCGAACTTCTCACCCATTCTGCCTTGACTTACTATTATTTTTATAAAGAAAAATTTAAGTCTGGTTCCTCCGTGGATCGAAAAAAATCAGACACATATTTTGAAATTTCCCAAAAACTTATACAGAACGCAATCCAACTCAATCCTTCGGATTATAGAAATTATCTTTTGGTTTCTAAACTCTATCTAGATAAAATCTCCGAGTTGACCTCCGACACGGGTCAAAGCGGATTAGGCGATTCGGAAGAAATAGAAATTTTAAAAAATAAATTTGCAGATTCATTAGAAAAGTATAAAGTATTTAAGCCAGCTTCCGTTCCCGGCGATCCTTATGTTTTAAAATCCTTAAATTGATTTTTCATTTATATATTTTAAAACTTTTTGCATATTCTCAGATTATAAATTTGTTTCCAAACCTTAATAAATGTAGGAACTACTACAAATCACGATTTTTACAAACAATTCCTAAAATTGTAAAAACTCATACTTTTAGAAAATTTTTACTCGCGTCGAACTCATATTAATTATCATAGCCTAAATTCCTTTTGATGTTTTTAGATAAGTTCAAAGAGGGACTCCTATAAAATCTAAAAATAACGATCTACGGAGAGGATTCTATAAAATGAATTTTTACTCAAAACTATATAATAAAATCCCCAGTATTTTGCTCGGAAACAGAGTTTTGTAATGTAAATTTAGGATATTCAATTTTATAGAAATCTGATAGTAGTCGCCAAACAACAATTTCTTGCAGAAATTTGATTTTATCATTCGACCTACTCAAAAACGACATAACGAAGTACCAAAAATTAACGACCGATTTTACCAAGATATAAAAGTTCCCCAAAATTTCACCTAACCCAGAATTGTTGGTTCACTCGAAGGAGATCCTACATTCTAACTTTTACAACAAGATCTTACCATAAGTATTTATTTTCATACATCTGAGTAATAATTTGGAATCTATTTACATTATAAAAATTTAATAAGCTTCAGTCATCGTATTCCAAATTTTTCCCAAGACAAATCCTAATTTTAGAAATAGAATTAATGATATTCTATCATTTAACACAAGTCCGGTATAACAAATACAATTACTTTCTACGAGTTAATGCAGAAGAACGAATATTAAGACTTCCTGAAGTCACGTTATTTAATTCTGATTAGAGTAAACTTTAAAATCCATCTTTATTCCGAAAGGATTCTTCGAGTTCTAGTAAAGATATATTTTTGTAGAATCAACATGTCGTCCGGATTGGAATCGAAAAAATTTACACCGAGATGGAATCTTTCTTCATCGACAGCGATATATCGAACGACTTCGCCCCTTAAAATTAGGATTTTTTCTGAAACTGGAATAAACATTTTTATAATATTATGTTTTTTTAAATATTGAAAAATTCTTTTCTCTTCGATTTCAAACAAAAGCCCGTTTATACTAATGTCAACCACTCTAGTTCCTGATTTTGCATTTCCGTAGTTATTTTCTCTAATAAATATTTTAGTAATAGAATAACTGAAAATTTCCGCGAGTTCGATTAAATAACCAACTTGAAAAGGGGTAATAGAAAAACGATCCATGGCCGAAGTATAAACTCGGATGTAACCCACTACGTCGTTGAACAATCGAATCGGCAATACTATATAAGAAATCACAAATTCCCTGATCTCTTTTTTTTGAAGCTCTCTAAAAAAATTGTCTGCATAATCCTGACCGTTTTCAAGAACCATTCTCATATATTCTTCGCGGTAGTTCCCAACAATCTCCTCATCTTCACGTATATAATTGATGATCAAGGAAGTATCCGGCATAAACACGGGCCGGTCGTGCCTACGGATAAAAAAGTCCAAAAATGTTTCTTCTCTATCTTGAGAAAAAAACACAATTTCGTATTCCTTAGAAACGTTCGAGATATATTCAGAAATTATAATATTTATTAATCTCAAGTCAGAATTATCTTTTTTGATTTCCCTCATGAGACTATTGAACCTTTGCTCTACTTGTATGTTTCTGCCGATTTCTCTTCCTCCTCCAGAAAGCGATCTAAAAAGTATCACATAGTTCATAAATAGATCGTCTACGGCTACACGGACATTTTTTCTAAAAGAGGCCGCTTGTAGTTCCGACGGAATTCGGATTTGAACGATCGAATCCTCCATAAATTCGAGAATGATAACTTCGAATTGATAAAGAATGTTCATGATTTCGAAACTGATTTTTGCTCTTAGGGTTAGTCCTTGTGTTGCACCGGAAATTCTTAGGTTTACGTTTGTCTCTTCTATATTTTCCACAACGGCAAAAAATCTTTGCCCGTCGTAGTCGAACGGAAATTCCACATCATCCGCTTTAAGATAATAGAACAGGTGTTTTACAAGATTGATGTCGGTTCCGATGATCGTTTCTCCGAACATTGTTTCCAGAATTGTAATGAGTTCTTGTAAACTGTCCGATCTTCCGACTGCCATGAGTTTTTATTGAGAGAAAACTTCTATCTTAAATATCGACCTTCTATAAGTCGGAATTCAGTTGTTAGTTAGAACTATAAAATAAAGTACCTAATATCTTGCACTGAAACAGTGTTTTGCGATAAAAATTTAAGATACTCAATTTTATAGGGATTCAATAAACGTTAGAATTCTCTATCAACAGCTAACTTAAAGTAAATTCGGTCTAATAAAATGAGAAAACATTTTCTAAAAGTATGAGTTCCCACATTTTTAGGAATTGTTTGTAAAAATCGTGATTTGCAGTAGTTCCCGCATTTAAAAAATCAATCTATAAAGTTCAGATTCCAACTTTTTCAGAAAAATGAATCATAGTCGGAACTCACGTTAACTTAATATGTATTCATCATACGAGACATAAAAATCTAAACTCAAATAAATCATTGTCTCAAATAAAAATCAGTAGATACTGAGAACCTATAAAATCTCAAAAGAATGATCGCACAATTAATTTCCACACGAAATTCGGCGGCATCTCATTACAACCATCATAAAATTAAAAATCCGTTTTATAAAGATCCTAATTCTAATCTTTCGAACAAACTCATAATCAATCGCCTTATAGTTGATTTCATTTTTTCTATAGAAAAACCAATCCGTTATAATGAACTCATATACTGTTAAAAGTCTTAAAAATAATATTACTTAACGTGAATTCGGTATAACGCGAAAGAGATCGATGCGGGGAAACTAAAGCAAAACGCCTCTCTCAAACTAAAGCGTCTCACTCCCTGAACTCAGCAAAACGCTTTTTACGAAAGCGTTTTAGGTCGTTCGACAGATCGCGTTCTAAATTGAATCTAAAAACGATTGTTGTATTATGTTTCCTGTATGCAATTTATTGACCAGAGCTAAAGAGCCCAGCTGGCCTGCCTGTGGCAAGCTGGGTTCGCACAGTTTTCTTATGTCGAACTCACGTTACTTAGAAAAAATCAAATTCGCAGTACTGAAATAGTTTTTGGATAAATCCAGAAAAAATCCACGGGAAGGTTTGGAAATATCCCGAAAAAGAATGTATGGACACAAGAAAGTCGGAACTCAATCCAGAATTGTTTGATATGATGAAACAAGGAAAGCTATCAGCCGGAAAAATTCTGAATCTGATTGCTCTGAAAGAACTTGTAGATAGATTTGCGGTAACTCCTTTTATTGAGAAAGATAAAATTGAGCAAATCAAAGAAAAAACAGGCGTTGAACCGGACATTCTAACATGGGGAGACTATTTTCAAACCGAAATCGCATCCAGATATTTCGAAAAGTCGGAAGTAGAATTTAAAAAAATCTTGGAAACTATCCGATTCGATCTTATTTCAGCACATTTAATTTTTTCCGGAAAACCGGAATACTTTCAAGATTCCATTAGAGGCCAAGCCCTGATTTCAAAATCCATTGACTCTACTTTCTGGACTTTGGAAGACGAAGAAGCAATTCATCTAGAAATCCTTCTTGAATATTATATCCAGATGGGAATTGGAGAAAAACCGTTGACCATATCCGACCGAATCTGGTATGAAAGTTTCGAATTGGAGAAAAAAGCAGTTTAATGGGATTCATAGACCGAGACACAATCGATCTGGGTTCAGGAAATAAAATCCTGACTTTAAGCTTCAATAATCCTGAAACCAGAAATTCTATGACTCGCGAAATGGGTTTAGAATTCAAAAAAATTATCGAAGGTTTGATAGAAACTCCAGAACAAAATAAACCAAGAGTTGTAATTTTAACGGGAAAAAACGATATTTTTTCAGCGGGCGGTAATTTCGAATTATTAAAGTCTTTTTCAACTAAAGACTATGAAACGAACAAAAAGACAATGTTCGAATTCTACAATCTATTCTTATCCGTAAGACGTTTGGATATTCCAGTAATTTGCGCCGCAAACGGCCATGCAATTGGAGCGGGATTTTCACTTACATTCGCCTGCGATATTCGTATCTTCGCCAATGAAGCCAAATATCAATTTAACTTTGTTAAACTCGGAATTCATCCTGGAATGGGTTCAAGTTATATCGTGAAAGAATTGTTCGGAACTCATATTGCAAACCGACTTTTATTTTTAGCGGAAACATTAAATGGCGAAGAAGCGTTCCGACTTGGACTCTGTAATGACTCAGTTCCCCAAAAAGAAGTCTTAGGAAGAGCGACTGAAATTGCAATTGCATTATCCGAAAGCGCTCCTTTAGCACTTAGCGAGTTAAAAAAGAACACCTACGATAAGGAAAAATTAGAAGCCGCTCTCAGAAAAGAAGCTGAATCCCAGGCAAGAAATTTCATTTCTTCCGATTTCAAGGAAACAATCAAAGCAATCGAACAAAAAAGAAAACCTGTTTTCAAAGGATTATAAAACGTAGTAATTCCGACATGCGTCTCATTAGAGTTGTTAAAAATTCCATATCCAACACCAGCAAAACGGCATGATCCGTTCACTTTACTCAAAACTACATAATAAAGAACCCAAATTAATAGTTTATACTTCAATCATGTGAATTCACGTCAAAAAATCGGGGCGAGTCCGATGCTGTCAGACCGCGCTTTCAGCTCCAGTCAATAAACTATATGTAAAAAACGTAATACAATATTTTGTTTTAAGTTACAATTTATTATAGAACGTGACCTGCAGAGCGACCTAAAACGCTTTCGTAAAAAGCGTTTTGCTGAGTTCAGGGAGCAATGTATTGAGTTAAAGAAGTTATACGCTAAGTTCCTCTACACTTCACAAGTGCTTTCCGTATTGGATTCTATTGAATTTATGCAAAACGCCACTTTGGGATAACATTTAGGAACTCAATTTGATAGAATGAGTAATGGATAAGAAACAAAAGAAAATGAATTATTAGAGTTGTTAAAAAATTAATTCTTCATTTGTTTCTATTTCATGGGAACAGTCGATTGAAGCAGTTTTGTTAATTGAACTATGGAATTTTTCAATAACTCTATTTTTAAATTTATGCTCTGAAATTTTTGAACGATTTCAATTCAGAGACTTGTCTTTGAACTTACTACTCAAACGTATAAAAAGAGTACCAAAAATTAACAATCATTTTACCAAAGATGTGGAAGCCGTTCAAAAAATGGCGTTTAATCCGAATTTGTTGACTTTTTAAAGGAAATCCACATAAGCATTATTTTTATACACCCGAGTAGTAAAAAATCAGTAGTTCCTACATTTTTAGAAAAAACATCGAGAATTCGACGTAAGAAGTTTTAAAACTAGGAATTCCTGCGTTTATGGAGACATTTAAATTTTATAATTTCTTAAAGTTAGAAGAGGCTCCCTACATTCATCTTTATTTTTTGTTGTAAAACTAACTTTTAAGAAATGTATCCATTTTTTACAACGAACTACTCTTATTATCTACTCTGAGTAAAATCAAATTTTCACATAAAATTCATTGTTTTAATGACGATAATAATCCAATGAAAATTTTACTTTATAGAAATCCCTCTAAAGACAGTAGTTCCTACATTTTATCTGCTAAATTCAATGAATTGACTTCACATCAAATTCGTTAGTTTTTTTCAGTACCTACATAATAGAGTATTTGAAATTCTGTTTCTAAAACGGAGATTTATCTTAAAATTCATGTAATCTATTATGTAAGGTCGATAAAATCGTAAGTATATAGAAGAAATTCCAACTTGAGAAAATCATAAATTAACGTGAGTTCGGCGTAAGAGATTCATTTTATAAAACCTGATTTTTCCATAAAATAAATGTGGAACTCCCGACTCGAATTACAAAAAATGAATGTTTAAAGATCTGTAATACGACTTAATCTGCGGGAACTCTCACAAATTTATAAATTAACGTGAGTTCGTGAAGAAATCCATGATTCATTTTTCTGAAAAAAATTGGAATCTGAACATGCAGATTTTTTTCTAAAATGTGGGAACTGCCACAAATCAAGATTTTACAAATAAATTCTTAAATTGTAGGAACTCATACTTTTAGAAAATTCTTTCTCATTTTCTTACACCGAATTCATGTTAAATTAAGTGAGTTCGGCATAACAAATGCGAAAGCGATTATTATGCTGCGATCCGTAGAGAGATTGAGTTTGAAAAATTCCGAAGGAATTGGAGCGAAAAGAACTCAGTAAAACGCTCTCTACGGATCGCGTTTTAGGTCGTGAGCCATTTTAACTATGAAATTTGCGAGCGATTCGCCCCAATTTTCTTACGTCGAACTCACGTTAAATTAGTCTTTCTTTACTTCCTTCTCGTAATCCTTTAAGGCTTGAAAAGTAGATTCGTAATCATTCCAGGCATTCCAAACTACAAATCCATGCCCTCCACTATCATAAGAGGCCTTTATCTGAGCTTTGATATAATTTGAAAGTGTGAGTCCCGACTTCCCTACAGACATATTAAAACCTTGAATGTAAGGAATAACTCTCGTCGTTTTTAGCGATCTCTTAATGGTAAAAAGAGTTCCGTCATACACTGTCTGATACGGATTTTTGATTTTATCGGCCATACCATAAAAATGAGATGGGTAAAGCATTGGATAAAGTACATCGACAAGTTGAGCAAATATTTCTACTTTCTGTCCGATCATATCGTTTTGGTTGAATGGGATCCGACCAAAAATATCTGCCCCAATATAAGGAAGATTATTACATTTAAGAGTTTCCTTTCTGATACCCTTAATAATTTCAGCGATATTTTTATATCGCATTTCGTAAGTCAGTTTTAAGTTCAGATTATCCGCATAACGAATGTAATCCAATTGAATTTCTGGAAAACCAGATTTACAAGCGGCTTGAATCGATTTGTGTATTGAATTGATTCTTTGGATAGGTGGTTTTTCTGTCGGAAGTCCCCCGTCAAAATTTACAACTCTCGCGACAGGATAAAATCCTTCTATTACCAAAGTTTCTACAATTTCCTTAGAAGGAACTGAAGGTTGAATATCGATTACGAGAAAATTAATTCCATACTGTTTTCCTTTTTTTCTGAGATCATTAAATTCTCTCTCTTTCTTTAAGGTTTTCTGCGAAATATAAATTCCCCTGGAAAATTCCGGAACTTTGATATTAGAAACCGTTTCTAAGTCGGAATTTTTTAAAGAATTTTCCACATTCTGAGTCTTTACAACTTCTATCTTGAAAGTTTTATCTTCTTTAGGTGATTCAAATTTGAAAGATTCTATTTTGGGTTTGGTTTTAGTAGATCCGACTTGTGTTCCCGTAAAAGGCCTATAATTCTCATTGTTTTTTAAAATTTCAGGAGATCCGACCTTTTGTTTACGAGATTCAGAAAGAATAGTTTCAATTGAATGTTTCTTAGCACTTTTTATTGGAAAAGGAAGATCAAAATCAGGAAACGCTGATGAAGTCCAAACAAAACAAATAATAAATAGAATAATATAATACATAAGAACTAAAAAGTTATAAAAAATCAAAAAATCTTTTTAGAACCTATCTGAGATTTGATCTTAGAATAATACTATTATCAGACATAATGTGTCTAAGATAAGCCCTAACCTTTATTAAATGTCGGAATTCACTACGTCTAACTAAAAAATAAATTCAATTTCGAAATAAAATTTAGATCACTTTTCAAACTCCGAATCAGGCTGTTCAATTACTACAAAGATATATGAAAATAAGACAATGAAGCTTATTCAAAAATTAGAATATAATTTTTCTCTCAAAAAACAATAAATTCAGGAATAAGTGTACTTGTAAGAAATCGATACATTTTTGCGAAAATTCATCTTTTATTTTCATGGTAAAACCTAACCTTCTTTGTTTTTTACGTTGAAAAATTTGAATTTTCGTTTTATGAATGTATAAATTTTTTGATCCACAATAAAAAACAGAAAAATAAAATGCCGACAGGTTTTATCTACTCTCAAGATTTTCTTTACCATAATGCAAATTTTGTAATCCCTCATTATGAGAATTCCGACAGACTACTTGCGTGCTTGAACAAATTGCATCAAAGTAGCTATTTTGGTTCTTTATTTTTTCCTGAAATGAAAAAGTTTCCCAATGAATTCCTCAACGAAATCCATTCTAAAAATCACATTCAAAAAATCGAAAACTCCAAAGGAAAAAGAGGTTATTTTGATTCAGATACTCCTTTTACGGAAAAATCGTGGATATCAGCCTACTCCGCTGCAAATTCTGGAATAATATTGTCGGAATCCTTAATTTCGGGAACAATCAAGAATGGTTTCTCTCTTCTTAGACCTCCTGGTCATCATGCGGAGCATAATCGTATTATGGGTTTTTGTATGTTAAACAATGTTGCTATTACCGCTCGGTATTTGCAAAATAATGGATATAAAAAAATTTTTATTATTGATTGGGATGTCCATCACGGAAATGGAACACAAGAAATCTTTTATGAAGATCCAAATATTTTTTATCTATCGATTCATCAATTTCCATTTTATCCAATGACCGGTTTAATAACGGAAACTGGCAAAGGAAAAGGTATTGGAACTACAAAAAATATTCCTATGCAAGCGAATTCTGAAAACCAAGCCTATATTCAGAAATTTAAAGAGATCGTTGTTCCTACAATGGAACGTTTTGACCCAGATATCGTTTTAATTTCTGCAGGTTTTGACGCACATAAAGACGATCCTCTTGGAGGAATGAATGTAACAACAAAAGGATTCGAAGATCTTAC
This sequence comes from Leptospira kirschneri serovar Cynopteri str. 3522 CT, assembly GCF_000243695.2. NCBI lineage: Bacteria > Pseudomonadati > Spirochaetota > Leptospiria > Leptospirales > Leptospiraceae > Leptospira > Leptospira kirschneri. The sequence goes on along the minus strand of NZ_AHMN02000011.1, from coordinate 395,487 downwards.
TCGTATCATTTTAGAAAGCGCAGATAGAATTTGTGGTGGCAAGGTTCTATCCTTTTTAGAAGGGGGTTACGACTTAACTGCGTTATCAGAATCCGTAGAGGCTCACATAGCAGTTTTAAATTCTTTTTCTTAAAAATTGATTCCAAAAACCTCAGTGGATAAAGGCTTCAAACAAAAACTTTATTCAAAAACGATGCAACAGAGTTTAGTAATGCTGATCTCTAAAAAAATTGAGTATCTTAAATTTTTGTCACAACATCCTATTCCAAAGTAAAATATTAGGTATTCTTTTATATAGTTCTGAGTGAACAAGATTCTAAATTCCTATAGTACTTACGACATATAAATCTTTGAAAAAAATTTTTATTACTGATCCTTACAAAACTGAGTACCCATAAATGTCACGACAAAACGCCGGTTAACGCGTTCGGTATAATCCAATGCGAAAGGGATCGATGCGAGGTCAATAAATTGAAACTAAAGACAATTATTGTATAATGTTTCCTATATACAATTTATTGACCAAAGCTGAGAGCCCGGTCCGGCGGCCTATGGCAAGCCGGATTCGCCCTGATTTTCTTACATCGAACTCACGTTAAATAACGAAAAAAATACTAAAAACTGTAAATTGTATAATGTGGTGGTTTCTGTAAAAACCTCCATATTTTATTGAAGATTCAAAAATGATACATTTAAAAGTTTTTAGGCAAACCTTTAAACTATCGTAGCTTCAGAGATAACCTTTGTTAATTACTGGTTATTATTTTTAAATTTACGGATTTAACACGTGAAAATAATACTATGTCTTTTTCTAAAAGTTAGAATGTGAAATCTTCTTCAAAAAAAGCTAACAACTCTAGAATTAAACTCAATTTGTAGGAACTTCTACATCTTCAGAAAATCAATCGTTTATCTTCGATGTTATTTTCATACTTTGAGATAATACAGATATTTTTTAAAAGAACTTTATAAAATTTCAAAAGAATAATACTCAATCAAATTTCTGCATGAATTCTCTGTTTTGCGACTATCATAAAATTAAAAATTCATTTTATAATGATTTTCTTTAAATTTTTTTCACTTGATATGACCTTTTCTATATCTCCTGGAACTGCATTAAAAGAGGAGATAAAAATGCAAAAACACCATCTAAAAAATTTCACTGAATTTAAAGGAAAGTCAAAAAAAGATTCCGGACCTTCTGACTTATTGGTTCCGCTACATTTAGAAAGTTATTTATATAAACAAATTAAAAAACATAAAAATTTAAAGAATTACTTTCATTACTTGATTCTCAAATTTCAAAAAAGAAATTTATCCTCTAAATTCCCGGATACTGCTTTTAGAAAAACACTTTATCAATCTAAAAACCAACAACTGATTCGATATTCTTTTCGTCCAGACCACCAAGATTGGTACGAAGCAAAATTTATTGGATTTTACTTTGGCCTCTCCATATGCAGGCTTTTTTCTCGGCTTGTCGATTTAGACCGGGAAGAAGACTTGCAAATTATAAATTTAGCAGAGGAGCTTATAAAATTAGGAAAACGAACAATTCATCTCCATTTTTACTTTAAAATCCTTTCTAATCGCAAAATGATTTTAAAGAAAATGTTAGTTGGAAAAAATTTCGAATTGAACAACACATAATTTTTCTATTTTTTATCGGCAAGATCCGATATTTAAAGAAGAAATGGAAATTTCCTTGGAAGAAAAACTAAATCATTTTGAAGCACGTTTTAGAAATTATATCTTGATTTTGGATTTTTTGATCCGAGAAACTAAATCAGAACTTTCCGAAAACCGAGCAAAAAGAGAGATTTGGCAAAAACATCACCAAAATTGGATGCAAAATCGTAAAGTATCCGCAAATACAAATTCTCCTTTTTTAAAACCAAGGTAATGTTTACTGATTTTCAATTTTTCTCATTTAATCAAATTTGATTTTGAACTAATTGTACATTTCTCTATTTTCTGTAAAACCTAGAATCATGTGGAAATTCCGACTCTTTTTCAATATAACAAGAAAACTTACAAAATTCAGAGGTAAGCCGAATTTTCAAATCTCAAATTTCTGTATAAAATCGTAGTTTTAGATCATTATTAGATTAAAAATTAATTTTAGAGAATCATATCTCTATAAAATTTGATTTTAGAATCATTCTTTTTAAATTTACAGGGTTACCCTTTACAAAATGGGTTTCTTTATTACCGAATCAAACTCACGTTAAATAAGACGCACATTCCTATTGTCGGATATTCCATAAAAAATTCTTGAAATTATGTCTCTTAGAGCTGCTTATAGAAATAGAGGCAAGAATAAGCATTCATGCATTTTCATAGACTTTTCATTATTTTAGTTTTTACCTCCGCTACGTTATCTTTGAGTTCCGACGGACTCCCCAATTTTTCCATTCAAGAAAAGGAAGCAAGAATTCAATTTACCAGAGGCTTCTCTTATTTTAATAATTCTCAGTATTCATCTGCAAGAGAAAATTTTTTAAAGGCACTTTCGATTAAAAATGATTTTACATTAGCCCGACTCATGCTTTCAAACTCATACTATCTCTCCGGAGATTGGCCTGAAAGTATGTCGGAATTAGAACAAATTGAAGGTACAACAGGACTAAATCAAATCCAAAAAGCAAGATTAGATGCTCTGAGAATTAATCTATCCGGTGGAAGTCAAGATTTAACAGTCCGTTACTACTCGGCAATTTTAGGTGATGAACTCAGACGTTTTAGATTCCGGAATCCATCCGATGTAGCCGTTGATGACGATGGATTTCTTTATGTCCTCTCCTTTGATACAGCAAACATTGTAAAATTTGATCCGAATGGCAACCCTATAGATAACTTCAAAGGATCTTTAGGTCGGAACTTAACGGGTCCCTTATTCTTTTCATTGAGAGCAAATTCAATTTTTGTAGCCGACTTCAAAGCTGATAAAATTTACGAATTCAATACAAGAGGCGAATATATCAATCGATTTGGGAGTTCTGGAAAAACGAACGGTACATTTCATGGGCCTACAGGCATATTCTATACAAAGAACGGTTATCTTTATGTCTCAGACTCTGGAAACAATCGAATCCAGAAATTAAAGTCGGATGGCACCTTTGTACAAGAAATTGGAGTCGGAACTCTACGCAACCCATCCGGACTAAAAGTCAATTCCAAAGGAGAAATCTACGTGGCTGATCGAGGCAATTCCCGAATCGTAGTATTCGATTCGGAAGGGAATTTTCTTCGAGAAATTACAAATCCAAACATACTATCTTCTCCTCGAAATCTAACAATTCGAAAAAACGAAATTTACATTTCCGATGAAAAGTCGGGACTCGTCATTTATAATACTATAGACAGCACTTGGAGATTATTAGATTCTTTTAGAGATTCAAAAAATGTTGTCCGAAGACTAAACCAACCGTTCTCTTCCACCTTCGACTACACAGGAACACAGTTCATTGCGGATTTCAATCGGCATCGAGTGGAAATTTTCAGTCCTTCCAACCAATTATCTTCTAACATGGACATAGTATTGGAAAAAGTTTTAAATCATGATTATCCGGATATTTCCGTATTTCTACGTGTAAGAGATCGATCTGGTAGGGACATCAAAACGATTCCAAGAAACTCCTTTAAGGTTTATGAATATGGAAATCTTTCTCCATTAATTGGTCTCACAGACATGCGACAATTTAACAATCGAATTTCCTTATCTCTCGTTTATGAAAATACTCCCGAAATTAAAACGGCTTACCCAGTATTTGAAAAGTCCTTAAAACCACTATTCACTTCACTTCGACAATACGACGGAATTGAAGTTCTGCGTTCGGGAACGGAATTGATCAAAGCCTCTGATTTCAACTATTCTATGCATGAGATTTTTAGAATATTAAGAACTTCTCCTAGTGATTCTAGTTCCAAAACGGGAAAAGCAATCTATAGAGGAATCTCCGACTTGCTTGGACGCCTCGGGCCTAGAATCGTATTAGTTTTAGTTTCAGGAAATTCGTATCCGGATTCTTTTACTCAAATTTCATCGGAAAAAATTATCCGCTACTCTAAAGCACATTCAATTCCAATCTATTTCTTATCTCTTTCAGATTCGGGACCGGCGGTAGAAACCTATAAAATGATCGCCGCTTCTACCGGAGGAAAATTCATCCTAATTCCGGGTGAAGGATCAGAAAAAAATCTTTATAACTCTTTTTTATCTCATAAAGACAGACGTTATATCGTTTCTTTCAAAAGTAGAATCGACGCGGATAAAAAAGATTTTTATATTCCCTTAGTCATAGAAGCGAATTTCAGAAACACATCCGGAAAAACGGAAGCTGGATTTTTTACGAAATGATTTTAAGTTTTTTACAAAAACCTTTTCCCTATTTAGTATTTCTGATTTTATACTTCTCCATCGGGTCAACTCATTCTCAAGACACAGTTCGAAAAATTCAGGAAGGAGAGTCCTTTCTTAAAGACCGTAATTACACGGCTGCTTATCAATCCTTTTCCGAAGCCTCTCGTTTCAACCCTATGTCTACTCGTTCTTTACTTGGATTTGCAGAAGCTGCACAACATCTTCACAAGGATAAAGAATCCCTAGAAGCTTACAACAAAGTGCTGGAATTAGAACCGGAAAATAAAGCTGCAATCAAAGGAGCCGCCTTAGGGTATATTCGAAAAAAAGAATATAATAATTCTCTAAATCTTCTCAAATCTTCTCTTGAAACAGATCCGTTTGATCCGGTTCTGGCTCCAATTCAAATTCAGATCCTTTTAGAAATGGGAAATTACGAATCCGCTCTGAAAAAACTGGAAGCGTCAAAATCCAGACTTCAAAACTCCAAGGAAGTGCAAATTTTAGAAGCCAAGGTAAACGGCAAAACCGGTAATTTTTCTAAGTCTTATCATATTTGGAACACAGCGCTTGCGTCCTCTTCAGACGATCCTGATTTATTCTTTAGTATGGCTTCGTTGCTTATGGATTGGTCCGAAAAAAGTTCCGATCCAGAAAAAAAACAAAAACTAGAAATCGCTTCCGAAAAATTGGAAAGAGCAATTTCTTTATACCCAGATTTTGAAGAAGCGATCAATGCACTTGCAAGAATCAGAATATGGCAAGGAGACTTTCAATCCGCAGAATCACTTTCCCGCAAACTCGTTTCTATTTATCCTCAAAACCCTTTGTATCTTTATCTTAAAGCGTTTGCGGAAGAAAAAAACGCAAATGACTCTTCCAAAGATACGCTTAAAAACGATTTAATTGATATATTAAAGTTAGATGACTTAGACTCTATTTCAAGACAAAAGGCGGAATCGGTCGCACTCGATCATTTTCCAGAAAATCATTCCTTTAGAAGGAAACTAGGGGAATATAGAATGCAACGTTTTCGTTCTTCTAAAAATTCCCTTCTCTATGATATGGCTTCTCATCATCTTTCTTGTGCAAGAGAACTCATTCCGAGTCAACCGGAGGTTCAATTTCAAACTTTATCAGAATATAAACGAACCGGATTCTTTCCGCGTTATCTCAATCTTCTTTTATTTTTGAGAAAAAAATATTCAGAAAATCAAAAGTACCAGTATGAAATCGAAAATCTTCTGAACTCTATGAAACAATCTATCGCTTATAGAGAAGGTTTAATAGAAATCACAGGAGACAATCTTGTTGAAAATTATGGCAGAACACCACCCGTTCTTTTAATGTTTGATCTTTTAGATAAATCCTTTTTAGGAGATTATCCAGATCTAGCATTTTTAATTTCTTCTTCCGTACGTAAAAATCTTTCTTTAAATCCTACGATCACTCTTTCGGAAGTTTTAGAATCTGCTCGTAGTAACCCATCTTTTGAAATCAAAACGGCTCCTTATACTGGAATTCTACCTTATACAGAATCTACATACCTCAAGATCAAGGATTCTTCCAAAAAAGGCATCAAACCTAGATTTCTAATTTATGGTTCTCTAAAATACGAAAATCATTCTATACGCATAGATTGGACGATCAAGGATTCCAAACACGAAAAGATACTTTCGACATTTAAAATATTCTCAAAAGGAAGAGATTTTATACCGGAAGCGGTTGTCAGGTCTGTTTCTAAAATTTTAGCTTCTATCCCCCCAAGCGGCTCCGTATTAAAAGTGAAGGATGAAGACCTGATAGTCAATGTAGGAGCCCTTGATGGTCTCAAGAAGGGAAGCAAAATTCAAATCTACAACAGTTCCGGAAAATCTGGAGAGGCTACGATAGAAGAAATCGATTATTTTCTTTCCAGGGCCGTTCCCGAAAATGGAATTAACGGTTTAAAAACGATTTCGGAAGGAGATAGGGTATTCTGGAAACGTTAACCTTGACGCCTAGGAAAATCGCTGAAATAATCCAATACTTCGTCGGCTATTGAACTTTCAATTTTTAGAATTTCCTCAGACTGGTATCGATTTGTTAGGTTCAATTTCCAAATTCTTCCTTTGATTGTTACTTTATTGATTTCTAATATATTTTCTCGGACGGGAAACCAGCTCGGAAATCCAGTAGTTTTTGTATAAACTCTAACTTTATCATTTTCGAATACGTCTCGATCGATTCTTATCTCAAAATAATTTAGAATAACATTATATTCTATCTCCAAATTCACGTCCGGATAAATTTTAAATTCATGTTTTTCAGAATCCCAGTCGATCATGGATCCTTCCAAACAGATCTCATCCTCTTTTGCAATGTCCAGTTCGATCGGGTAAGAGTGTATGGTTTTTATCCCTTTTTTTCGATCATAACCTACTTGAACTCTTGTATGTTCTTTTTCTCTTTCTAACTTTACTTGAAATGCAGTTTCAGGCCGTTTTACAAGATGAGTTTGAATAGTAGTTACGGCTCCTTCCGAAAATCGCAAAGGATAAGTCGGCTTTGAGCGGCTTTTTAAAATGCAAAATATGTTTTGGATCGACATGGAAAGCGAATTCTTAAAATTCATAAATCATTCTTTTATATTAGAGTTATTGAGAATTTCATATCCAACATTAAAATAATGACATGATTCATTCGTCTTACTCATAACTATATAATAAAGTACCTAATATTTTACATAGAATCAGTGTTTTGTGATAAAATTAACGGCACTCGATTTTATAGAGATTAGTAATGAAAAAGTTAAGGAAGAAAATTAATTTTTCAACAAAACTCCATTCTTTACCCAAATATTTTTTAAACAAATTGGCATTTAACTCAAACATTTTGATCACTTGATTACGCTACATTTATTTAAAATTATATAATAAAACACCCATATTTTGCATTGAAACGGTGTTTTGAGGCAGGCTCTAAATTGAATAGGCGATTTTATACCAATGATATGAAAGTTTTCAAATGTATTTAACCCGGATTGTTGGCTTTTTTAAAGAAGTTCCTACATTTTCAGTTTTTTACAATCGTGAATTTGACATAACGCGAAAGGGATCGATGCGAGGTCAATAAATTACAACTGAAGATGATATTTTATATAACGTTTCTTGCATGTAATTTATTGACCCAAGCTGAGAGCCCGGTCCGACTGGCTACTACAGCCAGTCGGATTCGCCCTGATTTTTCTACACCCTGCTCACGTTAAACAAGCTCAACGTATTATTATTTTCATACGTCCGAATAACAGGCAAAGATAATGTATCTTTGAGATAGTTTACAATAACCGATACCGTAAATATAAACATTTTAGAAATTCTGCATCTGTTTTTTTTTAAACCTACTATATTCAAATTTTCTTTTGGATAAAATTTTTATTTTAATCAGTCCTTTTTCACTTTGGTATTGTAGCTCAAAAGAATCTTTTTATAAGTTTTTGTAAATTGAGGAGAACTGATCATATAATCGGCAGTGGATCGATTACAGGCCATAGGAACGTTGTATAGAACCGCAATTCTTAGCAAAGCCTTTACATCCGGATCATGAGGTTGGGCCGTTAATGGATCCCAGAAAAAAATTACTATATCTAAATCACCTTCAGCAATCTTAGCACCGATTTGCTGATCTCCTCCCAACGGCCCGGAAAGAAATCTGTAAACCGGAAGTTCGGTCTCTTCGCTTATTAATTTTCCAGTCGTTCCAGTTCCATATAGCTGATGTTTTGAAAGTATTTCCCTATGAGTTTTTACCCAGTTTACTAAATCTTCTTTACGATTGTCATGGGCGATCAACGCGATTCTTTTGATTGCTGGAACAGAAACTTCTTTCATTTCATTACTCTTTCTCGTTTATTTTGAATCTAATTTTTTGATGACGCAAATTTCAAACCAATCCTAAATTGACCTTAGATATTTTTTTTCAAAGTCGATTTCTAGACTTGTTTTAGATTCGAACAGATCTCCAATGAAACATTCTTCTTTTTATCTTAGATTTTTTACGATCTTATTTATTTTTCCTCTATTACTCTGGAGTGAACCAACTTCCAACGAAAAGAAAATCGAAATTTTAATTCCGGATGGAAGCAATGGTGATTCCGATTGGGGAAAGGATTTTCTTCAATTTGAAGATCTGGATCTGTTAGGCGACGCAAGCGAAGAAAATTCCAAAAACCTTTTTGAAAAAGCAAAAGAAAACTTTTTAAAGTCCGTAGATCATTTTAGAAAAACGAACGAATTAGCGGATCTAAAACGAAAAGATTTCAATAGCCTAAACTTCGAAGCGGATCGTTACGAATGGCAAAAAAAAAGTCGCCGCGAAAATTTTGAAAGAGCCATTACCAGAGACTTAAATAAATCCAGATCCGACTCTATTCATCTTTTAGTTTCTTCCATGAATTTTTTGGAAAGAATTCAAAATCAAAAAGTTAAAGATACGGATACGTTTCGAGATCTACAAGCCAACATTTATAGAGAATACATCAAACACCAACTTGCTTTAAAAAATTTCCTCCAAGCTATGGATATTTTAGAAAGATATATCCAAATCGGAAATAAATACTACGAAGATCCAGAAGCTCAAGGTTTTCTGGCCAATTGTTACGAAAGAGCTTATCGACTTTCTAAAAAAAATCGAGACGACATCTCTCGAGAGAAATACGACATTCTCCGAAAAAAACACGGACTTTTATACGCTGAGTTCAAATTTGGAAAGAACTCTTCGGATTATCTTGAATTTTCCAAAGAACTTTTTAAAGACTAAACAAGGATTCTTTTTAATTATTTAGTTCTGCCCAAAATCTGTAGAGCACCAATAGCAATTAGACGCTTTAGTCTTGTAAAAATACAAGTATGATTTTACCCAGAACTATAAGTATAAAATATCCGTTTTATTACATTTCAATAATATGAATTCTGTGCGATAAAGTTTATGCGAATCCGGTTGCCCATGGCAACCAGACCTCGCCCTTTAGCTCCAGTCAATAAATTGCATGAAAGAAACATAATACGATATTTTGTCTTTGGCCTCTGAATTTTACTTTGTGCAGTAAAATTATGAATCTTGAAAGTTACACTGTGAAATATAGGTTTATGGGAGTTATTACAATTGAGTTGTTAAAAAAACGGAATCCTTGAAAAATAAAATCTTAGATCCCAACCGCTCTAAAGTATTCCTTAAGAATAGAATCTACTTGTTCCAGTGTACAATAACCCCTCGTCAAAATTCCATTTTCAATTCCGTCCGAAAATACAAGACTTGGAAATACACTTACTCCCAAAGAAAAACCATAGTAGAAGTCGTTTCTAGTTTCCAGATCCGTATCCTTGTCTTCAAATACAGATCGGAATTCTTGAGCAGTAATTCCGAACTTTTCTGATAGTTTTACAAAAGTTTCAATGGAAGTCGGATCTTGATTTTCTAAATAAAAGGATTTAGAAAGTACATTCAAATATTCGAATGCGATTTCTGGTCTTATTTTTTGAGCACTGATTACTGCTTTACAAGCGGGAAAGGAATCGTATCGAAAATCCATTTTTTCTAAAAACCCCAATGAAAACGGTTGTTTTGTTGTAAATTCCGCGTCTTTCCATTCGTGTTTTAAAATTCTAGCCAACTCCGGCGTTAAAAGTTCTGCACCTTCTTGAAAACGTAAACCTCCTAACACAAGAGAAAACCGGATTTTATTTTTGTATTCTTCCCTTATCTTTTCCATAACAGAACCAAAGCCATAACACCAGGGACAAAGAGGATCGGTCACATAAAGTATAGAATGTCGAATCGATTCGTTTTGATTCATCTTATTTGATTATTTCCGTAAGTATAAATTCTGCATGGGTTAGATTTTTATCTTTCATCTTTGAAGGTACCGGAAAAATTTCAGTATAATTCATTTTTAATATACTACGTTTAAATTCCAAATCTAATTTTAGTATGTTTTCCATCTATAAAATAAATTTTGCATGTTCTTTTAGATAATAGATTCAAAAAGTAATCCGAAAAATTCTGACGCTTTTTTAGAAACGGTAATAATCAAACGACTCAAACTTTCTACTACTCATAATTTATAATAAAGTATCTAATATTTTGC
>NZ_AHMN02000011.1:325000-380000 GCF_000243695.2 Leptospira kirschneri serovar Cynopteri str. 3522 CT | reverse complement strand
CCATAAAAAATCAATGTTTAAAAATTTGTAATGCGGTTTGAGACGCAGAAATTCCCAAAAATCAAGTCGGCCCGGATTATTTAACTTTTTGTGGTAAATCCTACATTCTCAGTTTTTTACAAACTAGAATTTGACGTTATGCGAAATTAATCGACGCGGGGAACTTTAGCAGAACGCTCTTTCAAACCAAAGCGTTTCACTTACTGAATGCCGATCTTTAGAGAATCATTCGCTGAGTTTTCTGGATCGTTAGACGGTATCGTGTTCTATAATCAGGTGAATTAGCGCGAAAGGGATCGATGCGGGGTTAATAAATTGCGACTTAAGACGATATGTTGCATTACATTTCCTGCATGCAATTTATTAACCGGAGCTAAAGAGCCCGGTCCGGCTGCCCATAGCAGCCGGATTCGCCCTGATTTTCCTACGCCGAATTCTTGTTAAAAAAGGAACTTTATAAAATCCATATCAAGATTCCAATTTTTGCATAAAACCAAACGGCTTTTGCGGGCCTAACTCTTGAAATGATAATGAAAAAATTCCAGGACCTGTTTAATTTTGAAGACATATTTTTAGGTATTTTTTTTGTTCTAACAATTAGGGGAAAATTTTTAAATGTCTACGATCTTATTCTCTATTTCAAAACTCGCCACTCTGTTTCTATTTCCTCTACCGTTGGTTCTTTTGATTCTTTTGCTTGTTGGTGCAAAACTCAAAAAATGGAAAGAAAAATTTTCCGTTTGGCTTCCCGTTTTGTTTCTTTGGACCTTATCCACAAGTACGGTTTCCCAAAAACTGATTCAATCTTTAGAAATTTATTATCCTCCGGTTTCTTTGGAACAACTTCCAAAAGCAGACGTCATACTTGTGTTAGGCGGAATGGTTTCAACGTTAAGCATTCACGACGAACCGGTCGATCTTTCCAACAGCGCAGAAAGACTTACCGAAACGGTCCGACTTTATAAAGCCAAGAAGGCACCTAAAATTCTATTCTCCGGAGGTTCCGGAAATCTTTTTTATCAAACAGTGCCGGAATCCGAACCGGCGGGCAGATTTCTAAAACAAATGGGTATACCCGATTCCTCTTTGATCTTAGAATCTAAAAGTAGAAATACCGCCGAAAACAAAAGTTTTGCCGTAGGACTTCTAAAAGAACACGGTTGGAATTCGGTGATTTTAGTGACTTCTTCTTTTCATATGAAAAGGTCCGTCGAAATCTTTCAGGAAAATGGAATCACGATCATCCCCTTCCCTACCGATTTTCGTTCCCAAAAAGCAGTTTTAACCTTGGATAATTTCTTTCCCTCTACAGGTTGTCTTGAAAATTCCACGATTTCTATTAAAGAATGGATCGGTATTTTGGTTCATAAAATCCGAAACTTTTAATCTAGATTTTGCAGTAGTTCCCACATTTGAAAAGTTCATCTGTAAAATCCTCGATTTGTGAGAGTTCCTACATTTGAAAAGTCCATCTGTAAAATCCTCGATTTGTGAGAGTTCCCACATTTGAAAAGCTCATCTGTAAAATCCTCGATTTGTGAGAGTTCCCACATTTGAAAAGTTCATCTGTAAAATCCTCAATTTGTGAGAGTTCCCACATTTGAAAAGTCCATCTGTAAAATCCTCAATTTGTGAGAGTTCCCACATTTGAAAAGTTCATCTGTAAAATCCTCAATTTGTGAGAGTTCCTACATGAATCTAAAAAACGAACCTCCAAGAGCCAGAGATTCCACTGAACTAGATCCATAACGGGGGATTTACACTTTTCTCCGCCCATCCGTTCTGATTTTATGGTCTAAAACGAAAAACAGTCGGAACTTCAACGATGAATATAAAATTTACGGTACTATCTGGGATCATCCTTTTATCCCTCGGCTCCATCGCTTACTTCTCCTCTAAGGAAACCTCTTATACCCTACTCGACGCCTCGGAACTGGCCGCCTCTCCTACAAAATACGAAAACGATCTTTTAAGAGTCAGAGGTTTTGTAAAATTAGGATCCGTAACTCGAGAAGGCAAAACCGCAAAATTCATCTTAGAATTCAACGATAAACAAATCCCCGTTTTTTTTACCGGAGAAACCCTACTCCCGGACGCTTTTAAAGAAGGTACACGAGCACGAGTAGACGGTTATATGAAAGACGGAATACTCGTTTCCGATCACGTAGAAGCAAAATGTGCTTCCAAATACGAAGCAGATTATTCGGAAGAAAATAAGTAAAATAAAAAGGATTATAATTTTTTAATATGAATGATTTCGGCGCACTTTGTATTATTACGTCATTTGCGGTTCTAATATTTTCAATCTTACAAACGTCTTACGGACTTTGGAAACGTGACAAAAAAGCGATCGAACTAGGTAGATACACTTTGATGACCAATTCCGCGGTCATTCTTCTCGGATTTATAGTTTTACTCGTTCAATTATTCAGAACCGATCTTTCCAACTATTACGTGGTAATGCATTCGAACGAACACCTACCTTTATTTTATAAACTTACCGGCATTTGGTCCGGATCTTCCGGTTCCCTGCTTTTTTGGAATCTTTTACTTTCTATTTTTACTTTTATCGTTCTTTGGCAAACAAAAGATCTAACCCAAGATAGAATCCCTATCTTAAATTTAACGTTAGCCGTCATATCTGCTTTTTTTTCTTATCTCGCCGTATTTTATCCGGATGCTCAACCCTTTCGAGAATTTCAACCGGCGGCAGTTGCAGGAAGAGGATTAAACCCTCTTTTACAACACTGGGCAATGATCATTCATCCTCCGATTCTTTATGTGGGTTACGTAAGTTTTGCGATTCCTTTTGCAATTGCAGCTTCGGCTTTAATCACAGGACATCTTTCCGAAAATTGGTTTCGTTTTGTTAGAAGATGGACTATCTTTTCTTGGTTTTTTTTAGGAACCGGAATTCTACTCGGTTCCAAATGGGCTTACGAAGAATTAGGTTGGGGAGGTTACTGGGCCTGGGATCCGGTGGAAAACGCCTCTCTTATGCCCTGGCTTTTATCCACTGCGTTTCTTCATTCTATGATCATCCAAGAAAGAAGAGGTATGTTAAAGTTTTGGAATATGCTTTTGATCATACTCGCTTTTCATTTTTGTTTATTAGGAACTTGGATCACTCGAAGTGGAGTACTCGAAGGTCCTCATAGTTTTTCCAAGTCCACAATTGGCACTCCGTTCATCATCTACATCGGAATCAGCTTTTTATTTTTTTTAGGATTTCTAATCTACCGCAGAAATTCTCTAAAACCGGAACACAATTTAGACGCAATGACTTCCAAAGAAGGAAGTTTTCTTTTTAATAACTTTCTTCTTGTGATTGCAACCCTAGCAATTCTTCTAGGAGTATTTTCTCCTCTTCTTTACGGAAGAGAATTTAAGGCCCCTTGGTTTAACTCTTGGGGAGTTCCCTCCGGAATTCTTTTGATCCTTTTGATGGGTTCGGCCCCACTTCTGGCTTGGAGAAAAGGCGCAGATAAAATTTTCTTCTCCACTTTACTCAAACCGTTATTAGTCGGAATTGCAGGAGCTGGAATTTACATTTTATTTTATACTAAAAACTTTACGATCAGCGAATATAGTTTAGGTGACGTATTAGGAGAAGTTTATTCAGTGATCGCGGTCGGTCTCGGAATTTTTACGATTGCAGGGATTGTACAGGAGTATCATAGAGGAATCATCGCCAGAAAAACTGCGTATCCAAACGAGAATTATTTTTTTTCCGGATTTAGGATGCTTTTAAAAAATAAAAGAAGATACGGAGGTTATCTAGTTCACTTGGCGATGGTGATACTTTTTATAGGTTATGCAGGAAACGCGTTTAAACAAAACACTTCTATTAAGTTTTTCTACTTTTTAAACGCACCCGAAAAAAACGAAATCGTATATTCCAGCCAGGACACTGGCGTTTTAGGTAACTATCAGATCTCCGCTCATACTTTAAAAATCAAACCTCTCGTTAGCGGAGAAGCCAAAAACGGTCTCAATATTCAGAACGTTATCGTTTCTCACGAAGCGACCTTTCAAGTAAAACGGAACCTAAAAGAATTTTCCACGATGGTTACAGAAAGAAGATTTTATCCACAAATCTCTCACTTAAGCGGAGACTTTGAAACTCATATCCCTACAAGTGAACCCGCAATTTCTTCCACTCCTAAAGAAGACTTATACATTCAACTCGGGGCCATCGAACATTCCGATCTTTCCGATGAAAATCCAGACCTTCCCATACTTTTTATGAATTATCTTTTTACAAATGAGAATCAGCCTGTTCGTAAATTAGAAAACTTCAACCGATTTCCGAGGCAACTCGTAGCCAATTTAGAAGTCTGGGTAAACCCTCTAGTAAAATTCATTTGGGTGGGTTCTTTGTTATTTTTCTTTTCGGGACTTTTGATCCTGCTTCCGATCGGAGAATCCAGATTATGAAGATAGTATTTCATAATATTCTAATTTTATTTATTTTTTGGTGCGTGTTCATTTTGAACGGCTCATTTAGTTCTTTGTCCGCGGATTCCACATTCACCAACTTAACGGAACCGGATCAGATCCGAACTTTTCACGAAGTCACTTCTAAAATCAGATGTATCTGTATCCCTTCGATTACAATCAAAAGTTGTTCGTTTAACAATTGTACCGTTTCGGCCAAATTGAAACTTTTTATAGAAAACAGGATTCAAAAAGGGGAAAACGCGGACGTAATCGTAGATAAAATGGTTCACGGTTTTGGAGAAGAAGCTCTCTCCGATCCGGTGATCCAAAAATTCGTGGAAGCGGGTAATACCGGAATGGCAAACTCCGTCGTCTTCGGTTTTGGTGAGAATATTCTGGCGACTCCGGATTCTACTTGGATCAACTTAAGTCTTGTTCTCGCTGGTTTTTTAGGAATCATACTCATCTATCTTTATATGAAACGAAAAAATCCGGGTTCTTTAAAACGAACTCAGGAATCCGGGAATTCAGTCAAACAAGTAGAAGATTCTTTTCAGAAATATATTTCCGAGATACAGGAAAAACAAAAATAATGGACCCTTTACTCATTTCGTTCTACGTTATTTTACTTGGAATCATTCTTTCTCCATTTTTATGGATCCGATTTGTAAACCACTCTAAAACATCCGACATCGAATCCGAAAAGTCGGAACTGATCAATCGGAGAGAGGTGATTTTAGAAAACCTAAGAGATATAAAAATCGAATTTGATACTGGCAAACTCACTGAGTCAGAATTTCATTCCATCTCTTCCGGAATTGTTAAGGACTTAGAAGACTTCGACGAAAAAATCAGATCCGTCACCCAGAACATTCCAAAACAGGTAATCTCATCCGAAACCATCCCCAAATTTTGTCATGAATGTGGTTTTAAAATAGCTTTCTATGGAGCCAATTTTTGTCCTTCCTGTGGAACCAAATTGTTGATCTGAAGGCATTTCTTTTTCCTAAAACGCCTCAGATGACCTTTTTAAAAATATCCTATTATTTTAGTATATTTATATATTCTTTTTTATTAATAGATTGTTCAGGAAAAAATCTTAAACTTCAAGGAGAACCGAACCGTCTTTCTGAACTTCCTTTTTACGGAGCCGGTTTTTTCGTTTCCGCCTCTAAAATTGAAAAGGGTGACCTTGAAGAAATCAGAAAGGATATTAAAAACGAACTGGCCTCCAGAATTCCAAAGGACAGGATCGAACGATGGAAAGAAGCCGATTCGCTCAACGGCTCGGAAGGTATTTATATCCTTTTTCAGATCGTTCCGGAAACAAGAGTTCTTCCTGAGTTTTTGGATTTTCAATTTTACTTAAACGACATTCCCGCCGACAAAATTTGGAATTATTACGTTCAATCTTTTACTGCTAGAATTCGTAACTATCGTTTTTCAGCTCTTCCTGTCTATGGAACCTTCGGTTATCCTTTTTATACGGCTCCACCCGGAGTTTATTCTTCAGGCACCTTTGTTTATGATTCGGATATTACTACAGAGACGGAACACATGTATCGTTTTTTGGTCCGTTTTCCTAAGGATACTTTATTTAAAAATTCCCAGAGTAAAACTTTTTTTCAGGTCGTAACTCCGGCCAAGTCCATTCTACGTTTTGAATATTAGTATAAGAACTTGTTCCAAAACCTCAAAGAATTTTACACGATAATTCTTTAGAAATTTTTAATAAACTGAATTCCTCCGCAAGCGACACGAAGGACTTGGTCAGAGCGCTTGACTATTGTGACCTAAACGACATCCAAGCGCGAAAGACCAAACGGTGAGCCCGGAGTCGGCGTGGTCTGTGGAACCGACATCTCTGAACTTCGATTTAGATCGTTCCGTAAATGCGGTCGATTCAGTTTTTTTAGTAATTCCTACCTTCAATGATTTTCCGTTTGGCCCAAATTTTCGGAATCTATTTAACGTGAGCAGGGCGTAACGCGAAAGGGATCGATGCGGGGTCAATAAATTGAATCTAAAGACGATTGTTGTATTATGTTTCCTGTATGCAATTTATTGACCAGAGCTGAGAGCCCGGCCGGCTGCCTGTGGCAAGCCGGATTCGCCCCGGTTTTCTTATGTCGAACTCACTGAATTCGACGTAAAGAATCCGTTTTATCTTAACGCGAGCAGGCGTAAGAGATTTGTTTTATAAAAACCTGATTTTTCCATAAAAAATAAAATGAAGAACTCCCCAACTCGAGTCACAAAAAATGAATGTTTAAAGATCTGTAATACGACTTAATCTGCCACAAATTTATATTTTAACGTGAGTTCGTAAAGAAATCCATGATTCATTTTTATGAAAAAAAATTGGAATTTGAACCTGCAGATTTTTTTCTTAAACGTGGGAACTACTACTTTTAGAAAATTCTTTCTTATTTTCTTACGTCCTGCTCACGTTAATCTTAGGTCAATTTTTTTGTAAGAAAAATAGATGTGGGAACTCTCACAAATCGTGGATTTACAGTTAAACTTTGAAAGTTGTGAGAACTACTTAAATCATCGTCCAGTCCGATTTTTGCACAAAATCGCTGTTTTACGGTCATCATCAAATTTAAATCCCATTTTAACGTGAGTTCAGTTGAGAAAGATTTTTTTAAAAGTATGAGTTCCTACAAATTTTAGAATTTATTTGTAAAATCGTGGTTTGTGAGAGTTCCCACACTTGAATACGACAGATTCAATTATTATAAACTTCTTTTTTTAAATTGTGGTAGTTCCTACATCATTTTACGGACAAACCTAAGTTTTGTATGAGTTCCCACATTTAAAGAATCGATCTATAAAATTCAGATTTCAACTTTTTTCAAAATCATGGGTTTCTTACATCTTGCTCACGTTATTTAAGGCTCGATGATAAACCGAATCGGATTTCCTTTTCTCAGATCCAAGGCCTCGAGGCATTCATTCAATTCTTCTAATGGATGATGAGAAGTAATCGAATGTGATAGATCGATTTTCCCTTTTAAATAAAGATCGATCAGTTCCGGAATCGCTCTTCGATCAGATCCATAAGAACCAGACACCGAAATCATTTTTTCGATTAATATAAAAGGAATCTGAAATTTCAAAGGTTGTCTGCCAATACCCACGAGTACAATTCTACCTCCTGGGTTCATCGCTCGTATTGAATCTTCTACATTAGACATATAACCCGAAAAGTCGGCGAGTAGATCCACACCTTTCGACACTTCCTTTAGAACCTTACCTGAATTTCGTACTTCTTTTAAATTGATCACTTCATCGGCTCCGTATTTAGAAGCATTTTCTAAAGCTCCCAGATCCACATCCAATGCGATCACCTTACCTTTTGTCATCGCCCTTGCAACCGCCACCGCATGAATTCCAAGACCCCCACAACCAAAAATGGCTACCGTATCACTTTCTTGAATATTCCCTCTATAACGTATGGCATGATAAGGAGTAGACACCGCATCCGCAAGAATCGCCCCTTGATCATACGGAATCTCGTCCGGTAGAGAATACAAATAACGTTCTTCTACTATATTAAATTCTGCAAAACTTCCGTCTCGATCAAAACCGAACACTCCTACGTCTTTACATAGATTTTCTTTTCCTTCTTTACAATAAGAACAAACTCCACAAGAAGTTCCGGCCGCTATGACTACCCGATCTCCTTTTCGAAAGCGTCTAACGTTTTCACCTACTTCTTCGATAACTCCCGATGACTCGTGTCCGGGAACTCTGGGAAAATGTTTACACTTGAGAGTTCCATGAACCACGAGATGTACATCCGAACCACAGATTCCACAAGCTTTAATTCTTACCTTTACTTGTTCGGCCCTAAGTTGTGGAACGGAAACGTCTCTGATTTCTAATTTTTTTTTACCGGATTCTAAAACCGCTGCTTTCATTTCCCATTCTCCCCATTTTTTTATCAAAACCGAGTTAGACTAAGATCATTGATAAAGTGGTCAAGACGATTTGTTTTTAAAATCAGTTTCTCTTCAAAAGATTTTATAAAAACGAACTGAGAAAAGACTTTTGAGCAATAGGTTTCGAACTTGAATCCGTAAGTGTCAAATTTTTCATGGAAATAGAATCTCAAAACTTCAAAGAAATAACTTATAAGTTGAAGCGATGTTTTTAGAACTGATTCTTAAAATGAAACGTTCGATATAGTCACCGGAGGAAAATATGGATACGGAAACGATCTACCGGGAAATCAAAGCTAGTCAAAACGGACAAGATTGGCATCATAAAAATTGTTTTGGTTGTGGTCCCGAAAATACCAAAGGAATTCACGCAAGTTTTCCATTTCATGAAGAAAGTGGAGAAGTTAGATTTCCGTTTAAAATCGAAAAGGCTTTTGAAGGTGCTCCTGGTTACGCACACGGAGGAGTTCTAGCAACTCTACTCGACGAAGCCCAAGGAGTTCTTTGTTTTCATCTCGGTCATTTCGTCATGACGGATCAACTTTATATGCGTTATCACAAAGCGGTTCCACTAAACGAGGAAGTTGAAGTACGTTGTTGGGTTACTATGGTGAGAAGAAGAAGGCTTTACACTAAGGCCACGATTCATCTTTCTAAATCAGGCGAACTTTTAGTTTCTTCCAAAGCGCGCTGGTATGATATGTCGGAAAGAACGATGAAAAGAATGTTTCAAGGGACCGTCTTTCCGATCGATACACTTCTACAAGTTTTAGAAGTAAATCAAAGACGAGGTAAAGAAATTAGAAAACGTCTTAAACTTCAAAAGGTAGATTTATAGATCTCATTCTATAACCAAAAATTTAAGACTTGTAGTAAAACCGATTTCGAAACTAAAAATTTCAGACCCAGTGCAGAAAGAATCAAAGTCGATAAAAGAACTTGTAGATTTCAAACCAAGTTTGGTAAAATTCGTAGAGAACTTTTTTACCGAGCTGGCCTTCGTAAGAACCAGAGTCAATTTTTCTGGTTTTTATTGAGTTTTTTTAGATATATTTTCAATTCGTTTTTTTAAAAAATCACAAGTAGATACAAACATTTTAATATATTCAAGAATTCTGAAATATAAATTTTAACCCTGAACTTCCAATAGAATTGTTGAAAAATAAATTCTCCATCTATTTCTATTTCATGGAAAACGGTCGATTGAATCAGTTTTGTTAATTAAACTACAAAATTTTTCAACAACTCTAATCTACTACTCGAAAGTAGTATTATGAACTTTTTCTAAAATTAAGATGTGAAAATAATTCCGGGTTAGAATTAATTTAGGAGAATTTTACTACTCGGACGTATAAACAGAATATTTGAGTTAGATTGTTTCAAAAACTTGAATGTTTTGTTTCTACTCTAAAATACCGAATTTACGGTATTTTTTAAGTACCACTATTTTTTTCGCAATTCGACCCGTTAATACTTGGTACTATTTTTATACGTTCGAGTACAAGTGAGTATAACTCAAAAAATTCTCGTATCATTTTAAACTATTCTCAAATATAAAAATTCCCACAATGGATTTGAATGTCCAAGAAACTCATTCGATTCAAATAATTTTTTTTTAGACTCTACATAAAAGCTGAATTTTCCCTAAAAGCAAAGTCTAATTTCTAAACAAACATTTCGCAACTAGGAGAAAAACATTGATCGAATTATATTCGGCGTCTACACCCAACGGAAGAAAAATTTCTATTTTACTAGAAGAATTAGGAATTCCTTATACAGTTCACCCGATTGATTTGGGTAAACTGGAACAAAAACAAGAGTGGTTTCTTAAAATCAATCCAAACGGAAGAATCCCTGCAATCATAGACAAAGACAACGGAAACTTTGCAGTATTTGAATCTGGAGCAATTCTGATTTATCTCGCTGAAAAAACAGGAAAACTTTTACCTAAAGATCCAAAAGAAAAAAGTACCGTAATTCAATGGCTTATGTTTCAGATGGGAGGAGTTGGCCCAATGCAAGGACAAGCCGGAGTATTTCTTAAATACGCACCCGAAAAAATTCCGTTCGCGATCAATAGATACCAAAATGAAACCAAACGACTATATTCCGTTTTAGATAGAAGACTGAGTGAAAGTAAATTTTTAGGCGGTAAAGATTTATCCATCGCAGACATTGCTACCTGGCCTTGGGTCAATATGCACGATTGGGTAGAAATCAGTCTGAATGAATTTCCCAATCTAAAACGCTGGAACGATGAATTAGAAAAACGTCCTGCTTTTATTAAGGGTAAAGATATACCAAATAAAGTAGATCATAAAAAAGACGAAGAAGAGATCAAAAAGAAAGGTCAATCTATATTAATAAAATAGAATTTACTGATTTTTACTAATTTGACTTTCGAGTTTTTGCAAAATCGGTTCCGAGGCGGGAAGAATCACAAAAAACGTGGTCCCTTGTTTGGAAGTTTCAAAATAGATTTTTCCATTATGATCTTCTATGATTCTTCTACAAATGTCCAGACCTAAACCAGTTCCCGCACCGGAAGGTTTTGTAGTAAAAAAGGGTTCGAAGATTCTATCTTTGATCGATTCTTCGATTCCGGCTCCACTATCCTTAATTGCGACTTCCCAAGTAGTCAAAACTCTTTTGCAAGAGATTTCAATTTTCCCTTTATATCCCATCGCATAAAGAGCGTTTCCGATCAAATTTGTCCATACTTGTGTAAGAGACTCCGCATTTCCTTGAACGTAGGAAGTTTCCGGCATTTCACGAACGATCTCTACTTGAGTTTTGTATTTAGAATAATAAAGAGTCAGTACGGTTTCCAATTGTTTCCGTACATCTACGGGACTCATAGCAGTTTCGCTACGATCTCTATAAGCATATTCCTTCAGAGCTTGTATTACTATAGAAGCTTTTTCAGCGGCTTTTTCGATCGTAAAACTCGCTCTGGCAAGACCCGAAAGAGATAAAGCATTTTGCGCGATCATAAGTAATTTTTCTTTTTGATTTAGATATTTAAAATTTTCTAATACATAATCCGGATGAATCCCAAGATCGGTGAGAATATCCGCAAGACGAGTTGTTTCGGAAAATCCGAAGTCGTTTAACAAAATCGCTATTTTTTTTCTCTTGGTTCTTTCTTCTCTTGTATCGTAAAATTCTCTGAGAGTAATGCCTTTTGAAAAAAGTTTTTCCCAAATTAATTTTTCATCTTCGGTAAAATCGGAATAACTCCTAAGAAGACCTTCCCAAGAATTGGACAATACCAACTGAATGGCCTCGTTAGAAGAAACAATAGCGCCTAACGGAGTATTTAGTTCGTGTGCAATTCCTGCAACCAGCTGTCCAAGCACAGCCATTTTTTCAGAACGAACGAGTTGTTTCTGTGTGTTTTTTAAGTTTGCAATCGCTCTAATTACCTGTTCATTTTTAGAAATAAGATATTGATTTACGGTTCTAAGTTCTTCGGTCCGTTTAGCGACTATCTCTTCGAGCCCTTCGTTGACGGAACGAATTTCTTGTTCCGTATCAGTTATTTCCTTAACGAGTAAGGTTTGTCTTACGCTCGCAATTACGACCACGATCGTAGTTCCGGTCCATGCAACAATTCGAACTCCTTCCGGTAAACCACTGAAAGTTCCTGCCAATACAATCGTAATCGAACTTGCAATCACTTCAAATAAAGGTAATAGACGAAGTGCCGTTTCAAACCTCCTTCCCCAAATAGGATGATCATTCAATTTTGGTTTCCAGGTCCAAACTCCATACCCTAAGATTAAAGTCGAAATAGAAAAACCGGCATTGAGAACGGTTCCATCGGGAGGAATCTCAATGATAAATAACGCGTTCCATAACAACCAACAAAAACCACTCCCTCCCATGCCGATTATAAACGACAACCAAGATTTATCAGGTTGCAATCTTAGAACGGGAATCAATAAAATTCCCAAAGCGGCAGCGGTTAAAAAAGAAACAGGATGATTGATCAACGGAAGAAGTTGAGAAATTCCAACTCCTTCTCTCTGAGGAAGATACAATGCGAGTGAAAATGTTAGAACCGCCGTGATAAGACCGAGAGCGTCCAATGCAGCTACTCTGATTTTATTTCGATCACATTCAAAAACTATAATAGAGTATCCTATGATAAAACAAGGAGCAACCCACGGAAAAAGAAAATCGCTCGGGGTTGGTGTCATGTAATAATTAAAATAAACTTGGATCGCCCAAGATAATTGTCCGAGCGCGTTTGCGGTAAGACCAAGTGCAAACCAAAATCGAAAACGATAAATCTCGGCCTCCGCTGAAAAACAACCAAGCCAGGCCAAAGCCGCCGCACAAAGATAAGAAACGGTCCAATGAATATTATCAATGAGTCTGTCTATATTTTTTTCTTTGTAATAATAATTACCAAAAAAGGATACGATCACTAAAATCGTACAGATTCCAAATATCCATTGTCCCAAGTAGTAGACGGAAAATCTTGAATGGTTTTTTACGTTTGTCATCAATTGCTCAGGGACGACGACAGCTTAAGAGTTAAGCGCCGATTTCGTCGATCTTTTTCTGGTTTCAAAGATTCTCAAAATAAAAACAGTTTATACAATACTTACAAAAAACCTTTTTCCGTTTTGACTATTTTTTTAACTTATACTCAGAACTATATAATAAAACACCTAGTCTTTTGCACTAAAACCGGGTTTTGTAATAGGAATTTACAGAACTTAATTTTATAGGAATCACTAATATTTAGCAAGATAAGGTGACATTTAAGATTTTCAATAGAACTTAGTTACATAAGTAAATCTTTATATTTGAAAATTTCAAAAAATTCTAAAATAAGGTTCGATCCGTTTTTTGGGTAAGATGAGGCACTCCATTGACCGAAATAGGAAGATATTCTCCTTTCACTTTTCGAAACGTGCTGACAGAAGTATTCCAGATCCAAGGCATCCAGGAAAAAGGGTCTCCTTTCTGACGTAAAATATGATTTAAAACCAAAGAAATCGGAGTTCCAGAAGTAAATAAAAAAATCCGCTCCTGCTCTCCGGAAGAAAATAAAACATTATAAGAATGGAATATTCTAGTTTCAAAATTTTCGTATGTTTCTATACCATCCGCCTCTATCGCGTTTTCTCTCCAAAATTTGAGAATTTCTTCCGTCAATTTATAGAACAAGGCCGCAGATCGGATTCCCCCTCTGGTCTTAACTTTGTAGAATTGTGAAAGAATTCTAGCGAACTCAGGCTTATCCGACACAAGTAGTTTGGCCAAAGAATTCCAAAGTTCTGGTGAAAATTCGTTCCAACCTGAATCTCTACAAACGAAAGAATCCGTTTTGTATTTTTCCAGATCTCCAACTTCAGAAACCACACCTTTCATGAACCAGTCCGCGGTCTCCAAATGTCTTCTCAAAGTTCCGGTAACAATTCGATCTGGAAGTTCTCCGTTATACGCCATATATTTTCCGAGCGCAAACGACTGATTTTTTCCAAGCGAGGTCAAAAGGTCGTAGTTTTCGCCTTGGGAATTTGCCTGGCCGTGACGAATCAGATGAATGATAGACATAGCGACTAACTTTCCGTGTTAAATCTAGGATTCGTAATTTCTACTTTTTCTATAACGGTTTCTTTAACGTGATTCCAATAGATAGAATCTTCCAGTGAAAGTTTCTCTTTACGGATTTTATCCCTGAGTTCTACGTTCCAAACGTTAACTAATTTTTTCTTTTCATCCAGGGAAGGTGGTAAAGAAAAATCTTTGTTTAAGAGTTTAGCCAAACGATTCAGCTCCCGATCTAACAATTCCTCCCCAGAACGAATTTCCCTAGATACAACTCCCAGCATATTCCAACTTACTAATGTTTTATAAGAAAGAAGATCTTTGTCCTTAAATTGAGGAAGCACTTCCTTCATTAGAAAATCCTGAATTGATTCTATTAAATCGGTAGACGTAGGTTTATCCTGCATTTTCTATGATCCTCATCGCTTCGTATTCCATCTCACAAGCCCTTCTTCCGATCGCCGCAAGTTCAATTCCTTTATCCTTTCCAGAAAGATGTCTTTCCGCTTGTCCGATACATCCAATCGCCCATCTAAGATTTCCCATCACTTCCCAATAAGTAATCATAAACGGATCCAGTTTTACACCTGAAACCTTTTCATAGGTTTCATAAAACTCATTTCGATCTGCAAAACCCCCCGCTTCCTTATTCAACTTTCCAAATCTCCAATCCCTCATACAAAGCCAGGTCAGATCTTCGTGACGATCCCCCCAATGTGCAAATTCCCAATCCACTATTCCTTGAAGTCCGTCCGGAGTTACCATAAAGTTGCCGGTCCTAAAATCACCGTGTATTAATACGACATCATCCGAAGGTTTTGCCTTTTTTTCCAACCAGTTCAGAATCATTTCCATAGCAGGATAAACTTCCGGCATTTTTTCCAATTCCAAACGTAGAGAACGAATCGAACCGTTAGCTATTATTTTATCGTTCGGATTTTGGTCCATCCAAAGTGTTTCGCGTAACGTTTCATTTTTACAATCCTTCGGTTTTAAAGAATGAATTTTTGCAAGATTTTCGGCCAGATCAGTCGATAATTGTTTTCTAATACGATTCAAAGAAGGATCTTTGACGATATATCTTCCCGTCGCCTTACCGGAAATTTTCTGCATAAAATAAAAAGGACTTCCGGTAATTCTTAGATCGGTTTCAAGCCAAAAAGGCCTAGGAGTATTCACTCCCGAATTGTAGGCGAGTTCGCAAACTCCAAATTCATTTTCCCGACTTAAAGAAGCCAAAAGAGACGCACCCTTATCCGTTCTAAATACGGTATCGTAAGAACCTTTTTCGGGTCCCTCCAATACTTGAACTTGAGCGGAAAAATTTTCCTGACAGGCCCCGCCGCTTAAAGAAACCATAGAATGAATCTCGGTTTTACCCTTTAATCTTACGGAAAGATAGTCTTCCAAGGTATTTTTCAATTCTGTATCATTCATAATATTCTCGAATTATAATATTAAAAATCACTTTTACCGCTGATCAGATTTCTTCCGATCACCATCTTATGAACCTCGCTAGGACCGTCTGCGATTCTTGCGGCTCTCGCATCCCTATAAAATAGTTCCAATTTCATGTCTCTTCCGTAGCCATGAGAACCACAAATTTGAATCGCACGATCGATCACCTTACAAAGAGTTTCCGAAACTTGCCATTTTGCCATGGATATGATTTGTCTTGCGTCTTCTCCGGCTCTTAAAGTATGAGCCGCTTTCAAAGTGAGCATATAACCGGATTCGATTTCAACAGCGGATTCGGCGAACATCCATTGAATTCCCTGATGATCTGCAATCCTTTGACCAAAAACTTCTCTCTTGAGGGCGTATCCTCTAGCCATTTCCATAGATCTTCTTGCAAGACCAATCCATCGCATACAATGTGTTAGGCGAGCAGGTCCCAGACGTTCTTGAGACCATTTAAATCCCTCGCCTACCTTTCCCAAAATGGAAGATTCAGGAACACGAACGTTTTCGAACTTTAATTCGCAATGACCACCCGGACCGTGAGAACCCATCACGCCAATTTCTCTCATCATCGTATAACCAGTAGTATTAGTAGGTACCAAAAATAGAGTAGTTCTTCGAAAAGAATCCGAGACCTTAGACATCACGATCAGAAAATCCGCGCCGTTTGCACCGGTGCAAAACCATTTATGTCCGTTGATCACGTATTCGTTTCCTTGTTTAACCGCATTGGTGGTCAAAGTTTGAGGATCAGCTCCCGCACCGGGGGGAGGTTCCGTCATCGCAAAAGCAGAACGAATCTTTCCTTGAATGAGCGGATAATAAAATTTTTCTTTTTGATCTTTGTTCGCGGCTATATGAAGAAGATGCATATTTCCTTCGTCGGGAGCGTCACAATTGCAGAGAAAAGGGGCAATCGGAGAACGACCTAACTCAGAAAAGATGATCGCAGTTCCGACCATATCTAAACCAAGCCCTCCTTCCGATTTTGGAAGATGGGGAGTCCAAAGCCCTAGATCCTTAACTTTTTTTCTAAGTTCTTCCGTGATTTTTTCGGGCATCCTACCGTGATCGTAATCATAGTGAACTTCGGCAGGAATTGCAAAATTATCAACAAAGTCTCGGACTCTTTTTTTGATCTCTTCAACTTCTTGAGGAATTGTAAAATCCATACTTACTCCTTCTACCGAAAGTAAACACTTAACGGAGAATTATATTTTTAGAATGCGTTCGAAAACTTAATTTTAAACGATCTAAAAGGTCAAGCCGGAAGAATAAAAATAAAAAGATTTATCGATTGTTTCAAGATGAAAAATATAGAAACTGAACAGATCAAAAAACTCACAATTATAAAAACAGAAATACCACAACTCGAAACTATATAATAAAAAACCAAACCAATAAAGTATCAATCCAATAGTTTACACTTCAACCCTGTGAATTTACGAAAAAAACGAGGCGAATCCAGCTTTGTCGGACCATGCTCTTTAGCTCCAGTCAATCAATTGCATAAAAGAAACGTAATACGATATTTAGTTTTAAATTACAATTTAGAACACAACCTGTCGAGCGACCGTAGAAGCGAGACGCTGAGTTACTTCGAGCGACCGTAGAAGCGAGACAGCTTTAGTTACTTCGAGCGATCTAAAACGCTTTCGTAAAAAGCGTTTTGCTTTAGTTCAATTTTGATTCTAAAATCCTATTCAACTTGTGGGGTTGGTTATGGTAGAGAGCGTTGCATGAGTTTCTCTACGTTTCAATCGCTTTCGCATTAGAATTCGTGTTACTCATAACTATATAATAAGGTACCTAATATTTTACATAGAATCAGCGTTTTATGATAAAATTAATTCTCCATCTGTTTCTATTTTATGCAAATCGGCAATTGAAGCAGTTTTGTTAAACGCCACTATGGAATTTTTCAACAACTCTATTTACAGACACTCAATTTTCTAGAGATTAAAAAAACTCTATAAAATATCATAAATTCTAAAATAAATCTCAGCTTAGAGTAGTAAATTGTTTAAACACTATGTTTAATAGCTATAAATATTTCATTTGGTCTAAAACGTTTTTTATAGACATTCTAAATTCTTTATATATCATATAGAAAAAAATCAGAATATACAAATCAAATTAAAATTTCACTTTTAAAGAAATGAAATTTCAGTAATTGATCATAGTCGCCAAACTACGGTTTTACGATAAAATTGGATTTTAAATCTTTATTCTTAGATTTTATAGAATCTACGATTTTTCAATGTAAATCAAATCATCCAAACCTTTTTGAGAATAGAATTTATTGAAAAATTAATTCTCCATATGTTTCTATTCCATGGAAACGGCCAACTGAAGCAGTTTTGTTAATCGAACTATGAAATTTTTCAACAACTCTAACAACAAAAAGTTCGAACTATTCATAGATTTCAAAAGTTAAATGATTTTCAAAAAAATCACAATATTCTTTCGAACATTCAATCCAATTCAAAAAGTAAAGTTCTTTACAAGATTCATTCAGTCTTGAAAATAAAATCGTGTCAAAATCTACAATCATAGAAAGAAACTGGCCAGCAAAAGAGATCATCGAAGATCTATCCGAACTCAGAAAACAATCTCCCCTAACACATGTTATGACTAACATAGTGGTAACCAATTGGACGGCAAATGTGTTACTTGCAGTTGGTTCTTCTCCTGCTATGGTGATCGCAAAAGAGGAAGCAGGAGAATTTGCAAAAATTGCAAGAGGGTTGTTAATCAATATAGGCACAGTAACCTCTAACGATGCGATAGCTATGAAAATCGCAGCAGAAGTAGCTCATCAAGCAAAAACGCCCTGGGTATTAGATCCAGTAGCCGTGGGAGCGCTCGGATTTAGAACAGAATTAGCAAAAGAACTGCTCAACTTCAAACCGACCGTAATTCGAGGAAACGCATCCGAAATACTAGCGTTAGCCGGAACAGAAGGAGGGGGAAAGGGAGTTGATTCCACGGCCATTTCTTCTGACGCCTTACCTTTTGCTCGGATACTCGCCGAAAAAACGGGGGCCGTAATTGCAATCAGTGGAGAAGTGGATTACGTAACCGATGGAAAAGAAACCATTTCGATCAGCGGAGGAGATCCGATCATGACCCAGGTAACTGGAGTCGGCTGTTCCCTAGGAGGAGTAATCGCGTCTTTTTTAGGAGTACAAAAAGATCCTCTAAGAGCAACCGCATCTGCATCCGCAGTTTTTGCGATTGCAGGCACACGTTCCGCAAAAATATCAAAAGGCTCTGGAAGTTTTGCAGTCAATTTTTTAGATCAATTAAATCTACTTTCAACAGAAAAATGATTATGACTAAATTTTTTACTACTCTAAGCTACAAAATGGATTTCCAATATTCAGTTTCCGAAATACAGCTTTTTTCAGAATTTATGGTATTCTAATATATCCGAATGAGTAAAAAATACGATAAAAAATCAATAATTTTATTGTAAGTATGTTTACTACTATCACATATAAAAATAACACTATGAATTCGTTTCCAAAAAAGTTATAACCATAGCTTTCCCTCAAAAACCATGAATTCCAAGTTAGGTGCAATATTTGAAAACGTCTACATATTTCGCAAATTACCCATTGATACCATTTTATATGCCCAAGTAGCAAGTGCAAAACATTGAACTCCACATAATAAATCACAAGAAAAATTCGTTTTTTAGAAATATCATATTAACAGTATATTCTAAATTTCACAAATCATTATGGTTAAATTCTTTTTAAGTTTTTATACATCGAAAATAAATAATCGTAAATCCGTCTTATTTTTGTTAGCGCTTCTTGCCAGCTAATTCTTTCCCGGAAAAAAGACCCAAGCACACTTTAAATTTTTCTTGCATAGAGTATCTTCAAAATTAAGATCATGCGCGTTTAGCTCGAGTTTAAAAGGATCAAAAAAAATGAAATATCAGTGTTTACTTACCGAAATTAGAGATCAGGTTTTAATCGTAACCCTCAATCGCCCCGAAAAATCCAACTCACTAAACGTACAAATTAGAGACGAACTTGAAAATGTATTCAATGTAAACGCAAATAACGAATCCGTAAAGGCGATTCTACTCAATTCTTCAGGCAAACACTTTTCAAGTGGATACGATTTAGAGGAAGTGGTTCAAACAAAATTAGAATCCTTTCGACACAGAATATTAGAATATCATTATGCACTTTATAGTTTTCCAAAACCAGTGGTTACAATATTAAAGGGATTTGCATCCGCGGGAGGTTTTGATCTGGCTCTTTGTGGAGACTACATCATCTCTGAAAAAAAGGCGATTCTTTTCAGACCAGAAATCCGATTTGGAGGTCCACCTCTGATCACCACACTCGCCAGAAAAGTTGGGCCTAACAAATCTTTAAGTTTGACTTTAAAAGGAGATCCGATTCGATCCTCTCAAGCTTTAAATTTGGGAATTATAGACGAGATTTATGAAGGAGATGACATATTACAACACTCGATCCAAGTCGCTTCTAAACTTTCACAATGGAATTTGAATATGTTATCCACATTAAAAGGAATCTCGAATAATTATTTCATGGGGAACTTATACGAAAATTTAAAAAACGAGTTCGACGTATTCGCTTCCGTATTAGAAGATCCTAAATTTTTCCAAAAAGTCCAAAACTACGCGGCGACGATACGACAGTGAATACCCTT
Source organism: Leptospira kirschneri serovar Cynopteri str. 3522 CT (assembly GCF_000243695.2). Classification (NCBI taxonomy): domain Bacteria; kingdom Pseudomonadati; phylum Spirochaetota; class Leptospiria; order Leptospirales; family Leptospiraceae; genus Leptospira; species Leptospira kirschneri. The sequence continues at coordinate 359,892 of NZ_AHMN02000011.1, read as the reverse complement.
TCTAAAAATTTCATACACTCATTATTTGGGATTGTTTCTATAGAATTTTTTGCCAAACGCCCAATCATAGAAACGTCAAAATCTTGTTTAAAGTTGAAGTGTAATTTCCGATTCTTGTAAGTATTCCACTTCAGAAGTATTGGAACTCTTTATCATTAGTACTTTTGAATTTACTTTATCAGAAGAAATCGAATGTACGATCCCGGATGGTATAAAAAGAACCTCTTCTGATTGTAACATTATAGGTTCGGCTCCAGGTAAGGTAAGTTGAAGGTTTCCACGAACTACATAATAAACACAATCGTCGTTTCTAAGAACAAGATGAATTTTCTTAGGTAATTTAGGAATATTGAATACGTTTACACCAATTTTACCATGAGCTAACTCAACCGAAAATTTTTTCGTTTCTGAGGAATACTACTCAGACGCATAAAAATAGTATCAGAAAATGAATGAGATTTTACAAAAACGCAGAAATTCTCAAAAAATTATATCTAACTTGAAATCGTTGGCTTTTTTGTGTGAGATCCCACATTCTAAGTTTTGAAACAGGTTCAGAGTAATATTGTCCAAGTAGTAACCAAACAAAAAAGAACGACGTAAAGTCCGTTCCAAAATTTCTAAAAATGTAGGAACTACTTGCTATCCTAACAGTAAAAAGATACACCAGAAAGACGTAATCTGCGGGAACTACCCGTTTTGATCCTACTCAAAATTATAAAAAATAACATGAGAAAATTTTTCGTAAAATCGTGATTTGTGGTAGTTCCCACATTTTAGGAATCGATACGGGGAACACGCTCTTTCAAACTAAAGCCGCCTCGCTTCTACGGACACTCGACAGATCGCGTTTTAAATTGAAACTAAAGATAATTGTTATATAATGTTTCCTGTATGCAATTTATTGACCAGAGCTAAAGAGCCCACTTATGGCAAACCAGATTCGCTCAGATTTTCTTACATAGAATTCACATTAAAATAAATAGCAATGAACACCAGAGACCCAACAAAGTTGTAAAATAAGATCAAACCTAAAAAATCTTACAACGACGATTAGGAATCTCGTTTTTATTCTAGTATGTGTTTAATGTGAGCAGGGCGTTAGAAAATGAGAACGAATTTTCTAAAAGTGGTAGTTCCCACAGTTTAGTATTTACGGTAATTTCAAGGTTTGTAAGAGTTTCCACATCTATTTTTTCGCGGTAAAACAAAATTTTAGAGAACAGATTCCTTACGTTCCTGCTCACGTTATTTAGCGTTTGAGATTGATATAACGTAAGTTCAACGTAATTTTTACGAATAACTCTGAAAAATTTACGCCGACATAAGTTAAACTAAATTCAAAAAATAGAATATAGTGGATAAAAACCTAAATCGAATTGTATCTTTAAATTTTAAAAGGAAGTAGATGTGAACCGAATCGATATTGTAAAATTCGATTGGAGCTTGTCGGGATCGAACCGACGACCTTCTGAATGCAAATCAGATGCTCTCCCAGCTGAGCTAAAGCCCCTTGTCAATACCGGCTGGGCCTGATGTGATTTGAACACATGACCCCACGCTTATCAAGCGTGTGCTCTAACCAGCTGAGCTACAGGCCCGGTAAGAGACATGTTTTTGGTTGAATTCTCAAATGCAACAGTTTTTTAGTAAAAAACTGTTGGAGACTTAAAAACCATTCCTACGATAAACTCGAATTTGATGATCCAAAAAATCTGAGATCACTAAGTAACGGTTGTCGGGTGAAACGTCAAGACCAGTAGGTTGATTACCAGCTTCCCAAAATTCCTTAACCGTGTCTGTAGTCGTGTCAATGACGTAAACTCTTCCAAGTATCAAACCTTTTTTGAGATAACCTTCGGTTGGATGATTAGGACCTCTACAAGAAACATAAAGATACTTTCCGTCAGGAGAAAGAGCAATCGTATTCGGTTTATCGAATACAGGAATCGACTTTTGGACTTTTTTTTCTTTTAAATCATAAACTTCGATCTTGCTACAACACATATCAGAAACATAAATCTTATTTTCAGTATTGCCCGAAACGATATGGCGTTTGTTTCCAGGAGGACCGATTGTATCGATGAGTTTTTCCTTATCCATGGAATAGATTCCGAGTCTACCACCTCCAGATTCCTGATTGCTTGCGGAGAATTGGGCAATGTATAATTCTTTACCGTCTTTCGAAAGAAGAAGCCCGCGAGGTAAACCGATCTTATCCGTTTTACGAGTTTCTGTTTTTGTTTTTCTATCGATAACAGAAATATCTTCACTGATCCAATTGGAACAATAGACCAAATCTCGGATCGGATCATAAAGAAGAATTTTAGACCACTTACCGGTTAGATCGACTGTCGCTTTATACTCTAAAGTTTTTAAATCGAACACGTGAACCGCATTCGCCTGCATCTGACTGACCCAGAGTTCGTTGTGCTCCGGAATCGAAATCGTTTCCACAAAACCCAATTTTTTTTTGTATTTTTCGGGAGGAGAAAGTCTGACGGTTTGACCGGAATTTATATCCAAAACGTCCATACCTTCATCTTCTAAAAGAGGAATCGCAAGTCTAGTATTGTCAATAAATCGAACGCTTTTGGGTTGAGATCCCGTTTTAAATCTTGAGATAAAACGATGCGTTATGCCCTCTTTATCCAGAGCTATCAGTTTTTCATTTAACTCTTCCGGCTTTCTAATACGGTAAGACGAATTCTGAAAACCTGGAGAAGAAAGTTTTAATTCTATTTCCTTCCCGTCCTTATAAATGGGAATTGCCATTTCGACCAAAGCGATATTTTTATCCGTTTCTAAAACCTTAAAAGGAAGAATCTCCTCTTCCAAACGTATTACGGTTCCTTTGTAAGGATGGATACTAAACTTAACAATTTCGGTTCCGTTTTTTTCTCGATTGATTGGAGAAGAAAGTAAAGAAAAGTCTCCACTTTTACAGCAGACTAAAAACAGAAATATAGGAATTAACAGAGTTACGTCCGATTTGATTTTGATAAGTTTTAGAAATTTTTTTTTTAGATTCGGGTTCAAGAAATACTCCTTAGGTGTTCTTTTTAGCCTGTGTTTGATTTCCCAAAATCAAGTTGGTCCAGTAAAAAGGACGTATTAGAAAATGATAAATTGCGAATGTGATTCCAAAAACCGATAAAAGATGTAAAATAAATTTTTCAGCGAGTCCCAAAGAAGAATGAACCACAAAGTAACCGGCTAAAAGAGAAACGGGATGGTGTAAAAGATAGATCGGAAGACTTGCGGTCCTCATGTATTCAGTCCGATCGTTTTTAAAGTCGAAAAATTTCTGAAATATACCGATCAAAAGACGGATCATCAACCAGCCGGAGGCGCATTTAGAAAAAATGTGTAAAATCCTTCTCCAATTTCCAGTATAACCAAAGTAAGACCAAAACGGATCGATCCTACTGATCTCGTAAAATCCCCAGAACGAAAGTAAAGCAAGAGGAGTCCAGATCCAAAAACGATCCAATTGAGGTTCCAAAAGAAAAGTTTCCTTAGAAATCAAAAAACTTCCACAGAGAAAAAAAGTGAAATTATAGACAAAGTTTACCGGTTCAATCGCAAACCAGGATTCATCTTTCAAAAAATAGAAATTGATCATACAAGTACCTACAAAACTAATAAAAGTAAAAACGATGATCGTCTTAAATTCTTGTATAAAACTTTTTTGATCTGACTCCTTATTCAAAAGAAACGCCAAAGGTAGTGTGATCCTTCGGGTCAAAATATGAAGAATCGTAAATAAGATCAGAAAATAAAGAAACCAGAGATGAGAAGGTCTAACATTATAATTTAAGAATATTCTAAAGTAAAAATCAAAGTAAGAAATTTTCGTTCCGGCTTGTAAAAGAGACACGTAGGATTGCATAGGTGCAAAAAGTAAAATCCCGACAAGTGTCGGTATAAAAATCCTAAAAATTCTCATCTTTAAAAACTCTTTCAGAGTTTTTGTTCTAAAAATCGCCTCCGTAAAATATCCCGAAAGAAAGAAAAAAAGAGGCATCCTAAAAACGTGAACCCATTCACCAAAGACGTCGAAAATCTCTGATCTTTGTTCGTTTCTAAGAGGATATTTGATTTCGGCGGCGTAAACGATCGCCACATGAAACACTAGACCGGTTAAAAGAGCAAAGGAACGAAGATTGTCTAGATAAAAAAGTCTTTTTCGAGTTTTAGATAAGATCGACTTAAGATTCAAACATCCACCGTATATTTAAAAAGAGAATCCCGAAGGATTAAGGTCGCAGGGTCTTCTTTTTTTTGTTCCACCATTTTATCTTTTACTAATAGATTGATTGCGCTTACCAGGTCCTTGTGTTCCAACCCAACCCTAAGAATCGCCCATCGAATAAAATGATTCAAAGGAATTTTACAAATACTACCATCTTGTGTTCCGTATGTTTGGGAAAAATTAATTAAAGCCGAAGTTACTAAATTCTTTTTATCCGCTTTTAAAAGAGTAGCGATCGTTTTGTTGGTCTCCCTCAATCTGGAAGTAAGAATTTTAACAATTTTCATGGAAAAGCCGGGATTGGTTCGTATCAAATTGAAAAATGCACTTTCATTGATTGCGATGAGTGAAACGTCAGTTTTTGCAACCGCTCTTGCGCTTCGAGGAGTTCTATCGATCAGTGCCATTTCGCCGAACATATCCCCCTCTTTTAATTCTACGAGGAGTTTATAGGCTTCTTTTACTTTTTTATGAATTCCGACTTTTCCGTTGACGATCAGATACATTTCTTCCGCTTCCTGATTCTCCTCAAAGATAATATCGGATTCTTTGAATTCGACCCCTAATTTCTCAATCATGGATTCGGTTACTTTCATAATTCTCAATAGACCTTAATTATAATATCACAATCAATTCGTTTTTTGGGAACTGAACCAGCATCGAAAGTTTTAGAACTTAGATCAACTAAAATCCTAAGAGTAGAATCCTTAAGGCCAATTATAAAAAGCCTGCATTAAAATAAAAATTGCAAATCAGGATCAAGAGGTAGAATTCTACAATAAACTTGAACTTTTATAAAATGAATTTTGAATTCAGTGATAAGCACAAAACAACGATTTTACGTAAAAATTTGATTTCCAAATTCCTTTTTTTGGATTTTATAATGGCTTATTATATTTTAAAACGAAATAGAAATTTACAGTCGATTTAACGTGAGCAGGGCATAAGAAAGAATTTTCTAAAAGTATGAGTTCCTACAATTTTAGAATTTGTTCGTAAAGTCGTAACCTGCGGTAGTTCCCACATCTGTAAAATTCAGATCCCAATTTTTTTTAGAAAAGTGAATTATGAATTTCTTACGTTGAATTCACATTAATTCATTCAATCTCTATTTGATCAGTAATTTAGAATCTGCCTCAAAATCTCGGATGTAGGAACTCTCATAAGCGTTTAAGAACAATGAAAAATGTTCGAATGTTCATATGACGTGATTTGTGGGAACTACCACATTTTACAATTGAACTAAGAGCCGGTCTCAAAACTGGTTGTACTTTTGAATCGTAATTATTTACTTGTGAAATGGACAAATATTATTCAGAGATACCGGATGGACTTTGGAAACAAATAGCCCCATTGATCCCGAAAGAAAAGGTAAATCCGAAAGGAGGTCGCAATCGAGTACCAACACGATTAGTAATGGCAGGTATCATCTATCGAATGAAAACAGGCTGTCAGTGGCGTGCCATTCCGAATGAGTTTGGATCTGGCCAAACTTGTCACAGAAGATTTCAAGAATGGGAACGAGCAGGAGTATTCAAAAAGATTTATAAATCTATTTTAAAATATTATGATGTAAAGAATCAGATAGCATGGGACTGGGCTTCGATGGATTCAGCAATGGTTAAAGCTCCCAAAGGGGGAGCTTAACTGGGAAAAACCCTACAGACCGTGCCAAATTAGGGTTAAACGGCATATTCTTACAGATGGAAATGGAATTCCTTTGGCAATTACGTTGACTGGAGCTAACGTTCATGACAAACACGGTGTAAAGGATACGTTGAATTCAATCCTAATATTTTCCGGAAAAAGAAGAAAGAAGCCAAAACATCTTTGTTTAGATAAAGGTTATGATTTCAAAGATATAGAAGTTTTAATCAAAAGAAGAAACATTCAATCTCATATTCGGAAAAAAGGTGAGAAGCCTCTCATTGGTAAATATAAAGGAAAACCTAGACGAGGGGTCGTTGAAAGAACTAACAGTTGGCACAATCGATTCAGGGCTATCCTAATTCGTTGGGAAAGAAAATCTGAAAATTATCTTGCATCTCTTTATCTCGCAAGCTCTATCATTGCTTTTAACTTTTTTGATAGGTAGTTTTGAGACCGGCTCTAAAGCTGAACACACATTTTTCAAGTGTTCCGACAAGAATGAGGTTTTTACTTGCAAAAAGTATGTTTTTCTGATAGGGAAAAGTCCCCCAAGACTTTCCTCTTCCCAAAATTAGGGAAAACTCATGTAACGCTCTCTATGAATCACTTGCAGGTGTAAATTTTACAGAGGATTTATCGTAATTCCGACAGATTTATATTGAGATCCAAATACTTGTGGGGTTGGTTATAGTAGAGAACATTCTACTGAGTTCTTCTACGCTTCAATCGCTTTCGCATCGAATTAGACCAGACTCACATTTTTAAATCCAACTACCTCCTTAGAAGTCATCGTATTTTTTGGGATCATAAAACTGGATAAAACAAAACTTGACAATTTTTTTTTAAAGATCCGTTCCATTAAAATGAGTAACTGACGCTTATACAATTGAGTATCTTGAATTTTAATCGCAAAACTATTTGGTTGAGTGAAAAATGTTAACCTCTGTTATATAGCTTCAAGTAGCACGTTTAAATCATAACTCAGAGAAAAAAATTGGTGCCAAATAGGTAAGAATATTCGAAAATTCGAAATCGTTTTAATAGAACCAAAAAATCGATTCGAAACATTTTTATCAAAAAAAACGTCTAAATAAACTTATATGATAGGATTTTTGTCTGGAGGTTCATTTACAATCGATTGAAAGAATTATATCGATTCCAAATAACACGGGGCGATGAATCTCGAAAGGCAAAATTACTTTTACATTTCAATTTGTCGGATCACTTTCATAATCGCAAATTAGAATTCACGTATTATAGAATCTTAATGTAGATCCTAAGAAAACAGGAAATCAGGAAAAAGGAGAAAAAAATGGCAAACATAATCAAAAAAGATCGGGTGAAAATACGTTTCCTCTGTGATCAAGTAGGAGAACTAAAATCGAAAGGACTCAATGTAAGAACGGTATTCGATCAGTGCTGGAACCGAATTCCGGAAACAATGATACAAAAACTCAACGCCGAAGAACTACTCATTTATATACAACGACATATTCTTCCAACAGAAATAACTCTGATGAATACAAATAAAAATGTGGAAGATTACAAAAGTAAAACCGCATAAAAAATAGAGAATCTATCTTAAAAATATCTTAGAATTCGACATTTTAAGCAATGATAAAGTATTTTTGAGTGGCTGATGCTTTAGAGAGAAGTCTTTTTATTACTGATCTCTATAAAATTGAGTACTAAATGTCTATCATAAAGTACCTTTTCACGTAAGCTCGATAGAATTCAATGCGAAAGCGATTATTATGCTACGATTCATAAAAAGCAACACCTGAGTTTGGAAATTCCGAAAGAATTGAAACTCAGCAAAACGCTCTCTACGGATTGGCATTCAAGAGCTGTTGCATTGAGTTCTTTTATCTGCACAAATTTTCTTTCTACTGAACTACAGGGTTAAAGCGCAAATTATTAAATAGAAATAGATACTTATTATGTATTTCTGAGTAAAACACAACGCGTTCTATAAAACGTGTTGCACTGATCTTTCAAATAGTCTTTCGACAGACAAAAAAAATCCCGAATCGAAAACGATTCGGGATTTCTTAATACATTCGATTTTCCGAATATATTTTCTAATTTTCTTGGTTTTGTAAAGAAAATCTACTAATATCCAGAACCGTATAGCGAGTTTCCGCTCCGGTAAGATTTAAAACGGCGGAATCCCCCGTTTTTTTACCAAGCAAAGACTTAGCCAGTGGAGACTGATAACTTATGATATGTCTTTCTGTATCAGCGTCCCAAGCGCCTAAAATGGAATAAGCCACGACTTCCCCTGTGGATTCGTTTTTGAGTTTTGCGGTAACTCCTATGTTGATCTTATCCGTCTTGACGTTGGTAAGATCCAAAATAATCGCACTTTTGATTTCCGCTTCCAATCTTTTGATAGCCGCTTGCAATTGAACTTGTTTTTCCATAGCGGCTTTATATTCAGCGTTTTCCCGCAAGTCCCCTCTTTCCTGAGCTTCTCCAATATCTTTGGAATTTTCCGGCATCTCTACATTCAAGAGGTGTTCAAATTCCTCCTTCTTACGATTAAGTGCACGTCTCGTAACTAAAATCGCACCTTCAGGAATCCGAGTAAGAATGTCGTCGTCCTCTTCATCCTCGTCTTCATCTTCTTCCCAAGCGACATCAGGTTTCAACTCGACAATCAAAGAATACAGACGTTCTTTTTCAAGATCTGTAAAATATGGAACTTCTTTATAAAGGGCGTATAACTTACGGATATATTCAGAATTTCCGGAATGGATCGCCTCGCGTAAAATCTCATCGTCGTTACCGTGTAGGATTTCCTTACAAGCATTCTTGAGTTTAGTTCCCTTATCCTCTATTTTAGCAAGAGGTTTAAACATACGGAAAACCTTGAGGATCAACTCAAGACGTTCTTCTTGTTTAGAAGATAAAAGCCATTCTCCTTCCCAAACTTTGGTAAGAATAGACTTAGCGACCCAAATAAAAACTTCAGGAGTTTCTTTTGCTCTCACACCTGCGGATTTAATAAATGAATTGAGGAGATCAAACTTACCCTCTTCTTCCAAGATGGAGAATACGTATTTATTCACCTTGATCGGAACTTCAAAAAGAATTCCGGTCAAAACCTCTTCCGGATTGTGAGCGTGCTTACGAACTAAGTTTACGTAACCCTTTTTGATTTCCGCATTTCCGATTTTAGTGGAAACCTCGATTAAAGAACTAACCGATAAAGACTTGATCAACTCTGCAATTTTAGATTCGTTCAGATGTCTTGGAATTTCCTCGTCTCCGAGTTCTTCCGACGCAGTTTGCAAATATAAAAACGCTACGATCTTACGAACCGGATCAGCCGCTTCCTCTTCTTCATAATAAAAGTGATTGAAAGTTTCAATGGCTCCTTCGGCATCTTCTCGGTTATCCAAAGCTTCCATTGCAATATCTAGTTTTTTATTTGCATCTGTCTGGTGAGCAAACTTCTCCGACAATTCTTCCGACAAAGAAATCGCTTTTTCACGATATACTAATTCATCTTTTTTCTTTGGATCAAATCCGATATTAGGTTCTTTTTTAATGATATTCTTAGCTTTGTTCCACCATTTAGACCATTCTGCAACCGGAAGAAATTTTCCGGAAACCTCCGATTTAATATCCGCGGTTAACATTCTATTGTTAAAAGAAGTCAAAAGTTCCTTAAAAAAATCGGGAATATTATTTTTAAATAATTCCGTAATCTCGTCTTTATTTTCGTAGTATTTTACCCAGATGTGATCTCTTTTCAGAGGTTTTAAACTGGTAATCGCCATCTGAATTGAAAGTTTATGATCCTTTTTATCTTTAAAATCTACAAAAATAGAATCTCCGTTAGGCGAAATTGAAGTTATTTTCCCCACGCCCCAGTTTCTATGGAGAACGTAGTTGTTGGTATCGAATACGATGTTCCTTTCGAAGTTTGCGATACATACCTTGATCGGCTTTCTATTGTTACCGATCTCAGACATCTTGAGAAAATCTTCCAAAAGGGAATGATTTACATACTTTGCTTTATAAGCTCTGATAAGTTCGTTTCTGGCTTTGTTGGAAGAAGCTTCGTGTTCTAAAATCTTTTTTAAAAGATAAATCACCTTGTCCCAGTCTTCCAACTGTTTATAAGGTTCCACGATCGGATAAAGATAACCTACGAGTCTGGTTCTTTCGCGATGACCTAACATGATTCTTTCAATTCTTTCGAAAAATTGAAGGTCCTCGTGATTATTATTTACGATGATCGACCAAATCTCTTCTAACTGAACGTAGTCTTTTGTCTTAGCAAATGTTTCGATCGCTTGTTTGAGATACGTAATCGCTTTCTCTTTATTTTCTTCTAAAATAGAGAGGGCATATTTTTTTAAAATTTCAGGGTTTTTACGATCGTGTTTTGCAAGTTTTTCTAATACGACTTTAAGCTCTTTATTCTTTTTTAATTTTTCAAGAGCCTCCGCTTTGTATTTAAGCGCGAGTCTTTGATCTCCATATTTCAGGATTTGATCCGTAATATGTTCTATGATCGCCCACTTACCGGCTACTTTAAAAGATTCTAATAGATTTTTTAATAGACCGGAGTCGCTAATCTCCCCTCTTTCCAAAGAAAGAATCCCAAGTAAATATCTTGCGGATATACTATCTTCGTGTTCAGAAAGATATTCTTCGATTTTTCGTTTTGCTTCGTCTATTTTTCCGGCTGACTTATAAAATTCGATGAGATCGTCAAAAATCTTGAACTTGGATGCAGGAATGGAATTCGCATCGGTGCGAACATAAATTTCTTCGTTGAAAAGAGATGTCAGCTTATCCAGATCGTTAGCCGGTCTGGATTCCGTAGTTGCTGATATTTCGTTAGACATAGGATACTCCACCGATTGAGTCTCGGCTTGATGATGAAAATTGGGACGTTTGGGGTAAAATTCCTCTCTGACAGCCCTGTATTTATCAATTATAGGCGAGTTGGCTTATCCGTAAACCAGAATTTAGAGAGAAGGAGAAAGCCTCAGAAAAGGAAAAACGGGATTTAAAAATATCCCGTTTTTCTTACAAAAACTTTTTATTTGCCTGCAGTGCCACCACTACCACATTCTTTTTCGACTTTGGTCTTGAGCATCTTATCCAATTTATGTTTGCTTCTGCAATCTTCATCATCGAAATCGATAGAAGCTCCGTCGAAGTGAACTTCAAACACATCGGACAATACTCTCAACTCGTCAAAGAAAAGATATACAGTTTCTCCGCTCGTATCCGGACGAGAACGAACTTTAAATTGTTTGAAAACGATCGTCTTCACTTGTGGATAAGAATTTACATCCTGAGGAACTCCTTGAGGAATATAAACGGTCAATGGTCTCCATCCGATAAAATCGAGAGATCCAAATTGAAGAATGTGTGTGTCCCCTTTCCAATCTTCAATCCAACCTTCTAAATTGTATTCGTTTCCTCTTCCACAAACCCAAACGGACATCGCCTTACTGACACCCGGAAATTCCACTCCGTAGATTTTAGAAACTTTTTTCTGATTATTTGCATCTAGAAATGCTTTAGTACGAAGTATTTCGTATTCGGGTATTCGAGGTGGACGAATCGTTACAGAATTCTCACCTGGATAAGTGAATTGAAATTTAACTCCTAGAACTTTTGCGGTTCCTGCGTCTACATTCTTTATATCCCCAGGTTTACCGGAAATCAGTTTTACTTCTCTTAGAGCTTGAGCGTTTTGCGCAGTCGCTTGATACGCTTGCTGTTGTCCGCCTTGTGGTGGTTGTGTATCTTTATCGGTAGTAACTTCCCAACCATAAGGAGCCGAAGGCGCCGGATTATCCCAAGATTCCACCGTAATAGATCTAAGCTCCAAACCACTTACGTCGATTCCTGTAGCGGTATCGATTCCACGTTTGCCTTTGATGATGTTTTGTCCATTCACGATTCCTAATAGAATGGCTCCTCCTAAAATCGTAGTTAGAGCCGCAGTGATTTTGAACGAGTTCATGAATCTTCTCATGTTTACTTTCCTTTCCCCGAAGATTACCAATTATCTTTAATTTCCGATCCAGGATACTTCGCATCCGATTTATCGGCACGAACTTCCAAATCGTCCACATAAAAGTAGAATTGTCCTCCCACTTCGTGAACGTCGCTGACTACAAATAGAGATACAAAATGAAGATTCTTATCTAAAAGAGCGAATCTTGTACTTTGAGGCACAAAACCCGGAATTGTAGCGGTTAGTTTTCTCCAACCGAAGTAGTCCAATCTTCCTAATCGTATATTGTGGGTGTTTCCTCTGTAGTCTCTTAGTTTAGCGAAAAGAGTATGACGAAACTTTCTTCCCAAAGCCCAGATGGATAATTGACGAGCTTTCCCTTTTACTACGTATTCATGAGGAGGAAATACTTCCACTCTATCAAATCCTCTGACAGTATAATTTGTTTTTACTCCAAGGATATGATTCTTTTCGATCTGATCTCCTCCGTTATCCGGAACCGTGTTTTCGTCGAACACGTCTCTTATCAGTCCTCTTTGAACCATTTTGAGAACCTTTGTTTCTCCGAGAGGAGTTGTTGATTTTGCTCTCCAGTCTTCGGCCTCTTCGAAATTCTCTAATATGAGTTTTTCAAGAGGATCCGGGTTTGCCCCTGTTTGCTGATTCCCACCAGCCTGATTGTTTCCGGTCTGCTGGCTATAGACACCTGGTACTGCAAGAATGCAGAGCAGTCCGGCAAGTAAGATGATCTTCTTCCTCATGAGAATTTCTCCTGGTTACAAAATACAAAATAAAAAATCGTTTAGAGACAAGGTCCGACTCTTGAAACCACTTCTAAAAAGTGTGAAAGAATTGTTTGGACCCGAATCGTTTTATGTTTCCTTCTTCCAATTCTTTTAAAAAGAATTTTAAGAAATCCGATTCTACTACCCGTCTCTGTATAAATATCGGAAGATAAAGGATCAAAATTAGCAAACGAAAAAGTTTTTTAACAATTCGTGATTTTTTTTAAAAGATTTAAAAGCGAAAATCTTCATTCATAGACCGTCCCAAAAACCATTGGCTTCTTTAATTTTTTGTTTCTTTTAGGATTTTATAGTGATTTTGGGACAAACTCAAAAGTGAACTTTCAAATCTAAAAATAAGGTATTCGTTTTCAACCTCTTCCCGAATGTGTGGACACGGCGTGCAAAAGGATAAAAAGTATGGTCGGCAAGACACACTATACTAGTATTCAAGAAGAATGGAGTTTTAATTTCTACGTGAACCTTTTGTAAAATCTTAGAATCGAATTTCTCTTTAATTTTCAACAAAACGTGAGAGTTCCCACATTTTATTTTACTGTAAAATCTAAGTTTGCGGTAATTCCCACAGATTAAGTCGCATTACGAATTTTTAACTAACACAAGCTCGACGTTAGAAAATGAAAAGAATTTTCTAAAAGTGAGTTCCTACAATTTTAGAATTTGTTCGTAAAATCTAAGTTTGCGGTAGTTCCCACAGATTAAGTCGCATTACGAATTTTTAACTAATGCGAGTTCGACGTTAGAAAATGAAAAGAATTTTCTAAAAGTATGAGTTCCTACAATTTTAGAATTTGTTCGTAAAATCTAAGTTTGCGGTAGTTCCCACAGATTAAGTCGCATTACGAATTTTTAACTAATGCGAGTTCGACGTTAGAAAATGAAAAGAATTTTCTAAAAGTATGAATTCCTACAATTCTAGAATTTGTTCGTAAAATCGTGATCTGCGTGCGGTAGTTCCCACATTTTTTTGAAACCAAAGTGTTTTACTTCCTGAACTTAGAGCATCACTCTTTGTTTAAGCGCACACATGGGTAGATTCATCTATTATGGATCGAGGCAAAACCTATCGAACTCCTTGGGAAGTGTTCCGAGAGTAATCAATCTCTCGCCTTCTTGACTTCGTAGATTCAAGAATATCATCTCAGATCTGCGAACTTTCCGAATTCTTTCATCAGTAATCTTTAAGTTTTTGGACCCAAACTCGATAGATTTTGCCAAAAAAATATCGCACCAAAAATGAATTTAAAACTGATAACCCATTCGAACTTCTAAGTGTGGGAACTCACATAAAACTTCAAAACTATAAGTTTTAACATTTTATTAAAAATTTATAAATGTAGGAACTGAACTTAACCCCGAAATTAGAACCAGTTAGAATGTTTGAAATCGTATAAAAAGTATGGAGGAAACAATAAAGAGACGATTTTTGTGGGAACTCTGACGTTTTAGAAAATTCTCTTGAATGGATTTAGATCTATTACTGATCCTTAAAAAAATAGTACCTCAAATTTTTATTATAAAACCCGTTATTGTAGTTTTTTATTTCTGATGATTTTTAAATTTGCAGAACTTCCATAAAACCTAAAAATAAAGTACCTGGTATTTTGCGTGAAACAGGACATTATAACAAAATTTATGGCACTCAGTTTACGCTTTTAAATACAAATTTTTACAAAAAAATATTATATTCAAAAAATATAAATTTAAAACTCATTTTCTTTTTTCAAAAAACTAACCTAAAAAGATACAAATAAACCAAGAATAATTGAGAAAAAAAAGTCCAGATAGTCCGTACATTCCAGCTCGAACGAGTTTCTTTTCTGGATCTGTGATCGGCCTAAAAATTGTAGGGTATTCTGAAACTGCAAGTTTATAGATCCTTCCTGCATCCTGAACGGAAAGTTTATAATAAGGATACAAGGAATGATTTTTTAAATTCTCGCCCCAAAAAAAGACGGAACTTCCCCAATTACAAGTCGGAAGTTCCATTTTCTCACAAGCGACCCAAACGTGAACCGGGTCACCTTCTTTCCAACTTGATGAAACTAATGGGGCGACAGGAAAATAAATCGTTTTAGTAAGTTGTGGTTCCGCCTTCGACTTGCTAATGGCAGATCTAGAATAGATATAGTCCGGAAGAATTTTTACTTCTCTAAATACCAAAATTCGATTTTTTCCAAACTCTCCTCTTTGTGAAAGATCCATATTTTTTCCGATAGGAATTCCTAGAAAAAATCCTATCGTATGACTGATGTAAAGTGAAGAAACTCCCGCTGACAAAAGACTTAAAAACAATGCAACGTAGAGAAGGTTACCAAATTTTGTACTGAGACGGATGACTAGAAAAAGTAAAGGAAGAAATAAAAACAAAAGCCAAATGATGGTGAAAAAAACGGAACCATACATTCCAAGAGGTATGAATAAAAGCGCCATTCCATTTACAAGACCAAACCCGATCAGCAATAACTGCCAAGTTACATTTTGCGGAGACGGTTCAGGAGGAAATGGACGATCTCCCATTTTTACGAGAGCAAAAATCATAATTCATTCGACGATCAGTTTTTGATTCAATTGCAACCAGATTTGACGAATTCGATCCGTCTGCGCCTCCGGTCCTGAAACAGAAAACAAAAGACCACGATTTTCTCTTAAATAATATTTTTCTAAAACGATCATAGGAACCTTTCTTCCGTCTTTGTGAAAAATTTCAAAACGAGTCGTATAAGAATCGTCTTCCTTCTTTCTTCTAAAATTTGTTTCCCGAATTGTTCTAGGATTGATTCCACGTTTGAGATCCCAAAGTTGAAAATAATTTTTAGAAGTATAAATCGCCGCAACCGGATGATAAGAAAGCCCTATCGTAAATAGAATTCGATCGGGTCTGTAGTTAAGAAATTTTTCGGCTTGGGAACGATACACTTTTTCCCATTCCTCTTTGTTTTTGTTTTGTACAGATCCATCATACTCAATCGATTGATAAAACCTTCTAACCTTCCAAATATGATCTCCTTCAGTTCCACTTTCCGGAGTTTCCGGTTCTGGGAAAAAATGTTTCCAATCATTTACAGTTTCCAAGGAGAATCGGAACTGATCACTTTCAATTTTTAGAATATTCTTTTTTACGCAACCATACGGATCGGTAAGATTATCCACGTCCGTTTTTTTGTGGGTCATGTGTCTGGCCAGTCGATTCAGTTCTTCTGTCGCATTTCTGTATCCCTCTGGTACAAGTTTTCCAAATTGAAACCGATAACAAAGTCCAATTCCTTTTAATAAACGAATCGCGGAATACGGTTCACTGTGTTCCGCCAATACTTTTGCCTCACTTAGATGAACGTCCAATTCGGAAACATCCGGAAACACCTCTTTAAAATCCCGATCCACCAAAAACTCGACTTTTCCATCTTTGTAAAACTTATAGTTTCTTCCGTGTAGATCCGTTTTCCAAACAAAATGGGCATTAGGTCGGAAATACTTCATCACTTTGTTATAGATTACAGCCTCTTCTTGTTCTTGATCTTCATACCAGTTACCCCGAAGCAAAGGATCGGAATTTGTAGTTTGTGTTTGAGCCCAAAGTCGAGTAAAGTTTTCTTTTGTTTGCATTTGTGCCAAGATCGGCAGAAAAAAAAGAAAAAGAGTTAATATACTTAAAAAGCTGAATATTCTAATTCTTTGATACAACTGTATCCACCATCTATATTTAAATCTAAAAGTTTACATTATGAAAAAAGAATCACATTCCCTAGAAAAAGTCCATAGTGCCGATTAACAAAACTGCTTCAATTACCGATTTGCATAAAATAGAAACAGATAGAAAATTCATTTTTCAACAACTCTAATATTTTACGCTGCCATACAATTTTTATAAGTTGTAGAATACAAAAAGCGATTTTTTCGATTACACTTTTTCG
This sequence comes from Leptospira kirschneri serovar Cynopteri str. 3522 CT, assembly GCF_000243695.2. Lineage (NCBI taxonomy): Bacteria > Pseudomonadati > Spirochaetota > Leptospiria > Leptospirales > Leptospiraceae > Leptospira > Leptospira kirschneri. Next base: position 343,278 of record NZ_AHMN02000011.1, on the reverse strand, counting down.
TTTTAGGAGTATTTAAAAGTATACTATCATTTTTAAATCGTTTGAACATGATACATCAAAATTTTGCTACTTAAAACTATATAATAAAGCACCCAATATCTCACATTCAAACAATTCTTTACGATGAACATTTTCAACATTCAATTTTATAGGAGCTAATAATATTTTAAAAGAACCAACTTCTATTCAATAAATTTTCAATCCAATTGATGTCTGTAAAACAGCAATTTCATGCCTAAATTTGATTGGACATCATTCTGTTTGGATTAAATAGAGGTCACTATTTTATAAAATGAATTTCCTATTTCCTTTAAGAACTCAAGTTAAAATATGCACAAACAAATAGTTACATCAAAATATAGTTATATACTATCTATAATAAATTAACGGCGAGATAATATTTAGATTGATGGAAAGATATAACCTTCAATATCTTATCTATCCTACAAGCAAATAAATTATTTTAATGAATATAAAAGATAAATAAAGAGGTGATCTGATTCATTTGAGACAATAAACTTTTAAAATAAATTTAGATAATCTGAAATTATGAAAAAAATAATTATTAGAATAGTATTGAGGAGCTACTTAAAGTTTTGAAAATAACATGAACCTTTATAAAAATCTCAAATGGATTAAAGTGCAGGTAAATTCGGGAATTCAAAATTGCGCCGCCTCTTATACAATACTAGAAAATCCCCGAGCGTTCAAACTTGACATATAACCAAAATCTAGTTTCTAAAATTTTTTATATTCAAATATAATAATTATTCAATATTTTAACATGAATAAACAATGGTATTATATATCAACGGGACACTTTGGATATCCACAACCTGAAAAAGATTTTGGATTTTTAACTTTAACTTATAAACCTAATGTTGGTTGTCCCACTTGTGACATTGGAAAAATCCAAACTAATTCTTTTCGTTTTCGGAATGAACCAAAAGTAAAGCATAGCCAATTCATTGGTTTAAATTGGATTCTTGACCAGATCTTTATTCGTGAACATGTGAAAAATGAATTTGAAAAAAATAATTTAACGGGAATATATTTTTCTCATCCAGTTATTCATAAATCGGGAATACAAATCGATTCATTGTATCAGTTACATGTTGATACACTATTGCCGCAAGGTTTGATTGATGATAACTTAGAAGTAGAAATATGTGAAATGCCGAAAGATAAAGAAATGTTAAATTTTTTAAAAGCTATTGATAGCGAATCACTAAAAGGACCATTTTGCGGTCAGAAAAAGTATAATTTTCCACAAGACCAAAAAATGAAATTCCGAAAAAATATTTTCATGAACATGCCTGATTTTGTTAGAACCAATGAATGGTTTGGAAGCGGAGGTAGCGCTAACCGGCCAATTCTTATTTCAGAAAAAGTAAAAGAAATAATAGAAAAAAATAAATGGAGAGGGGCGTTTTTAAATCCTATAGAATTAATTTAGAACTTGTCCCAAAACCGTCCAATGTAAGAACTACTAGAAAGTTTGCAAATTGCTAAATACACTTAATTTGTAAGAACTACTACATTTTATTAGAAATTTATAAAAAGTTATCGCGTAAAATTCTTTGAGGTTTTGAGACAAGCTCTTTGTAAAACGAATCATTTCCATTATATTCTATTTTTTTCATACGTTTTGAATTCTATTTTTTAGAACTGTTCTTATTCTTACGTTTTTGATCCGTTTTATTTTTCCATTCCTCTATTTTTTTAGTTTTTACGAAACTCTATTATCAATCACCTACAATTTGAAAGTAATTTCCTTCTTTTCTATTTTCGTAACGTTTCCAATTGATTTTTTTACCAACCGGAACATAAGGATAATTTTGTTTTTTAACTTTCATTCCGTGAACCAAAGAATAAATTCCAGCTGCAAGCGAAATCGCAACGTCTTTTTTACGTTTTGTCATCAGAATCATATCATTTTCTTTATCTATATAACCGATTTCTAAATAAGCTGAAATAGAATTGATAAAGGTGGGTAACGCGTATGTCGAAAGATAAGGTTTGTTGATCGGCCCTGGTTCCGGAAATTTTTCCTCGGTTTTTATTTTTCGAAGTCCATATTGAACGAACCTCATCAACTCCGCAGAAGCATAATGATTATCTCCCCCAAACCCCTCTCGACCATCTTCTCTTCTCCAAAGTTCCGGCTCTGATTTTTCTCTCTTCCAGAATTTACCTTCGGCTACAAAATGTTTATGAGTTTTAGAATATTGCCCTTTTCCACCGACCTTTGCCAATTGTTCCCAACCGGGAAGATCCTTGTATTTCCAACTAACCATGTTTTGACGATAACCTTCGAATGCAGATAGGTCCGCTTTTTTACCGTTCCGACTTGGCCAATATCCGTGAAAGTAAATCCAAGCATCCGCAACCGCGTTTTCTAATTTGGACCAACCTTCTTTAAAAACCATCCAATCTTTCCAAGGAGAATTTTCAAACTTCTCCTTCTCGTATCTGCCTTCGCTGATTCCTTTTAACACGTAAAAAGTTCTGTAAGACGGTGTAAGCACAGCCGCCATTCCACCAGGATGTTCCTTATAACTCGGATTGAGATGAAGAGAAACTACCAAGTTCGGTTTTTCACGATTGATAAACGAAATTCTTCCAAGTTGAATCTGTTTGTTTTTTTTATCCGGATAATCGAAAAGACGATACGGAGCATTCGGATCCTCGTTCGAAGAATAATCTTTTTCTTCTGCATTTTCGTTTCGAGTCATTACGGAATCGATTTGTATCCAAGGTAAATCTTCATTGGTAAACGATTTCATATAAGACCGAAAGATTTTAAATCCTTCCTCGGTTTTGGTAAGATCTAAAATCTCCTTTAGTTCTTTAGAAAGTTCTAATACGATTGTTTTTTCCTTAGTTCCCTTAAAAGAAGCTCCCGCTTTATAGAGTTCCAAGTATTTATCCGAAATCGGATCGTATTTGTCTCCGTGGTCTTCCTTGGGTTTGAGATCCAAACCTCCATGTCCCGGATCGATGACTATTTTAAAAGTTTTAAGCGGAGATTTAGAAACTGGTTTAGAATCCACCTTTTCAGGACCGGCCAAAAGTACCGATCCTGAAAACAGGAAGATTAAAAAGATGGAATTATGAATCGAAAAAAAGTTTTGAAAACACCTCACTATTTCTTCTGAGCTTCTGAAGGTTCGGAATAGATCATATTTCGATTGTCACTTAGATCAATCTTATATTTTTCACGAATGTTTTTACTTTCCTCTTCCGGTTTGAGATTACTCAAGATAGAAATTCCATATTCCTTTGCAATTCGAAAGTGCATTAGAGAATCCTTATATCTTGAATCCCTACGCATTCTGTCGGCCTGAATCATCTGATAGTAAGCGATCTGAAGTTTATGATGATTTGCAGAAATTTCTCTGCTTCTAGCCGAAGCGGACTGAGCAGAACCGTTCTGAGTTTGCTCCACACTCACAATCGTATCCGCACATTCTCCCAAAAGCTGATCCGTTCTTTTATTATAATGATCCGAAAATTTAACATAGAGCTTATCCATACTCTCAGCGGTCTCGCGCATTTTTCTTCCGGCCACCACGTATTGTCTTCTGTAATAATAATGAAGCGCATCGTTGTATTGTTTCCAGATCGAGTTTAAATCCTCGTTGGAACCTTGAACGTTGGAACCAAAATTTTTTGTCACGGTTGCGAGGGCGTGAATATCGTTTTTCACTTTTTCTTTCATGGAATCCAGAGTTCTCGCGTAATGAAATTCTTCCAGATAATCCCCTTGATATTTAGGATCGTTAATCGCATTTGCAAGCTCGCTACTCTTAGCCTCTTCTTTGGGTGCGTTTGTTTGAGCCGAAATAGAAAACGTCAAGAAGAATAAAGTTAAAATTGAAACTAAAATAAAAAATCGAAAACATTTAGATGACATGCGAATCTCCTACACGGCAGTATAACACAGTGTTTTAAAACGCAACTAGTATTTTAAGGTGAGTTCGACGTAAGAAAATCGAAACGAATCCGGCTGCCTATGCAGCGGACCGGGTTCTTTAGCTCTGGTCAATAAATTGTATACGGGAAACATTATACAATCATCATCTTTAGTTTCAATTTAAAACGTGATCTGTCGAGCGCCCCTTAGAAAGCGATGCATTGAATTCAAGAAGTGAAACGGCTTGAGTTACTTCGAGCACGCGAGACAACTTTAGTTTGAGAGAGCGTTCTGCTTTAGTTTCCCCGCATCGACCTCTTTCGCATTAATTCACGTTATTTTGCATTCAGAGGATTGAAGAAGTACAAATTTCAATTTGTTTGTACTATAAAATTACAAAATCGTAAATCCATATCCCAGAAAATATAATATACTGTAATCTTAATATACTCGAGTATATCACCAACACACTATTATTTTCCAAAGGAAGATCTAGAACGGATTTGACGCCACTGTCATCTGAATCGAATCCTAAGCAGACCATCTCCAACTGGAAAAAGAGTATAAGTCAAATTGGAATTTTGAACCTCATTCCAAAATTCTCTCATCGCCTTATCCGAAGGGGCCTGCCAGGAAGGATCAAAAATTCTACCATGCCAAAGAACGTTATCGAACACAGCAGTATCTGGTTGTAAACGTTTCAGAATCCGAAAAATCTCAGGATACAAAACTTTATCACAATCGACAAACACAAATTTGGCGGCCCAAATGGTTTCGGGATTTCCGCAAATTTCTTTGAGATAATGAAGACAATGAACCTTTAAAAGATGAATATCTAAATTTTCAAAAGGATGTTTTTCTAAGTAGGAATGAACTTTAGTAATATAATTAATCTCTCTTTCTAAAGAGACAATTTTAGAACTTACTTTTAAACCAGAAGCCATCCAAAAAAGGGAAACGCCGTACCCGGTTCCTAATTCTAAGATCTCTTTGGGTTGTTCAATTTCCACGAGAAAACGAAGAACCGAACCGGAAGCAGGAGTTAAAACCGGAACGCCTAGTTCGGTGGCCTCTTTTTCCATCTGAAATAAGATTTCAATCGGACGTGGAATCAAATCCGAATCGATCTTCTCTTCCAGACCGTTCAGAAAAATCGAGGTCCCGTATTTTCCTGGAGGACTTCCTTTACTCACGGCAAAAATGGATGAAATCTATGTCTTTCTTCTTTCGGAATTCTTTTATCTAAAACTTCTCGAATATAAGAAACCGAATAACGTTTTGAAAAATGAATGAGTACGATCTTTTCGTTTTTAAACGAAGAAAGATTATCTAAAATCTCGTCCAGATGAGTATGACCCCATTCCCTTGCCTGAGCTACGTTTCGTTCTTCGTCTATATAAGTACATTCAATAAATAGAATACTAGAATTTGCAACGTCTTCGTGTTCCAAAACGTATTCTATCTTTGTGTCTCCCGAAAAACTGATGACCGGAATTTCGCTCAATTCAGAGACTTCTATTTTTTCCTTCAAAGCCTGGTTGAGTTCGTTCTGAGAAATAGATTGAAATTCTTTTTTCAACTTTTTTCTTTTCTGATACAAAGTATATCCTTGAGAAGGAACCCTATGAAAGGTTTGATGAGGAGAAAAAAAATGATTTGAATCTAAATCAATCTTATCTCCCGGACTTACCGCACTGAGTTCGTATGCGTAAGTAAAATTTTCGATCTCAGAATAAAGATCCAAAATCTTTCGCATCGGTTTTTCTAAAGGAGCGGGAACAAAAATTCTAGGCGGTTTTAGTTTCCTCAAAGACCTTTGAGATATATAATAAGGCAATCCGCTGGAATGATCCAAGTGGGAATGAGTCAACAACAGGTTATCCAGATGTATCCGATTAGGATTCTGAGCACCAATGTCAAACATCAAACTTAAGGAAGGAAGATACAAGGAAGTACGAATACCTCCCTCCGAAATTCCTTCGAATTGATATTGTTTATGTTGAAATTTACAATACACTAAGGAATCCTTTCTTCCGGCGTAATGTGTTTTACGGATTCATTTAAGCCTTTTGTAATGTTTTTTGGACCGGTCAAAATCGTTTTAACAGAAGAACTTACAAAGTATTTTTTTCCTACTCTTTTAAGATCACCTAACGTAACAGCTTGGATTTTGTCTCGATACGTTTTTAAATAATCGTTTGGCATACCGTGTTCTTGAAATCGAAGAAAGTTATGAAGAATTCCTATCTTATCCACAAACTGAAAGATAAATCGATTGACGATGGATTGTTTTGCAGATTCCAATTCCTTTTCTGTAATATTAGAAATCGTTTCTTCACTTAGAATTTCACGCATCAGATCATAGACTTCCTGAGTTGTAGAAGTTTTTGTCTGAGTGGTAAAATACACCACTCCATAATCCTTCTCGAAATGAGTGGAACTACCCGACGAATAAGCAAGTCCTCGATCAGAACGAATCTTTTGCATCAAATAAGAACTAAAACCTCCACCCCCGATGATATAATTTGCCAACTGAATCGCGTAAAAATCAGGATCTTTATGCGCAGGAAGAATTCCGGCCATCATCACTACACTTTGAGTCGCTTCTTTATCCACACCTAAAACTTGAAAAGAAAGAGAATCCAAATTTTTCTTTAAAATTTGTGTATTGATTTTTACAGAAGTTTCATTACGAAAATTTTCCCTTAAAGGCAAAATGGAAGCGATCAAAGGTTCCGCTTCTTCTTTTTGCAAATCTCCCGTAAGCAGAACGATTCTTTTGGAAGTGGAAACGGTTTTATAAAAGAATTCTTTAATGTCCTTTGAACTGATTTTTGCAAGAGAATCCAACTCGGCACTTTTACCTAAAACGGTTCCTTTATAGACGAGTTCTGCAGTTTTACGATAAGCAATATCGGAAATCTTATCGTTTCTCCTTTTGATCGATTCCTCTAAGTTGAGTTTTGCAACCGCAAAACCTTCTTCGTTTAACAACGGAGAGGCGATAAATTCACGAACGAGAGGAACTATTTCTTTTTCGAATCTAGAAAGATAAGAAATCGTGAATATAATTTTTTCGGAATTTACGTCCGTGTCGATCTTAGCTCCATAACCTTCTAAAGTTTCTATAAATTTACTTCCGGGCGCAGAAGGAACCCCTCCGTGTTTCCAAGCCTGAACGAAAAGTTCCGGAACTTCGGGAGGAAGACTCGGATTGTACAATACTCCCACATAGATATGAATTTCTAAATTTCTGAGAGGAAATTCCTCTCCCGGTAAAAAATAAACCTCAGTTCCTTTTCCAGCGCCAAATACTTTCACTTCCGGAAATTCAAAAGTGAGGGCGGGAATTTTTACGTCTTTTACGAAGTCTCCCGGAGCGGCCTCCAAAAAAGAAACTGTAAAAAACAAAAGTAAAACAGAATAACAGAATATTTTACTATAGTAATTTTTTATTTTTAGATTGGATCCCATTCGCAAATCGAAAAATTTTCCTTTAAACAGAAATTTTTTTTGAAAAAAATCAAATAACCTATTTGATAAAAAGTAAAACATAGAATACAAATTCGAAAATCGATCTTTACAACTTAAGAATCTAGAAAAAATAAAATTATATTTTTCTAATCGTTCTAAATTATACGTTTGATAAACCATGACGTCTTTTAAGCATTTCATCTTAGTTACCTGCTCCTTTTGCGGGAGGGTTCAGTTCCGCGATTGTTCTGTTTTCGGATACAAAATATTTTTTTGCGACTCTTTGTACGTCTTCCGGAGTGACCGTATCCAATTCTTCATAACCTCTTAAAAGTTCCCTCCAATCTCCGTATAATAGCTGATAGAGGGAAAGAACGTCCGCAAGTTTTCCGTTGTCGTCCAAGGCGCGCAAGTATCCGCCTAAGATTTGATTTTTGATTCTAAATAATTCTTCCGAAGTAATCAGTTCCGTTTTTAACTTATCCAATTCTTCTTGGACTAGATTTGCCACTTTTTTCTGATCTGCGTTTTGATTGTTTGTAATGTAGATAGAAAACAGATTGGAAAATCTATCTCCAGGATCTCCGTTCCAGCAATACACTCCTTGTGCGACTTGTTTTTCTAATATTAATTTTTTATAAAGCCTTCCAGATTCTCCTTCGGCGAGCAAAGTATCGATTACACTAAAAACGGCGTCGTCAGGATGAGGAAACGCTGGTTTATGAAAACCAATGATTTTAGAAGGAGTACTCGGATGAACCACGGAAACAAACTTAGATCCGTCAAATCCCGCTTGAGCCGTTTTCTTCAAAGGTTGAAGACTTCCTTTTTTTAAATCTCCAAAATAGTTACGCAGGATTTTTTCCGTCTTATCAAAATCCAAAGAACCAACTACCGCGATCACCATTCTTTGCGGGTTATAGTAGTTCTTAAAAAACGTTTCCGTTTTTTCCAAATCCAAAAAGCCTAAATTCTTTTCATAGCCGATTACGGGCATACGATACGGATGTCCTTCTGGAAACGCTGCGTCCAAATATTTTTCCCTTAAAATTCCAAGACCTCTGTTTTCGACGCGCATCCTTCTTTCTTCCAGGACCACGTCTCTTTCTGTATAATATTCTCTTAATATAGGATTTTTCAATCGATCCGATTCGAGCTTGGCCCAAATTTCCAGACGATTTGCAGGAAGAAGAATTTGATAGTTAGTGACGTCGTTCGAAGTATATGCGTTAAACCCTACTCCACCGTTTTTAGAATAGATATAATTGTCTTCATTAGAAATTACGAATTTACGATGTAGTTCTAAAAGGGAATAAAATCTTTTCTTCAAAGTTTCGATTTGATTTTTAAATTCGTCCGAAGGTTCTTCTCCTTTTTCCTTCATTTCCAGTTCTTTCAGCCTTAGGGTATCCAACCTTTTTCCCCAAACGGCGATCTGTTCTAAGTAAGGTTTTTCCTTTTCATAGTTTGTGGTTCCTATGTTTTTAGTTCCCTTAAAAAGCATATGCTCTAAGAGATGTGCCGTACCGGCGATTTCCGGAGTTTCGTCCGCAGAACCCACTAAAAATTTAGTATAAACGGCAATGGTAGGAGAATCTTCCCGTTTCATCATCAGAACTTTCAGTCCGTTTTCCATCTGAAAAGTTCTGGTTTTTTCTTCTAAAGATTTCTTCAAACCGGAAAAGATAGTAACATCCGCATAAACGGAAACATTCGAAATACAAACGTAGATTCCTAAAATTATAAGAATCTTACTGACTTTTTTGTAATGGAAAGTTTGAACTTTAAAACAAACCACAAAGAGTTTAAGAACCCATAGCATAAAACACATAGCTACAGTCTTTCCTCTTTAAGGCCTGGTGTCCAGAAAGTTCCCGGAAAATCCTGCTTCCTTTTCCGATGGATTCAAATACGTTTGTCTCATGCGGCGAACTTATTTTTTATTTTTGTCGGTTTCAGTTTTAACCTTTCATTCCGTTTGTGTTCCCGCAGACCCGGAATACAGACAAAAGGTTCTTGAGAATGTAAAAGACACAGGTTTTATCTCCAGAGAATTTTTTCAGATCCTAGTCAAGGTTCCTCTTCCCTCCAAAGACATGGGAATCAAAGAACTAAGAAACCAATGTAGAAAGATCGCAGAGACAAAGCGGGACGAGATGGCGGTTTCAATTTTACTAAAAGAAATTCGTGAAAACGAACTCATCTTTAGTGGACCATTACCTCCCGATTTAACAAGCAGTTTACCACCCGCTCTTCCGGGTCAAATTACGACTACTACGGCCGCTTCTTCCGCCGTTCCCGGAAGTATAGCCGTATCCGGTAGCACAGTCGGAACTAATCCGACCACAAACCCAAATCAAAGTACAAATCAAACTGCAAATACTGCGACTTCTGTTCCAGATCCAAAAGCGGTTGAAAAAAATAAAGAAAAAGAAAAACAATTAACCCAAGACGTTCTGGTATATAGAGGTGCGTTCGCTTGGTTTTTAAACTCTATGTTTCTTTTTAGAGAAGACTATACAGACTCCGCGAATTGTACTTTCATTTATAGAAATATTCAAAAAGATTTGTATGCGAGCGTTATACGAAAGGGATTAAAACCAATCTCCAAAGAAGAAGTTCCGGAGGCGCCATGAAATCGATTCAACTGTTTTCGATCGTAACGTTGTTACTATCCGTCTATCACTGTTCACCCACCCCTAGTACGAAAATAGAAAACGAACATCCTAAAAAAAACACTACAGTAATGGAAGAATCCAACGAAAGTTCAGGAGATGAATTTATCAAAGCTACCGAGGGTTTTTTAAACTCGGATACGTTTCAAGTAGTAGTCTCTTCTTTAGAAGGAAATGCGGACGGAGCCCAAGATCTGGCTCGCAAAAGGGCTATCAATCTTCTGATTGCAGAAAAAGGGGATAAGTTTCGTCCTTCCGATAAATCGGTTCTCAAAGAACTGGTTGAATCCAAAGGACAGATCGTAAAATCCTCCGGCCCGATCCAAGGAAAAATCTACTTTTTATTTCAGATTAGTTCTCCCGGTTTGAAAGCGAGTTTAAAACGTTAGACGCCATTTTGAAAGATACTTCACTTAACGCGAATTTAACATAACATGAGTTCAACGTAATAAAATTAGGGCAAATCCGGCTTGCCACAGGCAGCCGGACCAGGCTCTTTAGCTTCGGTCAAGTAGTTATTATGAAACTACAGAATCAGATTCAATTTTCATAAAATACCAATAACTTGACCACACAACGCGATTCATAGAGAGCGTTGTGCTTTAGTTCATTCATCGATCCCTTTCGCGTTATATTGAACTCACGTTAACATAGAAAAGGTGAAACAAACTCGAGACCGATCAACAGATTTATCCCCTAACAAAAACGTGACGTTTTTATCATTCCGAAGTGTATGAGATCAATCCACTGAAAACAAATCGAATTCGATACTTCCATGTATAAGAATCAATTTTTTATAACTCAGAGCAATAGAGTTGTTGAAAAATTTCATAGTGGCGATTAACAAAACTGCTTCCATCGGCGTTTCCATACAATAGAAACAGATAGGAAAATTCATTTTTCAACTACTCTAATATTTAGGAACTCGATTTGATAGGGATAAATAGTTTCACAAAAATGTGGGAACTCACACTATTTAATCACGAAAAATGAATATTCCACGTGAATTCAGACCATAATTTGCTTTCTGAAAAAAATTTGAAATCCGAACGATTCCTAAAATGCGGAACTACCGCAAATTACAATTTTACGAACAAATCTTAAAATAGTAGGAACACATACTTTTAGAAAATTCTTTTAAGGCGTTATATAATTACTGAATCATTTCCACCTGTTGAATTTTACCTGGAATACAAATATTCTTATCGAAGTTACAATAGTAGATTTTTCCTTGAATTTCTAATTCTCCTTTACCAGTTACTACTAGAGGAATCGGATCCACCGAAGCGAAATATTCTTTTTTCTTTTCCGAAATTTTTCCTTTTACTTTTAGATCCGCTTTTTCCACCTTCACTCCGCTTTTAGGATTTAAAATTATTTTATGAGGGGCGTCCTTTTGAACACCGAAGTTAGCTGGATGAATAATTTTTAAAAGATACGCATTACCGAAACTTTTTTCCAGTTTAAACTTTACGGGACTTTCCTCTTCGGCAAAAATTCCAACGGAACCTATTAAAACACAAACGAGTAATAACTTTTTCATACTAATTTGACAGGGTTTCTTGTAGTTTTGTTTATGAAAAGAATTCTTCGTTTTACCGATCCCTATAAAAATTGAGGTAGTAAATTATTATCACAAAATACTAAGAGCTTTATTATATAACTCCGAATAGAAATCAATAACCAATGTAAGTTTGCAACAAAAAGATCAAATTTAAGAATTTCCGGCATTCTGAAACGTATCAGTCAAAACTACATAATAAAAACTCCAATACAATCGTCTACATTTCAATAATATAAATCCAGAGTAAAAAAAATTTGGGCGAATCCGGCTTTACCGGACCTCGTTCTTTAGCTCCAGTCAATCAATTGCATAAAAAAAACGTAATATACTATTTTGTCTTAAGTTACAATATAGAACACGGGTTCATAAAGAGCGTTCTTCAATCGCTTTCGCATTGGATTCTATCGAACTCACATAAAATCGCGCTTGTGATGAACATTTCAGACTCGATTTGATAGAAATGAGTAATAAAAAAACGTCAATGATTCGAATCTCTAACCTTTGTAAAGATAGAATCAATCTCTACTGAAAATCCATCTAACAGAGCAGATACGATTTTACCAGAGTTAACAGAAGAAAATAGTGTAAATCCAGATTCTCCATTACGATAAACTTCTACCGAACGTTCTATAGGATCCACGATCCAGTATTCTAAAACTCCGTGTTTTTCATAGAGTCTCTTTTTAGTCTTTAAGTCGTGATAGGCGTTTCCTTCTGAAAGAATTTCTGCAATCCAATCGGGAGCGCCTTCGATTCTTTTTTCTTGTATGATAAAACTACGAGCTTGAGAAATAAATATAAGATCGGGTTGAACTACGTTATGTTCATCTAAAAATACGTCGATGGGAGAAAAGAAAACCTCGCCTAGTTTATTTTGTTCTAAATATTGCAAAAGACTAGAATATAATTTACCAGAAACTCTTTGATGCTCAGGGATCGGGGCTGGAACCATAAATATTTCACCCTCCAAAAGTTCGGCCAATGTTCCTTCCGGAAGTTTGGCAAAATCTTTTTCTGTTTTTAAGTCAGTAATCGACATATGATCACCCGGCCCTAGAACCTCAGTTTTTATAATGGAACAAAGTTTGACAGATCTTTCTAAGTCTGTCAAGAAGAAGGGCGCTTCAATTCAGAATCATTCTAACTGTTTTTGTTTTAGCTCAATTTTTTGAATGTGTCATTTTACAGACCCTATCAAATTAAATACCTAAATTTCTATTGCAAAACAATGTTTCAGCTTAAAATACTGGGTTTTATTATTTAGTTCCAAATAGTAACCATTGACAATAAGATCAAGAAAATCTAATTTTCAATTATAGTCGTCAACAATTTTAAATGGAGCTGAAAACGCACTCCGACAACGCAGAATTCATATTATTGAAGTGTAAAAGACTCGACCACAATTCATTAGAAATTTATAATAAATTGCTGAAGCTCCCGCAGAAACTGTCGTATTGTACGAATTACAGTTTTTCAACATTCTTTGAATATTCTATTCGCTGTATGAGTTCCCACAAAAGGCGACTCTCTGGATATTTGCAAACCTCCATAAGTTCATTATCAAATTTTCGGAAACTTTAAGTTTAGAGACTGGCTTAAAAGTAAGGTTGATCAAAAAGATTTAATATTCTTTTCAGAACATTCCGCTACTTGTAGTTTGTAAATTGAACGTCAAAAGGAAGATCCGCATTTTTTAAAAGATGAATTACTTCTTGAAGGTCGTCCTTTTTTTTACCGGTAATTCGAACACATTCACCCATAATCGTAACGTTGACTTTCAATTTGGAATCCTTGATCAGCTTCGTGACTTCCTTGGTTTGTTCCTTTTCCATTCCCTTGCGGATCTTGACTTTCATCCGAACGGTTCCGCCGGTAGCGGGCTCAATCTTAGATTTGAAATCGAAATTTTTCAGACCTAAACCGCGTTTTGCCATTTTAGAAACGAGAACGTCAATTACACTCTCTAACTTCGCTTCGTTATCCGAGGTCAAGATGAGTTGTTCGTCTTCAAGTTGAATGTCCGACTTAGAACCTTTAAAATCGAAACGATTTTTAATTTCTCCAAGGGCCTGGGTGACCGCGTTCGTCAACTCAGGTCTACTGATCTCGGATACGACGTCAAAAGAAGGATCGCTCATACTCTCTCTCCGGTTAAAATTTGTTTTGCTTCGTTTATTACACCCGTAATCGCGGATTCAAGGTTTTGTTTTTCCTTACCGCCACCTTGCGCCATATCCGGCTTACCACCGCCTTTTCCACCTAACAATTCACAGGCGGTTTTGATTAGATTACCGCAGTGTATCCCTTTTCCAACGAGTTCGGAAGAACAGGTGATCACTACGCTTGCGTTGTCCGAGTTTCTACTTCCTAAAATAACAAGAAGATTTTTTTCTCTGACTTTCAAGTTATCGGAAAGACCTTTTAAAGAATTTGGATCCTTGTCTTCAAAAATTGCAGAGACGATTTTTCCAATTCCTATATTCACGGAGGAAGTTAGAACGTTTTCAATCACAGAAGTGTTGTTTTCGAAATCTCTTTCGGCCAAATTCTTTTTTATTTTTAAAAAGGAAAAAGTGTTTTCTTCTATCTTTGCGGCAATGTTTTCGGAAAGGTCTCGAAAAAAAGAAACAGCACTAGCACCCTCCTTCTCGAGTTTTTCGCGGATTTCATCCGGGCCAGGTATGGAAAAAGTGATAAGAATTTTAGATCCTTCTTCGCCTAACTCCGATTTGATTTTTAAATTTAAGTTCTGCGCGGATTCAGTCAATTCAGCAAAACGATTTTGGAACGTTTCGATTACAGCAGGACCACAAACTCCTTCGATACGACGGTTTCCCGCACCGGGAGAAGATTCTTTTTTAATAAAAAAATATCCGATCTCACTAGTGCGACTAACGTGTGTTCCGCCACAAAATTCTACAGATGCGTCACCCATCTGAACGACTCGCACGCGATCTCCGTATTTTTCTCCGAAGGTTGCAACGGCTCCAGTTTTTTTAGCGTCTTCGATAAGAAGTTCTTTGGTTTCAACAGGAAAGTCTTTACGGATCGACTCGTTCACCCAAGATTCAATTTTACGAATTTCTTCCGAAGTCAAAGCGGAAGGGTGAGAAAAATCAAAACGAAGATATTCGGGAGAAACGATCGAACCTTTTTGTAAAACGTGATCACCTAAAAGAGTTCGAAGAGCGCCGTTTAAAAGGTGAGTTCCCGAATGATGAAATTTAAGTCTTTCTCTTCGGATTGTTTCCACTTCCGCTTCGAGTTCTTGAGAAACGGTAAACTCTCCGCTTAAGACCTCTCCAAAATGGATAATACTATCGTTCTCTTTTTGAGTATCAAAAACTTTGAATACGTTTTTCCCCTGACGAAAAAAACCAACATCACCTACCTGTCCCCCTCCTTCTGGATAAAAAGGAGTTTGGTTCAAAACGATCGCGCCAACTTGCCCTTCTTTCAAAGAATTCGCCGGCTTATTATTAAAAAATAAATGTGTAATATTCCCTTTTCCTAATAAAGAAGAATAACCGAGAAACTCCGTTTTTTCCACGGATTGACCGGTCATCAGGGAAACCTTATTGGCCTTCCAGGATTCTCTGGAGAATTGTCTGTCTTTCTCCAATTCTTCCTGGAATCCTTTTTTATCGAAGTCTAATCCCTGTTCGGCGACGATTTCTTCGGTCATCTCCGCAGGAAAACCGTAGGTTCCATAAAGTAAAAATGCGTCCGCTCCGGAAAATATAGTTTTGCCCGAGGTTTTAGTCCTTTCAACGAGGGTTTCGATCTTTTCGAGCCCGAGTTCAAGAGTTTTCAGGAACAGTTCTTCTTCCGCGAGAATAGTTTTTTGAATCGCTTTCACGTTCTTTCCCAGTTCCGGATAACGTGGTTTATAGATCTCGACGACCTTATCCACGAGTTTATAAAGAAATGGTTCTCTAAAATTCAACTTTCTTCCGAAAAGGGTAGCGCGGCGAATCAAACGACGAATCACGTAACCTCTTCCGGTTCTGTCCGGATAAATCCCATCTCCGATTGAAAAAAGCACCGAACGAATATGATCGGTCACAACTCGAAACGCAGTCTTTCGATTTGCTAAAATACGTCGGATATCATTTTTCTTCGTTGCAGTTTCGACTGAATTTTCTTCTTCGTAAGAAAGTCCGGACAATTCTTCATAAAAGGAAATGATCTTTCGAAGTTCGTCCGTATCATAAACTGAATCCACTCCCTGCAAAAGAAGAGCGACCCGTTCCAAACCGGAACCAGTATCAATTCCAGTTTGTTTGAGAGGATGCAGATTTCCTTCTGTGTCTTGGTTAAACTGGTTAAATACTATATTCCAAAATTCTAAAAAACGATCGCAATCGCAACCCGGTTTACAGGTTCCGCTAGTCGCACAATCGGGGCCGCCCTTTTCAATTCCACGATCGAGATAAAGTTCGGAACATGGTCCACAAGCTCCGCTGTCTCCCGCAGGTCCCCAGAAGTTGTCCTTTTTTCCGAGACGCGTTATGCGCTCTTTAGGAATTCCCTTTAAGATCCAGATTTTTTCGGCTTCGTCGTCGTCGGTATAAACAGTGACCCAAATCTTATCCTTGTCAAAACCCAGATGATTGACGGAACAATCGAGTGCGTAGGAAATCGCTTCTTCCTTAAAATAATCTCCGAAGCTGAAGTTCCCGAGCATTTCGAAGAAGGTACAGTGTCTTTCGGTTCTTCCGACAACTTCGAGGTCGGTGGTGCGGAGACATTTTTGGCAGGAAGTCGCCCTTGTATAAGGAAGTTCTACCGCACCTGTAAAGAGAGGTTTGAACTGAACCATTCCTGCCGTTGTAAAAAGAAGTGTGGGATCTCCTGCGGGAAGCAAAGAAGAGGACGGAACTACGTTATGCGATTTGTCCTTGAAGTAGTTTAAAAAGATTTCGCGGATTTCCGCTACGGATTGGCGTTTCATAGTACCTCTAAAATCAAAAAATGCCTGAAGCTCTCGGACGAAAGAGATTCAGGCATTTAAAAAAACGAAATGAAAAAGAAACTTAACGTTTGGAAAACTGAGTTCCTCTTCTCGCTTTGTGTAGACCGTATTTCTTTCTTTCGACCATTCTTGGATCTCTAGTTAAGAATCCTTCTTTTTTCACCGCTGGACGGAACTCCGGTTTAATTCTGCAGATCGCTCTTGCAAGAGCATGTCGAATCGCTCCGACTTGACCCGTAATCCCTCCTCCGGTTACGTTCAAATTGAGATCATATTTATCTTGAACATTTAAAAGAGAAAGTGGGCGAATCGCTTCTTCAATAATTGCTTTCCGATTTTGAAGATAATCTTTAATATCTTTGTGGTTTACGGTGATTTTACCGGAACCTTCTTTAATTTTTGCGCGTGCAACAGAAGTTTTTCTTCTTCCTACGGCCCAAATTTCTTTTGCGGGTGCCATATTCGATCTCCTAAATGTCAAGTTTCACAGGCTTTTGTGCCTGGAGGTTGTGTTCAGCACCCGGGAAAATTTTACAATGGGTGAGCATTTTATCTCCGAGTTTGCTTTTAGGAAGCATTCCTTTTACAGCCTCGTAGATTACCTTCTCCGGTTGTTTTGCGATTAAGTCCTTGAAAACGGTTTCGGTCATCCCACCCGGATAACGAGAGTGATGATAATACATTTTCTGAGTCTCTTTGTTACCGGTCACTTTTACTTTGGAAGCATTGATAACGATGATATTATCTCCACAATCTTGGTTGGGAGTAAAAGTTGCTTTATGTTTTCCGCGAAGTCTTGCGGCAATTCCGGAAGCGAGTCTTCCTAGAGTTTTTCCTTCCGCATCTACTACGAACCAACCTTTTACAGCGTTTTCTTTTGTAAGAGAAGGAGTTTTATGTACTTTTGATAATACTGACATGAAAAATCGTCCTGTAGAGGCCAGAATTTCGCTTTAATCCCCAAAGTCAAGAAAAAAGAGCCAAAGCATCAGGAAGAACAGATTTTGCCTATTGTACTGATTTTAATTCGGGATCGGTTCTGATTCAATGCGAGTCCAGTTTACATAAATTGAAAAAAACTTATCTAAAAAAACAAAGAAAAAACCAAAATCTTTGTTTAGGAATCCATAAAACTGAAACTGTGGGAACTACTATAATATTCCTGAGAGAAAACACGTTTCAAAATCACAAAGCGGCGGGAACTACCACAATCACAATTGTAAGAATAAATTTTAAAATGTGGGAACTCATTCTTTTAGAAAATTCTTTCTCATTTTCTTTCGCCGAACTCACGTTAGTTAAGAAAATAAATTCGTAAATTCAAAATTGAAAAACGTGGTAGTTCCCACAATTTTAAAATTAACTGTAAAACCTCGATTTGTAAGAGTTCCCACATTTTATTTTTACGGAAAAATCAGGTTTTATAAAATAAAACGAATTCACGTTAATTAGAAGTTTTAGAAAAAATTTTAAACATCTCGTTTTTACTTTAGCCGCGGGACTTTGGAACCTTCATTTATTTTTTGTTAAACGTTTTAATTAAAGGTGTTGAAAAACTAATTCTCATCTATCTCCGTTACATTGAAATAGACAATTGAAAACAGTTTTGCTCAATCTCCATTATGGAATTTTCCAACAAATGCAAATTCTTTGCAAAAAACTTATCATTTACAA